>JAHDYJ010000021.1 GCA_023383795.1 Burkholderiales bacterium | reverse complement strand
TGCGCAGCGTCGGCTGGCCGACGCCGACCGGCACGCTCTGGCCTTCCTTGCCGCAGGTGCCGATGCCGCTGTCGAGCTCGAGATCGTTGCCGATCATGCCCACGCGCGTGAGCGCGTCCGGGCCGTTGCCGATCAGCGTGGCGCCCTTGACCGGGTAGGTGACCCGCCCGTTCTCGATCATGTAGGCCTCGGTGCACGAGAACACGAACTTGCCGTTCGTGATGTCGACCTGACCGCCGCCGAAGCTCACCGCGTAGAGGCCGCGGTCGACCGAGGCGATGATCTCGCGCGGATCCCTGTCCCCGGCCAGCATGTAGGTGTTGGTCATGCGCGGCATCACGGTGTGCGCATAGCTCTCGCGCCGGCCGTTGCCGGTGACCGGCATCCGCATCAGGCGCGCGTTCAGGCTGTCCTGCAGGTAGCCGCGCAGCTTGCCGTCCTCGATCAGCACCGTGCACTGCGTCGGGTTGCCCTCGTCGTCCACGTTGAGCGACCCGCGGCGCAGCGGCAGCGTGCCGTCGTCGACCACCGTGACGCCGGGCGCCGCGACGCGCTCGCCGATGCGCCCGGAGAAGGCCGACGAGCCCTTGCGGTTGAAGTCGCCCTCGAGGCCGTGGCCGACCGCCTCGTGCAGCAGCACGCCCGGCCAGCCGGGCCCGAGCACCACCGTCATCGTCCCGGCCGGCGCCGGCCGCGACTCGAGGTTGACGAGCGCCTGATCGACGGCCTTGATCGCGTACTCCTCCAGCCGCGCGTCGGTGAAGTAGCCGTAGTCGAAGCGTCCGCCGCCGCCCGCGACGCCCTGCTCGCGCCGGCCGCCGCGCTCGGCGATCACCTGCACCGAGAGGCGCACCAGCGGGCGCACGTCGGCCGCCATCACGCCGTCGGAGCGCGCCACGAGCACCACCTCGTACACGCCGGCGAGGCTCGCCATCACCTGCACGACGCTCGGGTCGCGCGCGCGGCAGAGCCGCTCCAGGCGCTCGAGCAGCTTGACCTTCTCGGTGTCGCCGAGCGACGCGAGCGGATCGAGCGGCCGGTAGAGGTCCAGCCCGCGGTTGGCGCGCGCCGCCGGCACCCGCGCGCGGCTGCCCGCCCGCGCGATCGCGCGGGTGGCGTTCGCCGCGTCGGCCAGCGCGTCGAAGCTGATCTCGTCGGAGTACGCGAACGCCGTCTTGTCACCCGAGATCGCGCGCACGCCGACGCCCTGGTCGATGTTGAAGCTGCCGGACTTGACGATGCCCTCCTCCAGGCTCCAGCCCTCGTTGCGCAGGTACTGGAAGTAGAGGTCCGCATAGTCGACCTTGTGCGCGAGGATCGCGCCGAACACCGTGCCGAGCGCCCCGGCCTGCAGGTCGTAGGGCGCGAGCAGCGTCGACTGCGCGGTGGCGAGGAGCTGTTCCTGCGTCTGGTCCAGGGTTTGCATCAGCATGGGCGATTCCCTAACAGCTTGTCGAAAAACTCCCCGCCTGCGCCGCACGGGATATGCAAGGGGCGAAGCCCCTCGTTCCTTCCGCAAGGGGTTTCCCCCCTTGTTCGTGCGACCGCGGTTTTGGGTCGCACGCTCGTTTCCTCGAACGAAATCGCATCCTTCAACCGCGCGTCAACGCAATACGCGATGGTCGAGCGCCGGCAGCGCGGCGCGGACCCTGTCCTTGTACGTGGGGTCGATCTCGGCGACCACAACGCCCGGGCCTTCCGCCAGGCTCGCGAGGACCTTGCCCCACGGATCGACGATCATGCTGTGGCCGTAGGTGACGCGGCCGGTCGGGTGTCGTCCGCCCTGCGCCGGCGCGATCACCCACGCGAGGTTCTCGATCGCCCGCGCGCGGAGCAGCGTCTCCCAGTGCGCCTGGCCGGTCGGCACGGTGAACGCGGAGGGCACGGCTACGATGTCCACGGGCCCGAGCGCGCGGTAGAGCTCGGGGAAGCGCACGTCGTAGCACACCGAGAGCCCGATGCGCCCGAACGGCGAGTCGATCGCCACCGGCGTCGTGCCCGGCTCGATCGTGTGCGACTCCTGGAACTTCTCGGTCTCGAGGTCGAGGCCGAAGAGGTGGATCTTGTCGTAGCGCGCGACGCGCCGGCCGGCCTCGTCGAAGACGAGGCAGCTGTTGCGGACGCGGTCGGCGTGCGCGGTCGCGAGCGGGAGCGTGCCGCCGATCAGCCACACGCGATGCTTCGCCGCGATGCGCGCGAGCGCCGCCTGGATCTCGCCGTCGCCGTCGCGCTCGGCGAGCGCGAGCTTGTCGCGATCGGAGGCGCCGATGAAGCAGAACCACTCGGGCAGCGCCACCAGCCGCGCGCCCTGGTCGGCCGCGTCGCCGACGAGCTCCTCGGCGACGGCGAGGTTGCGCTCGAGGACCGGCCCGGCCACCGTCTGCACGGCGGCGACGCGGAACGGGCTGGCGGCGTTGGCGGTTGCGGGCATCGGCGTCGGGTGCTGGCGGCCGCGGACGGCGGGCCGCCGCAATGAGAGTCGGAGACCGCCGGGGAGTTCGGCGGGCAACCGGAATTCTATGACACGCGGGCGCCGCGCGCCGGCACGGCGCGCCGCCAGGCGCCGATCCTCGCTTGGAAAGCGTATTGATTCAGAGTGTTAGCCACCGTCAATTCGGCGCCGTGCCGGCGGCCGGCTCGGCAGCCGCGACCTTGGCCACCTTGGGGTCGCTCCAGGTGCCGGTGACTGCGTACTCGAACGCGAACATCTGGCCGATCGGGTTCTTGAGCAGCGCCTGGGCGAGCAGCGTCCCGGCCCCGACCAGCGGATTGAGCAGCGCGATGCCCGCCGCCGCCGCGACGCCGCTGCCGACGTCCGGCACGACGCGCACCTGCAGGTCCTGCGTCTCGGCCGCGATGTCGGTGCGGCCTTTCATCGTCACCGCCGCCGACGGGCCGATCATGACGAAGTCGTCGGTCGACATCACCCCCCGCGCGACGCGCGCGCTCGCGGTGATCGTGTCGAACGCGAAACCGGCGCTGAACACGTCGCGGAAGTCGAGCGTCACGCGGCGCGGCAGCGATTGCAGCGACAGCACGCCGAGCAGCTTGCCCAGACCGGGCTCGACCTTGAGGAACTGCCCCTTCTCGGCGCGGAGCGTGAGCTCCCCGGCGAGCGTCGCATAGTCGAGGTCGTGCGGCGGGCCGGACCACGAGATCCGGCCCTCGAGCAGCGCCGTCCCGCCCTGGACCGCGCCCGGGTAGCCGAAGCGCGCGAGATACGCGCCGGCGTCGGCGGCCTGCAGCTTGAAGTGCATGTCGGTGAGCTCGGCCGCGTCGCCGAGCGGCCGCCACCGGCCCTCCCCGCTGATCGAGCCCTCGGGCGCGCTGAGGAGCAGCCGCTCGATGCGCCAGTCCTGGCCGTCGTTCACCGCGAGCAGCGCCAGTTTGCCGAGCTCGTGATCGTCGTCGACCAGTCGGTCGGCCACGATGTCGAGCGCCGGCAGCTCGCTCAGCCGGCCGCGCTCGCCCGCGACCGTCGCCTTCGGCACCTCCAGCCGCGCGAGGCGCGCCACGAGCGAGCCCCGCCCCTCGGAGCGCCAGACGAGGTCGCCGGTGACCTCGCGCGACCTGACCTGCGCCTGCCAACCGTCCGCTTGCGCCTGGGCACGCACGCTGACGCCGTTGAAGCGGCGACCGAGCACGACGAGCGTGTCCGCCCGCAGGCTGATCGCGGCCGGCAGGCCACCGGGCACTCCGCCGCCGCCATCGCGCGCAGGCAGCCCCTGCGCGGCATCGCGCGGCAGCAGCGCGCGGAAGCGATCGAGATCGAGCGCGGGAACGTTGGCCGCCAGGACGATCCCGGGGTCGCGGGGGAGCGCGACGCCCACGCCGCCGAGGCCGACCGCCACGCGCTCGAGCGCGGGCGTCGTGCCGTCGTAACGCACCTCGGCGATGCCGCTCGCGGCCTCGCCGAGCGCGAACGAGACCGTATCGCGGCGGACCGAGCGCCCGCCCTCTGCCGCGGGCTTTCCGGTCGTGCGCTCGAGCCGGCTCGGCCAGCGCTCGTCCGCCCGCTTGGCGAGCGGCGCGGGCAGGTCGAGCGCGACGCCCTGCAGATCGGATTCGACGACCACGTCCGCGAAGCGCCCCCGGTACGTCATGCCGAGCCGGTACGACGCGCCGCCTTTCACGCGCTCGCCGAGCGCCCAGCCCTGCTCGCGCGCGAGCGCGGCGGCGTCGAACCGGCCCTCGCCGGACAGCACGACCGTGCCGCCCTCGCGGGTCGCGAATCCGAGCGTGAGCGGGCCGCCGAAGAGCTGCGTCCGGACCGCTTCCGCGCTCACCGTGCGCTCGGTGAAGCTCACGCGACCGGTCGTCCGCTCGAGCGCCGGCTCGCCCGGCCCGAGCACGAGCCGGTTGTCGGCGAGCTCGTAGCTGCCGGCGATCCTCGCATCGGCGTCGCCGTCGAGCGGCAGCTCGAACTTCAGCGCCAGCCTGCCCGCGCCCTGCGCGCGCCAGCCCTCGGTGAAACGTCCGATCATCTCGTTGACCGGGCTCGTCTCGATGAACCGCAGGAACGCGTCGGTCGGACCGCTCGCCGTGCCGTCGACGTGCAGCCGCTCGTCGCGGAACATGTCGGGGATCGCGGCCACCGTCCGGCCGATCTCGGCACCGAGCACCGAGCCGCGCTCGGCCCGGATCTCGATGCCCGGGCCCGCGATCTCGATCTCGCCCTGGATGCCGGTGACCGCGGGCCAGCCCTCCGCATAAGCGAGGGTCGCCCCGCTCGCCTTCCCGACGATGCTGAACTCCCCGTTCGAGCCGGATCCGAACGGGAACTCGCGCAGGTCGCCGCGCACGCGCACGCGCGCGCTCGGCGCGATGCCGGCGCGGATCGCCCGCTTCAGGAAGCCGCGAGTCGCCGGCCCGATCGCCGGGATGTAACGGTGGACGGCCGGGCCGGCGACGCGCGCGAGCTCGCCGGTGAAATCGGCGTAGCCCGGCGAGTCGGCCAGGGTCCGGTAGACGCCCGAGACCTTCGCGCCGAGATCGGCGTTCGCCACCACGGCGTTCTCGATCCGGAGCTCGAAGCCGCCCGCGCCGCGGGACCAGCCGACGCGCGCGGCGAGCGAGTCGAACTCGAGCGTCTGCCCGGCGAAGAGCTGCGGCGCCTGGACGCGCACGCCAGTCGCATCGAGGGCGACTGTGCCGCCGGCTTCGTCGGCGTCCACGCTGCCGCCCAGGCCGGCGAATCCCGGGACCCCCGCCCACGGCTGCATGCCGAGCCCCGCGAACCGGGACCGGGCGCGGAACGCCTGCGGCTGCTCGACGTCGCCGGTCCATGACACGCGCACGTCGTCCAGGCGGCCGCGCGGCGCGATCCCGGCGAGCGCGCGGCGCGCGCGCGCCGGCAGCGGCACGTGCTCGGCGACGTGCGCCAGCACCTCGAGCTCGAGGGCGTCCGCGCGGAATTCGCCGCGCGGCGGGCCGCCGCCCTCGTCGGGATCCCAGCTCAGCGCGAAGTCGGTCGCCGGCAGCGCCTCTCCCGAGCGCGTCTTGAGCGCGACCCGCCGCGCAAAGCCGTCGTAGCGCACGTCGTGGCGGCCCACCAGGTCGAGCAGGTCTGCGGCGCGGCGCACCTCGCGCACGCCGATCCGACCCTGCACCGACTCGAGCTCGAGGGCCGGGAGATCCGGCGCGAGCCGCGCGGCGACGTCCGCCAGCGCAAGGTCCACGGTGAGCTCGGTGAGGCGCATGCCGTCGAATCCGAGCCACGCCTTCACCGCCCCGCGTCCTCCGGCGACCTCGATCGGATAGTCGATCCACGCCTGCCAGGCCGCGAGATCGACGTAGTCGGAGGCGACGTAGAGGCCGCCCCGCCAGCTGCGTGAGCGGGCGCCGCGCAGGTCGCCCCGCACGTCGAGCGTCGCCGCGAGCGCCCGTGGCGGCTGGGCCCGCAGCGCGAAGCGGCGGCCGCCGCCCCTCTCTTCCAGCACGAAGCTCACGTGGTCGAGGCGCAGCGGCGGCGCGCCGCGCAGCGCGTCGGTCCACTCGAGGCTCGCGTCCCGCACCACGATCTCGTCCTGGTCGAGGATCCAGTCGGCGAGCGTGCCTCCGCCCCGCGGCGCGCCGGACGCGAGCGCGAGCCCGGCGACGAACAGCCGGCCGCCGGCATCGCGCCGCATCTGCAGCACCGGCCGGTCGAGCACCAGCGAGCGCAGGTGCGGCGCCAGGTACGCGAGCGAGCGCCAGGCGACGGTCGCGCCGACGTACGGCAGCACCAGCGCCGCGTCCCCCTGCGGATCGAGCACGCGCACGTCGGCGAGCGTCAGCCGCGGATGCAGCGCGGACCACTCGGCCTCGATGGCGCCGATCTCGACGCGTGCCCCGATCGACTCCGAGACGAAACGCGCGATCTCGGCGCGGTAGTCGGCGACCCGCGGCAGCACCAGGAAGCGCAGCCCGAGCATGCCGATCGCGGCGAGGAAGTAGCAGGCGATCAGCGTCCAGCCGGCGAGGCGCGCGGCGCGATACCAGCGCCGCTCGCGCGGCGCGAGCAGCTGCTCGGTCTTCTCGGTGTCGGTGCTCATCTACTGCGAATCCGCGCCCTCACGCCCGGCCGCGGGTTCGCCCGGTCCTGCGCAGGTAGAATCGGCGCCTGTATGTCGGCGCCCGTTTCGTCGACCCCTGCGAGCACGAACTTGCCGAAACCAGTCCGCCAGTGCCCGCCCGAGGCTACAGCCGCAGCCGCGAGGCCGGGCACCGCACGATTCTAACAGTCCATCGCGAGGCGTCCCCGCCGACATGACGATCCCGCACGCGCCGGCGCAACCGGAACGCGCGACCAAGACGCCGGCCGCCGCGCTGCGCTATTCGCGTTACGCCCTGCGGCTGCTCGACGCGCACCCGCATCTGCAGGCGGAGGTCGAGCAGGCGGCGGCGCGCGGATGGGACGCGGCCGCGATGCGCGAGTTCCTCGATGCGGCCGCACCGGCCGACGAGGCGACGCTCGCCACCGCGCTGCGCCGGCTGCGCCAGCGCGTCATGCTGCGGCTCGCCGCGCGCGACCTGTCCGGCCGCGCGCCGATCGCCGAGGTGGTCGCCACGATGAGCGATCTCGCCGAGGTCGCGCTGCAGGCGGCGCACCGGTTCCACACCGAGCGGCTCGAGGCCGCGCTCGGCGTGCCGCGCGGCGCCGGCGGCCGCCAGGAGCTGATCGTCGTCGGCATGGGCAAGCTGGGCGGGCGCGAGCTGAACGTCTCCTCGGACGTCGATCTCGTCTTCGTGTACCCGGAGGAAGGCGAGATCGAGGGCGCGCGGGAGCTCTCCAGCCACGAGTTCTTCACGCGGCTCGGCCGCAAGATCATCGGCGCGCTCGCCGAGATCACCTCCGAGGGTCAGGTGTTCCGCGTCGACATGCGGCTGCGGCCGTGGGGCGACGGCGGGCCGCTCGCGTGCAGCTTCGACGCGCTCGAGCAGTACTTCGTCACCCAGGGCCGCGAGTGGGAGCGCTACGCGTGGATCAAGGCGCGCGCGGTGGCCGGCGCGCGCGCCGACGAGCTCGCCGCGGTGGTGCGGCCGTTCGTCTTCCGCAAGTACCTCGATTTCGCCTCGATCGGCGCGGTGCGGTCGCTGCACGCGCAGATCCGCCGCGAGGTCGCGCGGCGCGACCTCGCCGACCACGTCAAGCTGGGTCCGGGCGGCATCCGCGAGATCGAGTTCATCGCCCAGGCGCTGCAGCTCATCCGCGGCGGGCGCGACGCCGCGCTGCAGGCGCAGCCGACGCTCGACGTGCTCGCCACGCTCGCCGCGCGCGGCGTGCTGCCCGAGGCGGCCGTGCGCGAGCTCTGCGCCGCCTACGAGTTCCTGCGCCGGCTCGAGCACCGCCTGCAGTGGCTCGACGACACGCAGACGCATCAGCTGCCGGCGCGCCCCGAGGACCGGGCGCTGGTGGCGTCGGCGATGGGGTACGCCGACTGGGACGCGTTCCTCGGGGCGCTCGGCGAGCAGCGCAGCGCGGTGACCCGGCACTTCGAGGCGGTGTTCGCCGAGAGCGCCGAGGAATCGCCGTCGGCGCCGCTGTGGCAGGGCACGCTCGAGCCCGACGCCGCCCACGCGCAGCTCCAGGCGGAAGGGTTCCGGTCGCCCGAGGAGGCCGCGCGCCGTCTCGCCGCGTTCCGCTCCGGCGGCCGCTACCGGCAGCTGCCCGCGGCGAGCCAGCAGCGGCTCGACGCGCTGGTGCCGCGCCTGGTCGACGCGGCGGCCGGGACCGGCGACCCGGACGCGACGCTCGCGCGCTGCCTCGACTTCGTCGAGGCGGTGAGCCGCCGCGCCGCCTATCTCGCGCTGCTGCAGGAGCATCCGCAGGCGCTCGAGCGCGTCGCCGGCATGCTCGCCTCGTCGAGCTGGGCGGCGACCTACCTCACGCGCCACCCGATCGTGCTCGACGAGCTGCTCGACGCGCGCGTGCTGCACGCCGAGCCGGACATCGCCGCCTTCGCGCGCGGGCTGCGCGCGGCGATGGACGCGCACGCCGACGATCCCGAGCGGCAGATGAACCTGATGCGCGAGCTGCATCACGCGCTGGTGTTCCGGCTGCTCGCGCAGGACCTCGCCGGCGAGCTGACCGTCGAGCGGCTGGCCGACTATCTCTCGCTCGCCGCCGACGTCGTGCTCTGCACCGTGCTCGACCAGGCCTGGGCCCGCGTCACGCGGCGCCACCGCGAGGCGCCGCGCTTCGCGATCGTCGGCTACGGCAAGCTCGGCGGCAAGGAGCTCGGCTACGCCTCGGACCTCGACATCGTCTTCCTGTACGACGACCCGCACGACGCCGCGCAGGAGAACTACGCGCGGCTCGGCCAGCGCATCAACACCTGGCTCACCGCGACCACGCCGAGCGGCGTGCTGTTCCAGACCGACCTCAGGCTGCGGCCGAACGGCGAGTCGGGGCTGCTCGTCTCCTCGCTCGAGGCGTTCCGGCGTTACCAGCGCGAGTCGGCGTGGGTCTGGGAGCACCAGGCGCTCACCCGCGCGCGCTTCTGCGCCGGCGACGCGCAGATCGGCGCGCTCTTCGAGGAGGAGCGCAAGGCGATCCTCACGGCGAAGCGCGACCCGGCGGCGCTCGCCGCCGACGTGCTCGCGATGCGCAAGCGCATGCACGACGGCCACCCGAACCGCAGCGGCCTCTTCGACGTCAAGCACGACCGCGGCGGCATGATCGACATCGAGTTCGTCGTCCAGTACCTGGTGCTCGCCAACGCGCACGAGCACGCCGAGCTCACCGCCAACCTCGGCAACATCGCGCTCCTCTCGATCACCGCCGGGCTCGGCCTGATCCCGGTCGAGATCGCGCAGCGCGCCGCCGAGGCCTACCGCGCCTACCGGCGCCTGCAGCACCGGCTGCGCCTGAACGACGCGCAGTACGCGCGCGTGCCGCACGCCGAGGCCGAGGCGCACGCCGCGGCCACGCGCGCGCTGTGGCGGGCGGTGTTCGGCGCCCACGAGTCGGAGAGCGTCGCTCCGCCGGCGCGGTGACGCGGCGCGCGGCGGAGCCAGGCGTGGCTCAGCCGCCGATGTGGACGCGGTAGCGGGCGCCGTCGGAGAGCCGGCAGGTTCCGGTGCCGCGCACCGGCGTCGCCATCTGGTACTCGCAGCTCATGAAGGTGCCGCGCGGCCCGTAGGCGCTGGCGATGCCGCGGCGCTCGTCGCCCCGCATCCGGGTCGCCTCGCCCGCGAGGAGCTCGCCGCGGTACTCGAGCTGGAAGCGGCCCCTGCCGTCCATCATGTTGGTGAGCGAGCCCGCGATCAGGCCGGTCTGCGTCGCGAGGTCGTTGTCGGGGTAGAGCCGCGCGGAGAGCGACACCGCCGCGGCGGGCGGCACCGGCGCCGGCGCGGCGCCGGCGGGCACGACCGCGTACGAGACCGAGCCGTCCGGGTTCACCGGCACGACGTAGCAGCCGGCGAGCCCGACCGCCGAAAGGCCGCCGGCGATGAGCAGGCGGCGCGAGAGCTTGACCATGTCCGGAAGGCTCCTCTCGGTGTACGGGCACATGCCCGCGCCGGCACGATAGGCCGCACTGCCCGCGCCGTTCCAGCGCCGGCGGCGAAGTCGCACGGCCGCGCGACCGGGGGGCGCAACGGGCGCTACCGGCCGGGCCGCGCATCGCCTGCGCCGATATGCCCAATCGGCGCCGGCCGCGTCGGATAACCCCCGATTTCCAGTAGAATTTCCGGCTTCTGCGTTTCCGCGCAAGGGAGCAAGCAACCATGTCAATGGCAGACCGCGACGGTCACATCTGGTACGACGGCAAGCTCGTGCCCTGGCGCGACGCCAACACGCACGTGCTCACCCACTCGCTGCACTACGGCCTCGCCGTCTTCGAGGGGCTGCGCGCGTACAAGACCGTCGACGGTACCGCGATCTTCCGGCTCAAGGAGCACACCGACCGCCTCTTCAACTCGGCGCACATCTACATGATGAAGATCCCGTACTCGCGGGAGGAGCTGATGGAGGCGCAGAAGGAGGCGGTGCGTGCGAACAAGCTGGAAGAGTGCTACATCCGGCCGATCGCGTTCTACGGCTCCGAGAAGATCGGCGTCTCGCCGAAGGGCGCGCGCGTGCACGTGGCGATCGCCGCCTGGCCGTGGGGCGCGTACCTCGGCGCCGAGGGCCTCGAGAGGGGCATCCGCGTGAAGACCTCCTCGTTCGCGCGCCATCACGTCAACGTGTCGATGTGCCGCGCGAAGTACTCGGGAACCTACGCCAACTCGATCCTCGCCAACCTCGAGGCGACCGAGCACGGCTACGACGAGGGGCTCCTGCTCGACGTCGAGGGCTTCGTCGCCGAGGGCGCCGGCGAGAACCTGTTCGTGATCAAGGACGGCCAGGTCTACGAGCCGGAGATCGCCTCGGCGCTCACCGGCATCACGCGCTCGACGGTGCACACGCTGGTGCGCGAGGTGCTCGGCCAGGAGGTCGCCACCAGGCGGCTGACGCGCGACGACATCTACATCGCCGACGAGGCGTTCTTCACCGGCACCGCGGCCGAGGTGACGCCGATCCGCGAGCTCGACGGCCGCACGATCGGCATCGGCCGGCGCGGGCCGATCACGACCAAGCTGCAGAAGGCCTTCTTCGACGTCGTCGGCGGGCGCAACAAGAGGCACAAGGACTGGCTCGCGCCGGTCTACGCGGCGCGCAAGAAGCCGGCCGCGGTGGCGGCGAAGTAGGGGCGCGTCGCCGTGGCCGCCACCGATCGGACCGAGGCGCGGGTCGAGGTCGCCGAGACCGACCTCCCGCTGCACTGCCCGACGCCCCGCACGCCGGTCTGGAGCTACCATCCGCGCGTCTTCCTCGACGTCGCGCACGCGGGCGAGGTCCGCTGCCCGTACTGCGGGACGGTGTACGTGTACAAGGGGAAGGCGCCGAAGGGGCATTGAAGCAGTTGGCAGTTGGCAGTTGGCAGTTGGCAGTTGGCAGTTGGCGGTTGGCAGCGTTGGGTGGACACCTTGCTCGGAACAGCTCACATTGCCGGCAAATCGCTGTTGGTCTGCCAACTGATGGCTGCCAACTGAAGGCTTTCGGTTCGCATGCCCAAGATCCTCGTCGTCGCGCCCAACTGGATCGGAGACGCGCTGCTCGCGCAGCCGCTCCTCGCGCGGCTGCGCGAGCGCAAGCCCGGCCTCGTGCTGGATGCGCTCGCGCCGGCCTGGACCGCTCCGGTGCTCGCCCGCATGCCGCAGATCGACACGGTGATCGAGGCTCCCTTCGGCCACGGCGAGCTCGCGCTCGGCCGGCGCTGGCGGCTCGCGCGCGAGCTCGCTGTTCGCGGCTACGACGAGGCGATCGTGCTGCCGAACAGCCTGAAGTCGGCGCTCGTCCCGTGGCTCGCGCGCATCCCGCGGCGCATCGGGTTCGTCGGCGAGTCGCGGTACTTCGCGCTGAACGTGCGCCATGCGCTCGACGAGAAGGCGCTCCCGCTCATGGCTGAGCGCTATGCCAAGCTCGCGGAGCCGCCGGATGCGCCGCCGGTGCGCCCGCTGCCCACCGTGCGGCTCGAGGTCGACGAAGCGAACCTGCTGATCAGCGTGGCGCGCCTCGGACTCGACCGCTCGCGGCCGGTGGCCGTGCTGTGCCCGGGCGCC
Source organism: Burkholderiales bacterium (assembly GCA_023383795.1). Taxonomy (GTDB): domain Bacteria; phylum Pseudomonadota; class Gammaproteobacteria; order Burkholderiales; family SG8-39; genus JAABRB01. Next base: position 37,987 of record JAHDYJ010000021.1, on the reverse strand, counting down.
GAGTTCGGCCCGGCCAAGCGCTGGCCGGTCGCGCATTTCGCCGATCTCGCGCGCGCGCTCGACTCGCGCGGCGTCGGGGTGTGGCTGATCGGCTCGGCGAAGGACCGCCCGCTCGGCGACGAGATCGCCGAGCGGGCGCAGGGCGCGGCCCGCAACCTCTGCGGAAAGACCGACCTCGGGGCGGCAATCGACCTGATGTCGGTCGCGGCGGCGGTGGTGAGCAACGATTCGGGCCTGATGCACGTGGCCGCCGCGCTCGGCCGGCCGCTCGTCGCGCTCTACGGCTCGTCGAGCCCGGACCACACGCCGCCGCTCGCGCCCGCGGCCCGCATCCTGAAGCTCGACCTCGCCTGCAGCCCGTGCTTCGCCCGCGAATGTCCGCTCGGCCATTTCCGCTGCATGAACGAGCTCACGCCGCAAATGGTGCTCGCCGCGCTCGCGCCCCTGGTCGACGCGCCCCACGCGCCGCGCGACGAGCGCGCCCGCTGACGTCGCGCCCTCCGCGGCCGCCGGCTCCGGCGCACGCTTGCGGTGCGCGTCCGCGCGGCATTGCACGCAGATGCGGCACGGCTCGCGCCGCGCGCGCCGTATTCCGCCGTTGGCACGTGGTTTGCTAGACTCTGATCGGCGAAGGGGAGCAGACAACAACAAGACGACACGATGGACGCGGCACATGAGCTTCGGGCAGTTCATCAAGGAGATCGGGCGCGGCGAGCGCGGCGCGAACGATCTCGCCGAGGACCAGGCGCGGCAGCTGTTCGGCGCCATGCTCGACGGCGGCGTGCCCGACCTCGAGCTCGGCGCGATCCTGATCGCGCTGCGCATGAAGGGCGAGTCGGTGGCCGAGCTCGTCGGGTTCCGCCGGGCGGCCGCCGCGCGGCTGAACCGCCTCGCCGCGCCGTCGGCCGAAGTGCGCCCGGCGGTGATCCCGAGCTACAACGGCGCCAAGCGCCAGCCCAACCTCACGCCGCTCGTCGCCCTGCTGCTCGCGCGCCTCGGCGTGCCGGCGCTCGTCCACGGCACGCTGGAGGGCCAGGACCGGGTGGCGAGCGCCTATGTGCTGCGCGAGCTCGGCATCCTCCCGTGCACGTCCGCGGCACAGGCGCAGGCGCAGCTCGCCGAGAACCGCGTCGCGTTCGTGCCGACCGGCGTGCTCGCGCCCGGCCTCGCGAACCTGCTCGCGCTGCGCGGTCGGCTCGGCGTGCGCAGCTGCGCGCACAGCGTGGTGAAGCTCATCGATCCGTTCGACGGCGCCGGCGTGTGCGTGGTCGGCGTGACCCATCCGCACTACCTCGAGACCGGGCGCGGCGTGTTCCTCGCGACCGGCGCACGCGGGCTCCTCTTCCGCGGCACCGACGGCGAGTCGTTCGCGAACCCGCGCAAGCGGCCGCGCATCGAGCACTTCGCCGACGGCCGCGCGGAGGTGCTGTTCGAGGCCGAGCACACCGCGGCCGCCGAGGTCGCCGACATGCCTCAGGACATCGCGGCGAGGCCGACCGCCGCCTACATCCGGAACGTGCTCGACGGGCGCGCGCCGGTGCCGCTGCCGATCGCGAACCAGGTTGCATGCTGCCTCTACGCGAGCGGATTCGCGGCGGACTTCAACCAGGCGAAGGCGATCGCGGCGATGCGGGCGCATGCGCGCGCGTCGGTGTAGGACGCGCTTTCGCTCCCGGGAAACGCACCCCCGAACGGGGTAAACGGGGGGCAGGCGCCCGGGACGGGCGCTGCCGCGCTCAGGCGCTCAGCGGCTCCCCGCTTTCGCGGGGATGACGGCGCGGGTGCGTCACGCGACTCCCGCCGTCCGATCTCGCTCGGACATCATTCACCCGGTTCCCGCTTCGCCGCCGCGTTGGCGCGCGCCTTCTTCTCCGGCCACGGCTTCCAGCGGCGGTGGACCCACCACCACTGCTCCGGGTGGCGCAGGACCAGCCGCTCGAGACTCGCGTTGAAGAGGCGCGTGTTGCGGCGGATCTCCTCGCCGACGTCGTCGCAGTGCACGAGCTCGAGCGGCGCCTCGAAGCGCAGCACGTGGCAACCGTCGGGGGCGCGCCAGCTCGCGCCCGGAAGCACCGGCGCGCCCGAGGCGAGCGCGATCAGGGCAACGCTGCGGAAGGTCCCGGCCGGATGCCCGAAGAAGGCCACGCGCACGCCGTCCCGCGGGCCGGCATGCTGGTCGAACGGGAAGACCACGATGTCGCCGGCGGCGAGGCGCTCGAGGATCGCGTCGAGCGATCCGCTCTTCGGCAGCACGCCGAAGCCGGCGGCGCGAAATCGGCGGATGATGATCGCGTCGAGCCACTGCGGCTTGAACGGGCGTCGCACGAACCAGAACCTGCCCTTCGCCTCGGGGAAGCTCGAGATCGCGGCGGCGGTCGCGACCTCGAAGTTGCCGAAGTGCCCGGTGATCACGATGACGCCCTTGCCCCGCGCATGCGCGCCGACGATCGTCTCGAGGTTCTCGACGCGCGCCAGCGCGGCGCGCCGTTCCGGCGAGCGCCACGGATAGGCGACGAACTCCGCGGCGAGGCGCGCGAGGTGCGCGTAGTGCGCCTGCGCGATGCGCTCGATCTCCGCTTCCGGCGCCGTCTCGCCGTAGACGCGCCGCAGGTTCTCGCGGACCACGCGGCGGCGGATCGGCAGCAGGCGGTAGAGCAGCCGGCCCGCGAGCGGGACCGGGGTCACGGCCGGTTCCGCCAGGGCGACGGCCGAGGCGCTCGTGCGGTCGTGCGTGAGGGAGAGCGCGATCGCGCCGATGCGGTGCCGGTCCAGCACCGCCTGCGCCGCGCCGCTGCACGCGACCCGCGGCGCGCCGTAGCTGTCGCGCTCGACCGCGAAGTCGGAGGCCGTCAGCGCGCCGAGCGCGGTCTCGCGCGGGAAGAGCTTGAGGCACGCCTCCTTGGCGGCGAAGCGGGCGGCCAGGCTCGCGGCGCGCCCCGGGCCGTCGCCGCTGTCGGCGAGCTCCGCGTCGGAGAAGATTCCGCGCAGGTCCGCGGGCGGCGTGCCCGCGAGCAGGCGCTCGATGCGCGCGATCTCGACCGTGTCGATGCCGCAGCGTGCGGCAGCCTCCGCCATCAGCCGGCGCGCACCAGCACCGCGGCGTTCGTCCCGCCGAAGCCGCGCGAGAGCACGAGCGCCACGTCGCCGCGCGGCGCGCGCGCAGCGGCCGCGGCCGGGAAGTCGCCGAGCGCGGGATCGAGCGTCTGGAGCGTGGCGATGCCGGGCACGACCCGATCACGCAGCGCGAGCAGCGCGAGCACCGTCTCGATCGCGCCGGAGGCGGCGATCAGGTGTCCGAACGCCCACTTGAAGCCGGTCACCGGCGGCGGCTCCGCGCCGAACACCGCGCGGATGGCCGCGGCCTCGGAGGCATCCGACTGGCGCGTGCCGTTCGCGTGGCCGACGATCATCCCGACGTCGGCGGGGCGCAGTCCCGCGTCGTCGAGCGCCGCCGCGATAGCGCGCGCGAGGCCGTCGCCGTCCTCGCGGATCGGCAGCAGCCCGAGCGCATCCGAGGCACAGCCGCTGCCGAGCACCTCGCCGCGCGCCGCCGCGCCGCGCGCGGCGGCCGCGGCTTCGGTCTCGAGCACGAGCGCCGCGGCGCCCTCGCCGAACAGGCTGCCGTCGCGCGCCGCGTCGTACGGCCGCAGCACGCCGCTGCCGATCAGCCCGAGCTGGTGGTAGTAGAGCACCATCTGCGGCTCGATCGGCGCGTCGTGCCCGACCGCGACCGCACGCTCCGCCTCGCCGCAGCGCAGCGCCTCGAACGCCTCGATCACCGCCAGCATGCCGCTCACGCTGTGGTTCGTGATGCACGCGTTCGGCCCCTTGAGCGCGTGGCGGATGCCGATGTGGCAGAGCACGTTGTTCGGCAGCGTGCGCAGGAGCCACATCGGGTTCACGGTGTCGCCGAGCTCGCGGCCGAACGCCGCCAGGCTGCCGTCGGCGCCGGTGAGCAGCGGGAAGTAGTCGTACTGGCTCTCGTAGCTGCCGCCGCCGGCGCCGACGTAGACGCCGGTGCCGTCGTTGAAGGCGCTGCCCGCGGCCTCGTCGAGCCCGGCGCGGAAGGCGGCGAAGCCCGCCGCCTCGATCGCCCGGTCCGCCGCGTACAGCCCGAACACGTCGGAGCGGCGGATCAGCTTGTGCAGCTTGCGGTCGGTGACGAGCTTGAACGGCTCGAGGCCGGCGATCTCGCCGGCGGCGCGCGTCGGCCAGCCCGAGGTGTCCCACTGCGCGATGGTCCCGATGGCGCTGCGCGCGGCGCGCACCGCCTCCCAGATCTCGGCCGGCGTCTTGCCGGCCGCGCACAGCGCGCCGGCGCCGGTCACGACGATCCTCGGCCGCCCGGCCATCAGCGCACGTCCTCGGGGTTGCGCAGCACGAGGCAGCTGTTCGAGCCGCCGAAGCCGAGCGAGTTCGACATCGCGAGCCGCACGCGGCGCTCGCGCGGCGCGTCGCGCACGATGTCGAGGTCGCAGTCGGGGTCGGGCTCGCGCAGGTTCGCGTTGACCGGCAGCCGTCCGTGGTGGATCGCCAGCGCGCACACCGCGGCCTCGACGGCGCCGGCGGCGGCGATCAGGTGCCCCATCACGCTCTTCGTCGAGCTGACCGCGACCTCCTTCACGCGCGCGCCGAACACCGCATGCGCGGCGGCCGCCTCGCTGCGGTCGTTCATCGGCGTCGAGGTGCCGTGAGCGTTCAGGTAGTCGACCTCGTCGGGCGTCGCACCGGCGCTGGCGAGCGCCTGGCGCATCGCCTGGATCGGCCCGTCGCCGGACGGGTGCGAGTCGGTGATGCGATAGCTCGAGAGCGAGTTGCCGTCGCCCGCGAGCTCGGCGTAGATGCGCGCGCCGCGGCGGCGCGCGGACTTCCACGCCTCGAGCACGAGGAAGCCGGCGCCCTCGCCGAGGACGAAGCCGTTGCGCGTCCGGTCGAAGGGCCGGCTCGCGCGCTCGGGCGCGTCGTTGTCCGGCGAGACCGCGTTCAGCAGGCAGAACCCGGCGAGCCCCACCGGCGAGATCATCGAGTCGAAGCCGCCGGCGAGCGCCCAGTCGCACACGCCGCGCCGCACGAGCTTCATCGCCGTGCCGACCGCCTGCCCGCCCGAGGCGCACGCGGTGTGCACCGAGGTGGCGTAGCCGCCGATGTCGTAGCGCTTCAGCAGCAGCGCCGCGCCGGCGGCCGACTGGCTGCGGCAGAACACCATCGGGTCGCGCGCGGTCTCGTCGGAGAGCAGCCGCGCGGCATCGAGCGTGCCGGTGCCGCCGGCGTGGCGGTGCGTCGCGGCGAGCTCGGCGAACTCGACGCCCATCATGCCGGTGCCCACCGCGCAGCCCCAGCGCGTGCGCGTGGCCGGCGTCGGCCGGATGCCGGCGTCGCGCAACGCCTCGTCCGCGGCCGCGAGCGCGAACCGGTGCGAGCGGTTCGCCGACTTGAGCACCCGCCGGTCGCCGATCGCATCCAGATGCGCGGTGCCCTTCACCTCGGCGGCGATGCGCACCGGAAAGCCGCTCGCGTCGAACAGGCTGATCGGCGTCACGCCGCTCGTGCCGGCGAGCAGCGCGCGCCAGGTGGAGGCGGCGTCGCTGCCGACCGGCGTGACGAGCCCGAGCCCGGTGACCGCGACGCGGCGCCCGGCCATCACGCGCTCCCGGCCGCGGCGGCCGCGCGCGCCGGCACGATCTCGGCGCGCGCGGTGGCGACCGGCGCGCCGGCCACGCGCGCGCTGAGCTTCACCATTGCGGCATCGGCGCCGGGCGCGGCGAGCTCGGCGCGCAACGCGACCTGCTGGCCGGGGAGAATCCACGCCCGCATCTTCACGTCGCGCATGCGCGCGAGCCGCAGCTCCTCGCCGGCGCGCCACGCGGCCGCGCCGCGGGCAAGCGCGAGCGCGAGCCCGGTCTGCGCGTCGAGCAGCAGCGTCGCCGGGAACACCGGGCGGCGCGGGAAGTGGTCGCCGAAGAACGGCGCGGTCGCGGGCACGTCGAGCGTCGCCGCCGCCCACTCGCCGGCAACGCCGCCGGCGGGCACCGCGTGCGGCGGCGCCACCCCGGGAAAGCGGTCGCTCGGCGCGCCCGCGGTGCGCAGCACCGCGAAATCGGCGCGCACCGCGGCGGGATCGTCGAAGTCCTCCTGCGGCAGCATCGGCCCGAAGCAGCGCTCGAGCTCGAGCACCCGCGCGCCGGCCACGCTCGCCCGCCCGTGGTAGGCGACGCCTTCGGCGTCGCAGCTGTCGAGGTCGACCGCGAGCTCCAGCGTGTCGCCCGGCCGGACCGCCGCCAGGAACCGCGCCTCGCCGGCGAGCGCGGCGACCGGCCGCCGGCCGAAGTCGACGTGCGCCATCGCGACCCACGCCGCGAGCTGCCCGACCGCCTCGGCGACCAGCGTGGGCGGGAAGCGGTCGACGCCGGCGGGGACGTGGAAGCGGCCGGCCGCGCGCCGCGCCGCCTCGAACTCGGTGATCCGATCGACGAACGAGAACGCTCGAAAGCGCTCGGCCATCGATCAGCCGCCGGATTGCGCCGCGCGCTGCGCGCGGACCACCAGCTTGCAGAACGTCTCGGGCGTGAACAGGCGCGGAATGTCGGCGACCTTGAGCGGCGACTTGAACCGCTCCGCCGGCACCTCGCTCAGGTACTCGCGCAGCTGCCTCAGTCCGACCTCGGTGACGACGCCCTTCTGCTCGAACTCGGCCTCCGGCAGGCTTCCGCGCGCGTCCTCGACGATCTTGCCGCGCGGGATCTTCACCTTGAACGCGCGCTCGAGGCGGAACACCATGTCGAGGAAGTCGATCGACTCGGCATCCAGATCCTCGATCAGCGAGGCCTTGAGCTTGACCTGGTCGACGTCGCAGCCGAGCGCGTCGGCCATCGTCTCGGCGACGGTGGGGAACACCGCCATGATCTCTTCCTGCGTGATCTCTTCGGTTTGTGCCATGTGGGCTCACTCCATCTTGAAGCCGCCGTCGACGTGCAGCACCTGCCCCGTCACGTAGTCCGCGTAGCGCGAGGCGAAGAACCAGACCGCGTGCGCGACCTCCTGCGCGGTGCCGAACCGCCTGAGCAGGATGCGCGCCCTGACCTCGTCGGGCGCCTGCTCGCGCACCGCCGCCGACATCTCGGTCTCGATCACGCCGGGCGCCACGCAGTTGACCGTGATGCGCCGCGACGCGAGCTCGGCGGCGAGCGAGCGCGTGAACGCGTTGATCGCGCCCTTGCTCGCCGCGTAGTTGGTCTGGCCGCGGCCGCCCTTCTCGCCGGCGACCGAGCCGATGTTCACGATCCGGCCCGAGCGGCGCGAGATCATGTGCGGGACGACCGCGCGCGTCACGTTGAACACCCCGCCGACGTTCGTCTCGAGCACCGTGCGCACGTCGTCGTCGCTCAGCAGGGCGAGCAGGTTATCACGGATCACGCCGGCGTTATTGACCAGCACGTCGATGCGTCCGCAGCGCTCGGCGACCCGCTCCACCGCCGCGGCGCACGCCGCCGGGTCGCGCACGTCCACGCGCTCGGCCGCGACCGCCCATCCGGCCGCGCGCGCGGCCGCGACCACCTCGTCGGCGGCCGCGGCGTTGTCGCGGTAGAAGAAGGTGACGTCGGCGCCGTCGCCGGCGAAGCGCTCGACGATCGCGCGGCCGATGCCGCGGCTGCCGCCGGTCACGATGACCGCCTTGCCGGCGAGTCCGGAGTCCTGGGTCATCAGCGTCGTCGAGCGCCGGCGCTCATCCGGAGATCGCGAACCCGCCGTCCACCACCAGCGTGTGGCCGTTGATCATCGCGGCCTCCGGGAGGCACAGCAGGTACACGGCGCCGGCCACGTCCTCGGGGGAGAGCGTCGGCCCGGCCGGCGTGCGCTGCGCGAAGTTCGCGAGCAGCTCCTCGCGGTTGGGAAAGTAGGCGAGCGCGTCGGTGTCGACCACCCCGGCGCTCACCGCGTTCACGCGGATGCCGCGCGGACCGAGCTCCTGCGCGAGCGTGCGCACCAGCGACTCGAGCGCCGCCTTGGAGGCGCCGACGAAGCCGTAGCCGGGCATCGCGCGCGCGGCGCCGAGGCTGGACATCGCGATGATGCGGCCGCCGGTCGCCATCATCGGCACCGCCTGCTGCGCGAGCAGGTTGAGCGCGAGCGCGTTGGTCTCCATGCACCAGCGCCAGTGCTTGAGCGACATCTCCATCGCCGGCTTGAGCACGCCGCTCGCCGCGTTGCTGACGACGATGTCGACGCGGCCGAAGTGCTTGCGCAGCTCGGCGAACATCTCGCCTACGCTCTCGGGCACGCCCACGCTCCCCTGGATCGCGCACGCGCGGCGGCCGCGCGCGGCGAGCTCGGCGCAGAGCGCCTCGGCCTCGTCGTGACTGTTGTAGTAGTTGACGGCGACGTCGCAGCCGGCGGCCGCGAGCTTGCGCGCGATCGCGCGGCCGATGCCGCGGGCGGCGCCGCTCACCAGCGCGACTCTTCCGGCCAACGGCTCGGGCATGGACGGATCCAGGGCTCTCCAGATTGCGGTTGCGGCGCGCCCGGCGGCGCGCGCGCGGCCTTCCGACGCCGCGTGGTGCGGCGCGCCAAACCGCTATTGTACCCGGGCGGGTGCCGTCACTGTGCCCGCCGTGGCGCGCCCCGCACGCTGGGCGCGAACGAGGCGCTGCGCTTCCAGGCACCAGTGCTTCTTGATGCTGTGCCAGACGTCGGCGGCCCACAGCACGTTGTCGCTCGACCCGTCAGGCGGCGGCAGCGCGTCGCGCCGACGCGGATCGTAGGCGTTGATCCAGCTTCGCATCCCGGGATCGCCCGCGAGATGGGAGGTCACCGGAACGAAGACGTGGTTGTAGTTCGCCGGCAGCGAGACGTTGCGCACCGTCGCCGCGCCGTTCTGCCGGTAGGGTTGCGCTTCGATCGAGCCGGGCGCGTTCCACGCCCACAGGTCGACCTCGAGGAAGAACCCGGTGAACTCGTCCACCGTGTCGGGAATCGTCCGCAGCCGACCGGCCATGCTCCACTGGTTGGGCAGCAGGAACGCCGCGCCCCCCGCGCCGACCGCCGTCGCGTAAGCGACCGACAGGCCGAGCACGGGCCGCGTCCCTCCGGTAAGCGGATCGACGATCGTGACGCGGTCCTCGGCGGCGTCGGCGAGCGGGTTCCAGACCCGGACGCGATCGCCGAACGCGCCGTTCAGCGTGTGCAGGACCTTCACGGCCTGCATGCCGCCCTGGCTGTGCCCGACGAGCATCGGCCGGACTCCGTCGCGCTCGTAGTACCAGGCGACCAGGCCGGCGAGCGCTTCGCTCGACTCGTACGGGCTGTGCGAGTAGCGGCCGTCGCCCGGATGGCGGACCTTCGCCTCCGGATAGCCCATCCCGATCAGGAACTCCGCGAAGTCGGTCATCGCGAGATGGACCGGATAGATGCCGCCGTGCAAGCCGATGATCTGCGGCGTCGGACCCCTGGCGAGCGTGTCGCGGACGTCGCCCTCGCTGATGCGCTCCGGATCGAGCGCGAGGATGCGCGCCGCGAGCGCCGCGTCGACCCGCGGCGGCGCGGCCCGCGGCGCGTCCCCGACCGGGGCGGTCGCGCACCCGCCGCCGGCGAGCGCGAGCGCGACCGGCAGCGCAAGCTTCAGGATCCCTGTCCAGGTGCGCATGTCGAGAGTGCCGAGATTTTACGGACAAACTCGGCCGCGACGCCATCCACGGCTTCGCGCGGGACTGCCGCGCTGCGGTAGCTGATCCCCACGTGCAGGACCTCGCCCACCGTGGTGATCGCGAACACGAACGGCGCCAGCGGCCCGGTCGACCCCGCCCGCAGGTACTCGATCCCGGGAAACCGCTCGGCGGCGCGCGTCCAGAGCAGGTTCACGTTCAGCGTCGTCAGCCCGGCCCAGACCGGGTAGTTCTTCGGAAAGAAGCGGTCGCGCCGGTCGTCGGAGAGGAGCGGCCAGACGAGACCGGTCGCCCCGAGCGCAAGCAGGCCCGGCAGGTAGAGCTTGCCGCGCTTCACGCGCTCGGTCTCGGCGTGCACGTCGCGGGCGATCGCCTCCAGCGTCGCGCCGCGCGGCACCGGGTGCGATACGCGCATCGCGCCGAGGAACTGGCCGAAGGTCCGCTGCGCGCCGGGCTGATAGTCGCCGCGGATGTTCATGATCGAGGCGATCCCGAGCTCGCGGCGCCGCGGGGCGCGCTCGCGCGCCTCGGCGAGAGGGGCGAGCGACGCCAGCAGCAGCGCCATGAACAGATCGTTCAGCGTCACGCCCCAGGCTGCGGCGGCGCGCCGCATCGCGCGAAACCCGGGCGGATCGACGCGGAACGCGGCGAAACCGTTGTGGCGACCGCCGCCGCCGGCAGTCGGCGGACGGAAGGAGCGGCGGCAGCTCGCCGCCATCGCCGGCAGATGCGCGAGCCCGCGCGCGAGCTTGACCGGATGGCGCAGGAAGAGCCTCCAGTAGGTCGGCGGGTAGCGGTCGAGCGCTCCCCCGGGGCCCGGCGCCGCGGCAGGCGCGCCGGCGTAGCCCTCCACGATCTCCGCGAGCAGCGCGACGATCGAGTCGGCCGCGGCGATGAAGTGGTCGTACGCGAGGCCGAGGTGAAACGCGTCGCCGGCGTCGACGGCGAAGAAGCGGAACGGATCGATGCGCCCCGCCGCGGGGAACGCGGTGTTGAGCGCCGATTCGATCGCGCGGGCGAGGACGTCGGACGGATCGCTGCCGCCGGGCAGCGTGGCGACCTCCGTCGCGGACGCGCCGCCGCCGTAGCGGTAGGTGCGGCGCGCGGGCGAGAGCTCGAACCCGGTCAGTCCGCGCCGCTCGAGCACGCCGCGGATCCCGGTTTCCAGCCGGTCGCGCTCCAGGCGCATCGGCACGCGCACGACGTGGACCCCCGTGTACGGATGCAGGCCGCGCCAGCGCAGCATCATGGCCTGGAAGAGGTTCAGCCGTCCGGCCACGGGTGCGCCGTCCAGTGCCGGGCTCAGAACGCGGCCGCGGTGGCGCGCGCGCGACGCGCGCGGATCTGCCGCTGCGCCTCGCGACACCAGTGCTTCTTGACGCTGTGCCACAGCTCGGCGGCGTGAATGATGTTCGAGTCGTCGACGCCCGCGCCCGCCGGCGGCGCCGGCGCCCGGTCGCCCGGCGCGTAGCCCTCGATCCATGCGCGCGTCGCCGCGTTCTCCGCGAGGTGCCGCGTGAGCGGCAGGCCGATGTGGCTGTACGCTGCGGGCAGCGTGACGTTGCGCACCGTCGCCGTGCCGGTCGGACGGTACGGGTCTGACGCGCCGAACGTACCGGCGATCGGATCCCAGGCGATGAAGAAGCCCGTGAACTCCTCGACCGTGTCCGGCACCTGGCGCAGCAGCGGCAGCATGTCCCACTGGCCGAGCAGCACGCGCGGCAGCTTGCCGGTCGCGAGCGCGGCGGCGTAGGGAACGCGCAGCCCGACGACCGGGCGGCGCGCGCCGGTGGCCGGATCGACGATCGCCGTGCGCGCCTCGGGGGCGTCCGCGACCGGATTCCAGACCGGGATTTCGCGCCGGAACGCGCCGGCGAGCTCGTGCAGCGTCTTGACGACCAGCATCCCGCCCTGGCTGTGGCCGATCAGGAGCGGCATCATGCCCTCGCGCTCGTAGTACCAGGCGATCGTGCCGGCGAGCATCGCGCTGTCGGCGAAGCTCGACTGCGAGGTCGCGCCGTCGCGCGGATGGCGGAGGCTCGCGGCCGGATAGCCCATCGCGACCAGGAAGTCGGCGAACGGCGCCATCGTGACGAGCGCGACGCTGCCGTGCAGGTTGATGATCCGCGGCGCCGGCGCGCGCCCGAGCACCTGCCTCACCTCTTCGGCCGAGATGCGCTCGGGAACGAGCGCCAGGACGCGGTCCTCGGCGGCCCGGTCGAGCGCGGCGGAGACCGGGAGCGCCGCGGCCGGCGGCAGCGGCGCCACGGCCGGCGGCGCGCCCGCGCATCCGGCGAGCGCGAGCGTGAGCGCTCCGGTGAGCCGCCGCGCCACCGCGCCGCTCATCGCCCGGCCGCGCCCGGGCGCCGCGCGCCGAGCCGCGGCACGAAGCGGCCGGTCGCCGCGACGTACGCGCGGTACGCCTCGCCGTGGGTGCGCTCGAGATGGCGCTCCTCGTTGCGCGCCTTCAAGTGCATCAGCGCCACGTGGACCACGCCGACCGCCAGCATCGGCAGGGTGGCGACGATCACCACCGTGCAGGCCATGAGCAGGATGCTGAGTGCGTAGATCGGATGGCGGACGCGCCCGAAGAGGCCGGTCGTCACCAGCTCGGTCTCGCGGTCGAGGCTCACGCCCATGCGCCAGTTGCGGCCCATGCGCGCCCAGCAGTCGATCGTGAGCGCGAGGCATGCGACCGCGCAGGCCGCCGCCAGCCATCGCAGCGCGGCATACGCCGCGCTGGCGTGCGCGATCTCCGGCACGGCGAGCAGCGGGTGGGCGCGCGTGAGCGCGAGATACGGCAGCGCCATCCACGCCGCCACCACCGGCACCCAGAGGAGCCACATGTAGCGCTCGATGCGGTCCGCGGGGACCACGACCCGGCGCGCGCGCGCCTTGCGGCGCACGCGGTGGATCATCACGCCGACCCCGAACCAGTAGGTCCAGATGGTCGCCGTCAGCACGATCCCGGGAAAGTCCCTCATTCGCTCCCTCGGCCGCCGGCGCGCGCACCACTGACGCCGCGCCGCACCGCGCGGCGCGGTTCGAATACAAAAGCGGAGCCGGCCGATAAGCCGGGTTCTGTCCGGCGCCTCGCGGCGCCCCGGCAGCCATTCCTCTGGGCCCTGGGTTGCCCCAGGGCTCGAGCGACCAACCCGCAGGCATCGGGCGAGCAGCCCTCGAGCGCCTGCCTATTCGGTCTTGCTCCGGGTGGGGTTTGCCAGCCAGCCCTGTCTCCAGGACCGCGGTGCGCTCTTACCGACGACGCGCCCAATCGCGCCGCCCCCGCCCTCGCGGGCGAGGCACCATTTCACCCTTACCGCCCCGGACCTCGAGCGCGCGCCTCGCGGCGCGCCCCCGCCTGGGAAGCCGCGCCCACCGCTCGCGCGGCGGCATTGCGGCCCGATCCGAGGCGGCGGTGTGTTTTCTGTTGCACTTTCCGTCGCCTCACGGCGCCCGGCCGTTAGCCGGCACCCTGCTCTGTGGAGCCCGGACTTTCCTCTGCGCACGCCAACGCGCGCGCAGCGACTGCCTGGCCAACTCCGCCCGTAATGATAGCAAGCAGCCACTCCGTCTCCAAATGGCCGCGACGCGCCGGTCCGCGCCGCACCGCAGCTTGAATTCGGCCGGGCGACGGGCTAAAAAGAAGGTGCGCGGCTCGCGCGCAAAAGCGGTAGCAGCGGGCGAGGACGCGCGTCCCATGCGGAGCATGCGCTTCGCCGACGAGCGCCGTTCCTACGGCGCAGGGCGTTCTCAGGGGCCGTGCCCCGGCGCCCGAAGCCCCGCTGCGGCGGGGCTTTTTTGTTCCATGCCCGCGCGGGCTTGCGCCGCGCGCCGCCGCGGCCTACAAAGGAGGCTCGCACATCGCATGGAGGTGCATCATGCGGCGCAGACTCTACTTCCTCCTTCCCACCGTGGCGAGCGCGCGGCAGACCGTCGACGATCTGCTGCTCGCGCGCGTCGAGGACCGCCACATGCACGCGCTCGCCCGCCGCGGCACCGATCTCGGCGAGCTGCACGAGGCCGGCGTCCTGCAGAAGAGCGACGTGGTGCACGGCGCCGGCGTCGGCCTGCTCCTCGGCGGCGCCGGTGGCCTCCTGGTCGGCGCGATCGCGGTCTTCGCGCCGCCCGAGGGCATCGAGCTGCGGCTGATCACCGTGCTGCTCACGACGCTGGTGATGGCGCTGCTCGGCGCGTGGATTGCGAGCCTGGTCGGCGCCTCGGTGCCGAACTCGCGGCTGCGCCGGTTCGAGCCGGCGATCGCGGCCGGGAATGTGCTCCTGATGGTCGACGTGCGCCCGGCGCGCGTCGCCGAGATCCGCGATCTGGTGCATCGCCGCCATCCGGAGGCGAGCGGCGGCGCACTCGAGCCGACCCTGCCCGCGTTTCCCTGAGGGCATCGCCGAGCGCGGCGCGGACGCCCGCGCGGCGATTCCGAACGAGGGCGACTCCGCGAGCGGGCCTACGGGCCCTGTGCAATCCCCCCGGCAAAACCCTCGGGGGCGGCCCCGCGAGGAATCCGGGCTAGCGCGGCGCACCGCGCCCGGCGCCGCCGGCCGCCTTCGCACGCACCGTGTAGTCCTGGTATGCGGGAATCGCGACGGCCGCCAGCACGCCGACCACGAACACGACCGGAACGACGGTCGCGAGCAGCACCGCGCCGAGCGGGTTGGGCGGGTTCATGGCGCCGAAGCGGTTCTCGCCCTCGGTGCCCGGGATGAACCAGAAGAGCAGTCCCACGAGCGGGATGAAGACGAGCAGCGCCACCCAGCCGCTGGTGTTGAAGTCGTGGCAGCGCTGGATCGTCAGCATCAGCGAGACGACGACGAGCGCGATCCACAGCGCGACGATCAGTCCGACGGCGAGATCGGCGTGCAGCCCCGCGGCACCGGCCGCGCCGGCCGCCAGGATCAGGAGGTAGAAGAGCAGGAGGAAGCCGACGCTGTAGCCGATGTAGCGCACGCGGCTCAGCCGTCCGCGCACCCCGAGCACGCGCACCTCGCCGTAGCGGTCGGGCCGGTCGCGCACCGCCGAGCGCGGCGCGCGGTAAGGATCGCTGGTCGCCATGGGATCGCCCTCTCTCGCGCGGCGCTGCAGGCGCGCCACGCGCTGTGAAAAGTCTATCCCCGCGACCGGCTCAGGGCCCCGGGACCCGCCGGCCTGGCCGGAACTGCGTCACGTCGTCGTAATAGGCGGGGTCGGCGTTCGCCGCCGCCCAGCCCGGGATGCCGAGCACCGGGAGCGGCGCGAGGAGCCGAGTCGAGGCGAGCGACTCGGGCCGGTCGAAGTACGCGGCCGCATGCGCGTCGGCCTGCGACACCTGCGCTTCCGCGGGCTGCGCGAGCTCGTGCGGCGTCGCCGGGAAGATGAGCGCCTTCGCGGTCACGCCGCGAAACGGCGCCAGCGCCCGCTCGTGGATGGCGTGACCGAAGACGTGGAAGCGCATGCCGGCCACGACTTCGGCGCGGTGCCCGCAGAAGAGCGCCTTCCACCGGAACCCGCGCAGGAGCGCAGCGAGCTCGGGATCGGCGCACGCGACCAGCATCCCGCCCTCGTCGAAGAGGGTGAGGACGTCGCGCGCGGTGCCGCGCACGCCCGGCCGCCCGGTCGCGCCGCGCGCCCGCGACACCTCCCGCAGCTCCTCGTAGTGCCGCCGGTTCAGCACGGCCTTCGTGCGCGGAAACGCGAGCCAGGCGAGCGCATTGAACAGATCGTGCCGGCTCAGCTCGCGCGTCGGCACCTCCCCGGTGCGGAAAATGCGCGCCTCGTACTGCGCATCGAGCGAGCGCGTCCGGACCCCGTCCGGCGCCACGAAGACGAGCGGCACGCCGCCGCCGCTCGTCACCCCGCGCGCCGCGGCGAGCGCGCTCAGGTCCTCGCGCGTCGGGAAGCGGTCCGCGGGAAGCGCGCGCAGCGGGCCGTGCAGCGCGCCGAGCCACGGCGACGCGAGCAGCGCGGCGCGATCCCACGCCGGCGCAGCGGCGCTCGCGCGGGCCGCCGCGCTCACGCGAGCCGCCAGGCGAGCCGCTCCCCGGCGCGCAGCGGCACCACCGTCTGGCCGCCGAACGGCAGCTCGCGCGCGACGTCCTGCGGCGTTCTAACCAGGGTGATATGCCCGGTGTTGCGCGGCAGCCGGTAAAAATCCGCTCCGTGCAGGCTCGCGAACGCCTCGAGGCGATCGAGCGCACCGGCGGCCGCGAACGCCTCGGCGTAGAGCTCGAGCGCCGCGTGCGCGGTGAAGCAGCCGGCGCAGCCGCAGTCGGACTCCTTCTCGCCGCGCGGATGCGGCGCGCTGTCGGTGCCGAGGAAGAACTTCGGATTGCCGCCGGTCGCCGCGGCGACGAGCGCCTGCCGGTGCGCCTCGCGCTTGAGCACCGGCAGGCAGTACAGGTGCGGCCGCAGCCCGCCCTGGAAGAGCGCGTTGCGGTTGTAGAGGAGATGGTGCGCGGTGATCGTCGCGCCGACCCGCGGACCGGCCGACTCGACGAACGCCACGCCGTCGCGCGTGGTCACGTGCTCCAGCACGACGCGCAGGCCGGGGAACCGGCGCACGATCTCGGCGAGCACGGTGTCGAGGAAGACGGCCTCGCGGTCGAACGCGTCGACCTCGGGGCCGGTCGCCTCGCCGTGGACCAGCAGCGGCAGATCGTGCGCCTCCATTGCCGCGAGCGCCGGAAACGCGCGCTCGAGACGCGTCACGCCGGAGTCGGAATGGGTGGTGGCGCCGGCCGGGTAGTACTTCACCGCGTGGACGAAGCCGCTCGCGCGCGCCCCGGCGATCTCGGCCGGCGCGGTGTTGTCGGTGAGATACAGCGTCATCAGCGGCTCGAACCGCGCGCCTGCGGGCAGCGCGTGCAGGATGCGCTCGCGGTACGCGGCGGCGGCCGCGACCGTGGCGACCGGCGGCTTGAGGTTCGGCATCACGATCGCGCGGGCGAACCGCCGCACCGTGTGGGGCAGCACGCTCGCGAGCGCGGGGCCGTCGCGCAGGTGCAGATGCCAGTCGTCCGGCTGGATCAAGGTCAGGGTATCGGTCATCGCGGTCCGGATTGTTTCACGATCTCGCGCCGCGCTCCTCGAGCGCGACGGCGTACAGCGCGTTGCGCGGTGCGCCGGTGATCTCGGCCGCGAGCTGCACCGCGCTCTTCACCGGCAGCTCGGCGAGCAGCGCCGCGAGGATGCGCCGCGCCTCCGCCGGCACCGCCTTCTGCGCAGCCGCCGCGGCCGGCGGCGGGGCGGACACGACGAGCACGAACTCGCCGCGCGTGCGGTCGGGGTCGGCCTCCAGCCACGCCGCCGCCTCGCCGAGCGCGCACTCGTGCACCGACTCGAAGCGCTTGGTGAGCTCGCGGCCGATGACGATCCGCCGCGCACCGCCCAGCACGTCGGCGAGATCCGCGACGCAGCCGGCGATCCGGTGCGGCGCCTCGTAGATGACCAGCGCGTGCGGGAAGTCGCGCCATGCCGCGAGCGCGGCGCGCCGCGCCGCGCCGCGCGCGGGCAGGAAGCCGGCGAATGCGAACGGGCCCCGCAGCCCGGAAACCGAGAGGATCGCGCCGAGGGCGCTCGCGCCGGGGACCGGCACGGTCTCGAAGCCCGCGGCGCGCACCGCCGCGACGACTGCGGCGCCGGGATCGGAGATTCCGGGCGTCCCGGCGTCGGTCACCAGGGCGACGTCGCGCCCCTCGGCGAGCAGGTCCGTGATCTCGCGCGCCGCGCGCGCCTCGTTGTGCGCATGGACCGCCTTCAAGCGGGCGTCGATGCCATGGTGCCGCAGCAGGTTCGCGGTCGTGCGCGTGTCTTCCGCGCAGACGACCGCCACGGCGCGCAGCACCTGCAGCGCGCGCAGCGTGATATCCGCGAGGTTTCCGATCGGCGTGGCGACCACATATAATCGGGCGCTTCTGCCCGCGCTCCCGCCACCGGCCTCTCGATCGGCCTCCCGATGCTGCCCGCGCATTGCCTGCGTCGCGTCTTCGACCTGCTCGTCGCCGCCGTGTGCTCGAGCGCGGCATTGTGCGCGGCGCAGGGCGTTCCGGCAAGCGACGGCGCCGGCGGCAAGCGGGCGATCGCGCTCGTGCTGCCGTTCTACGCGCCGGAGCTCGGCGCCGCGGCGGAGGCCGTGCGCCAGGGCGTCGAGACCGCGAACCGGGTCTCGGGCAGCCGCTACGCTATACAGCTCTGGCACACCGACGCGTCGCCCGAGCGCGTCGCCCAGGCCTACGAGTCGGCGATCGTCGCCGGCGCCCGCGCGATCATCGGGCCGATGACCCGCTCCGGCGTGACCGCACTCGCGCGCGCGCGGGCCGGCGCGCAGCATGGCGCGCCGGGCCAAGGGCCGCCGATCGTCGCGCTCAACCAGCCCGACGCCGACATCGCGCTGCCGCCGCGGTTCTTTGCGTTCGGCCTCGCGCTCGACGCCGAGGCGCGCGTGGTCGCCCAGCTCGTCTGGCGCCAGAACCTGCGCGCGGTGGCGGTCGTCGGCACGCAGACGCCGCTCGCGCGCCGCTCGACCGAGGCGTTCGTCGACGAGTGGCTCCGGCTCGGCGGCGACATCACCGAGGTGTACGAGGTGCCGCCGGGCGCCGATCTCATCGTCCTGCGGGACCGGATCGCGGCCAAGCCCGCCGAGGCCGTGTTCCTGGCCGCCGATCCGGGACGCGCCGCGGCGCTGCGCCCCTACCTCGGCAACCAGGCGCTCGTCTTCTCGACCTCGCAGGTGAACGCGAGCGGGGCGGCACAAGTGGGCACGCTCGACCTGGCCGGCATCCGGTTCGTCGAGATGCCGTGGCTCCTGCAACCGAACCATCCCGCGGTGGCGGCCTACCCGCGCCCGCCCGGGCTCGCCGGCGACCTCGAGCGGCTGTTCGCCCTCGGCATCGACGCCTTCCGCGTCGCCGCCGCGCTCGCCGACGGCGCGCGCACGGCCGAGATCGACGGCGTGACCGGCCGCATCCGCTTCGCGCCGCCGAGCACGATCACGCGCGAGCCGCTCGCGGCGACGTTCCGCGCGGGCGTCGCCGTTCCGCTCGAGTGACCCCCGGCGGGATGCGCGCGCGCTCGCCCGGCCGCGCCGCCGCCGGGCGCGCCGCGGAAGCGCTCGCCGCGCGCTTCCTCGAGGCGCGCGGTCTCGCGATCGTCGCGCGCAACTACCGCTGCCGCCGCGGCGAGATCGACATCGTCGCGCGCGACGGCACGACGCTCGTCTTCGTCGAGGTGCGGCTGCGCAGCGACGCGCGCCACGGCGGCGCCGCCGACAGCATCGACGCGCACAAGCGCGCGCGCGTGCTCGCCGCCGCCCGCCACTATCTCGCGCGCGCCCCCGACGCGGACGCGCCGTGCCGGTGCGACGTGGTGCTGCTCGACCGGCTCGACGCCGCGCGCATCGAGTGGATCCGCGATGCGTTCTCCGAGTAGGCGATCGGCGGCCCCCGGCCGGTATAGAATTGCGGCCTGTGGCCGATACCGGATCCACCCCAGGCGCATGACGGTCTTCCCCAGCATGTCGGCGGCGCCCGACACGGCGCGCGGGGCGGGCTAGCCATGGATCTCGCGGCTCGCGTCGCGCGGCACTTCGCGGACAGCGCGCAGACGAAGCTCGCGGCGGCGGCGGCGCTCGCCGGGCCGATCGCGCGTGCCGCCGAGCTGATGGCCGAGTGCCTGCTCGCGAACGGCAAGATCCTCGCCTGCGGCAACGGCGGGTCGGCGGCCGATTCGCAGCATTTCGCCGCCGAGCTCCTGAACCGCTTCGAGCGCGAGCGCCCCGGGCTCGCCGCCCTCGCGCTCACCACCGACACCTCGACCCTCACGTCGATCGCGAACGACTACGACTTCCGGCAGGTGTTCTCCAAGCAGGTGCTGGCGCTCGGGCAGCCCGGCGACGTGCTGCTCGCGATCTCGACGAGCGGCGGCTCGCGCAACGTGATCGCCGCGGCGCAGGCCGCGCGGGAGCGCGACATGCGGGTGGTCGCGCTCACCGGCCGCGGCGGCGGCGAGCTCGGCCGCTCGCTCGCCGGACGGGACGTGCACGTGTGCGTTCCCCACGACGTGACCGCGCGCATCCAGGAGGTCCACCTGCTGGTGCTGCATTGCCTGTGCGACGGGATCGACTGCCTGCTGCTGGGATCGGAGTGAACGTGATCGGAGCGATGCGCATGAAGACAAGCAGGATCGTCGTCGCGGCGCTGGCCGCGGCGCTCGTATCGGGATGTGCGGCGGTCGCCGTGACCGGCGCCGCCACCGGCGTGGCGGTCGCCGCCGACCGCCGGCAGCCGGACGTGATGGCGAGCGACGAGCGGATCGAGTGGGCGGCGCAGAACCGGATCCGGGAGAAGTTCGGGGACCAGACCCACATCAACGCGACCAGCTACAACCGGCACGTGCTGCTCACCGGCGAGGCGCTGACCGATGCGATCCGCGGCGAGGTCGAGCGCATCGCGGCCGGCGTGCCCGACGTCAAGAGCGTGATCAACGAGGTGACGGTCGGCGCGCCGAGCGCGCTCTCGGCGCGCGCGAGCGACAGCTACGTCACCAGCAACGTCAAGGCGCGGCTGGTGGGCGAGCACGAGAAGATCAACCCCTTGCACGTCAAGGTCGTCACCGAGGCGGGCGTCGTGTACCTGATGGGCATCGTGACCGAGCGCGAGGCCGCCCTCGCGACCCGCATCGCCCGCACGACCGGCGGCGTGAAGCGCGTCGTGCGCGCCTTCGAGTACATCCCCGAGCCGGCGGCGAAGCCGCAGGCCGAGAAGGGCAACTGAGGCGGCGACTCCGGGCCGGGCGGGCGCGCGGCTCGGCTACGCCCGCAGCCGCCGCTTGATCAGGCGCAGCAGCCCGCCGAGCACCGGCACCTTCTCGTAGAGCTCCTCGGCGACGTCCCAGTAGTCGCGGTGCCGGGCGATGCGGCCGTCGGCGGCGAACACGAGATGGCTCGCGCCGCGCACGCAGCGCCGCGCGCCCTGCGGGCCGAACGTGAAGTCCCACAGCAGCATCGCCGTGCCCTCGCCGGGAAACCGCCCGGTCACCTCGAAGCGCGGCGCCTCGACCTGCTCGAACATGTGCGCGTAGATGCGCGCGATCGGCTCGACCCCACGCACCTCGTTGAACGGGTCCTTGAAATGGGCATCCGGTGCGTAGACCTCGCCGGCGCGCCGCGCCGATTCCGGCGTCAGCGTCTCGAACCAGCGCACGATTCCGTCGAGCGTCATGTCCCCGTGCTCTTCCGTACCGCCGGGAAGTACAGCGCGTAGGGCAGGTGCCGGAGCGTCGCCAGCATGCGCGTGAAGCGCTTGGGGAAATGGATCTCGAACTCGCCGCGCGCGAAGCCGCGCAGGATCTCGTCGGCGGCCGCCTCGGCGCTGATCAGCGCCGGCATCCTGAACGTGTTCTGCGCGGTGAGCGGGGTCTCGACGAACCCGGGGTTCACCAGGAACACGCCCACTCCGCGCGGCGCGAGGTCGATGTAGAGGGCCTCGGCGAGATTGATCAGCGCGGCCTTGGTCGGCCCGTACGCCAGGCTGTTCGGCAGGCCGCGGTAGCCGGCGACGCTCGAGACGATCGCGATCGCGCCGCTCTTCTGCGCGAGGAGCCCCGGCAGCACGAGCGGCAGCAGGTGGTAGACGCCCATGAGGTTCACCTCGACGTGCCGCCGGGCATCCGCGACCGTCAGCTCCCACGCACGCTGCGGCTTGTACGTGCCGGCGAGGTAGACGACGACGTCCACGCCGCCCCACGCCGCGCGGATGCGCCCGTATGCCGCCGCGAGCGCGTCGGGCTGGGTCACGTCCGCCGCGACGGCGAGTCCTTTCTTGCCCACCAGGGCATCGAGCGCGTCCTGCGAGCGGGCGGTCGCCGCCACCCGCGCGCCGCGCGCGATCAGGGTTTTCGCGAGCGCGGCGCCGATGCCGCTCGAGGCGCCGACGAGCCAGACCCGTTTGTCCTGCCAGTCGCGGATTCGCACGTTCATCGCCATGATTCCTCACGCCCGCTTGCGAAAGGCGATCGTGATCTCGGCGAAGCGGATGCCGAACTTCCTGATCACCGACCGGTTGAGCATGATGCGCTCGTCGACGAGATACATCCAGTCGTCGAGGTCGACCTCCCAGCCGCCCTGCTCCGGCGGCAGCTTGAGCACGTAGCGCCACTGCAGCGCATTACCCTGCGCCTCGCCCTGCGCCGTGCCGACCACGTCGCCCGCCGTGCCGGTGTAGCGGTTCGCGTCGACCTTCGTGATGGTCCACACCCGCTTCTCCTGCTTGCCGTCGGACCACGCGAACGTCTCGTCCAGCGTGCCGACGTTGCCGCGCCAGCGCGCCTCGATGACGACGTGGAAGCGCCGCAGCACCTTGCCGGAGCGGTCCTGCACCATGCCCCAGCCGTCGATCGTGCCGTCGAAGTAGCGCGCGAGGTCGAGCGTCGGCCGCTCGCCGCGGTAGTCCATTGGCGTCACGGTGGTGCATCCCACGAGCAATAGCGGCGCCACGAAGGGAGCGAGAAGGCGCAGGATCATCCGGTCAGTCTCCTTGCAGGCTGAGCCTGCCCGCGGCCGGGACGCGGCGCTGCCAGCGCCAGAGCACGGCGGCCGAGCCGAGCTTGAACGCGCACGGCAGCAGGCAGTAGACGAGCGAGAGCGCGCCGGTCTCGGTCGGCGCGCCGGGTT
Source organism: Burkholderiales bacterium (assembly GCA_023383795.1). Taxonomy (GTDB): domain Bacteria; phylum Pseudomonadota; class Gammaproteobacteria; order Burkholderiales; family SG8-39; genus JAABRB01. Next base: position 15,670 of record JAHDYJ010000021.1, on the reverse strand, counting down.
GGTAGCCGAGCCACGCGAGCGCCGGCAGCGCGATGCCGGCCGCCGCCGCGAGGTTCGCCTTGGTGACGAGGCTCCACAGGCCGAAGTAGCTGCCCTCGGCCGATGCGCCGGCGCGCGCGCGCTCGTCGCCGTCGATCACGTCGGCGAGCAGCGACGGCGGCAGCGCGAGGTCGGCGCCGAGCGCCATCCCGGACAGCACGCAGATCGCGCCGTAGGCGACGACGTCGCCGGGGCCGAGCAGAAACGCCCACACGAACGCGGCGATCGCGAGCAGCATGCCGGCAAGCCACGCGTTCGCCTTTCCCGCGCGGCGCGCGAGCCACACCCAGAGCGGAACGCCGGCCGCCCCGGCGAGGAAGTAGAGCACCAGGAAGAGCGCGGTCAGGTCCGGCGCCTGCAGCACGTCGTGGATGAAGAACAGCACCAGCGTCGACGGGATCGCCGCGGCGGTGCCGGAAAGCACGAACACGACGAGCAGCGCGCGGAAGTCCGGGTTCGCGAGCGGCAGGCGGATCGCGGCGAGGACGCTCGAGCGGTCGGTGCGCCGCTCGCGCGGCCGCGGCGCCGCATAGAGCGTCGCTGCCCCGCACACGACGAGCAGCGCCGCGAAGAGCACGCTCGCGCGGCCGAGGCCCTGCGCATTCTCGCCGCCGAGCAGTTGCGGCGCGACCGCCGCCGCGAGCACGCCGACGAGCGTGAAGATCTCGCGCGCCGCTGTGATGCGCGTGCGCTCGTGGACGTCGGTCGAGAGCTGCGCACCCCAGGCCTGGTAGGCGATCGAGGCCATCGAGAAGCCGAGATAGGTGACCAGCAGCCCCGCCGTCAGCCACGGCGCGAGCAGCGCGCGGTCGGCCGGTGGATGGAAGAGCGCGAGCATGCCGAGCGCGAGCAGCGGCAGGCTCGCGGCGACCAGCGGGATGCGCCGGCCCGCGCGGTCGGAGAGACAGCCGAGCAGCGGATCGGAGACCGCGTCGGCGAGCCGGGTACCGAGCAGGATCGCGCCCACCAGCGCGAGCGGCAGGCCGAGGTCGTCCGCGTAGAACTTCGGCAGGTGGACGTACACCGGCAGCGCCGCCATGGCGAGCGGCAGGCCGAGCAGCCCGTAGGCGGCGAGTTGTCGCGTCGAGTGGGTCATCTTGAATGGCGGCGGTGCGCGGGCCGCCCCGGGCGAGCTACCGCGTCATTGGCGGTCCCCGCCGACGAGCGCGGCCCGCAGTTCGGGCGCGCGGGTGCGCGGGTCGAGCCAGATCGCGAAGAACGCGCGCGCGAACTCCGGATCGTCGATCGTGCCGATCAGCCGGCCGTCGTGGAAGAAGCGCGCGCCGCGGCCCGGAACGTGCAGGCCGGCGAGCTCGGCGCCCGCTCTCACGTCGGGAAACACGCGCCGCATCTCGGCGAGCCAGCGCGCGCGCTCGGCCGGCGTGCCGCGTCCAAGGCGCTCGATCTCCTCGATGCTCGATTGCGCGATGCGCGCGCCCTCGAAGTCGCGCGCGTAGCGCAGCGCAAGCACGTACGGCGCGTCGTCGCGCGGCGCGAGGCCGATCGCCCACAGGCGCGCGTCGTAGACGTGGAAGCCGAACCAGCGCATCGTGCCCGCGCCGAGCGGGGCGAGGTCCGGATAGGCCTGCGCGACGGGCGCCGGCAGCCGCGGCGCCTCCTTCCGAGCATCGCCGTAAGCTGACGGCGCGAACCCGGCGGCCGACAGCAACAATGCGGCGGTCAGGCCGCGTGCACGAGCTCGAACTGATGGACGTCGGTGCATAGGGTGTCGAATCCTGCTTCACAATAGGCCAGATAGAACTCCCACTTGCGCGCGAAGTGCGGGTCGTAGCCGAGCGCGTACACCTCCGGCAGGCGCCGCATGAACGCCTGCCGCCAGCGGCGCAGCGTCTCCGCGTAGTCGCGTCCGAACGCGTGCTCGCCCGCGACGGCGAGGCTGCGTCGCGCGGCCTCCTCGCGGAAACGCCGCGGCGACGGCAGCATGCCGCCGGGGAAGATGTGGCGCTGGATGAAGTCGGTGCCGGCGCGGTAGCGCGCGAACGACCGGTCGGCGATCGTGATCGCCTGCACGAGCGCGACGCCGCCGGGCGCGAGCGTGCGCGCGAGGACGCCGAAGTACGCCGGCCAGTAGCGCTCGCCGACCGCCTCCACCATCTCGATCGAGACGACGTGGTCGTATTGCCCGGCGACGTCGCGGTAGTCGCGCAGCTCGAGGCGCACCCGGTCGGCGAGCCCGGCGCGCGCGATCCGCGCCTCGGCGTAGGCGAGCTGCTCGCGCGAAAGCGTGATCCCGGTCACGCGGCAGCCGTACTCGCGCGCCGCGAGCTCGGCGAACGCGCCCCAGCCGCAGCCGATCTCGAGGATGTGCGCGCCCGCGCGCGGCGCGATCCGGCGCAGGATGCGCTCGTACTTCGCGCGCTGCGCCTGCTCGAGCGTGCGCGAGCGGTCGCCCTCGAAGAGCGCGCTCGAGTAGGTCATCGACGGATCCAGCCAGAGCGCGTAGAAGTCGTTGCCGAGGTCGTAGTGGGCGGCGATGTTGCGCCGGCTGCCGGCACGGGTGTTCGCCCGCAGCAGGTGCCGCGCGCGGTGCGCGACCTTGCCCCAGAAGCCGCCGTCTGCAGCGCGCTCGGTCATGTCGCGGTTGGCGGCGAAGAGGCCGAGCAGGCCGGCGAGGTCCGGCGAGCTCCAGTACCCCCGCATGTAGGCCTCGCCGAAGCCGATGTCGCCGGAGGCGAGCGCGGCGCCGAACGTGCTCCAGTCGTGCACCTCGAGTTCCGCGGCCGCCGCCCCGTGCCCGAACGCGTGCTCGGAACCGTCGGGCAAGCGCACGACCAGCCGCCCGTGCTCGATTCCCCGGAGCACGCCGAGCACGATGCGGGCGGGAAGCGGCAGGCGCTCGCGGCGGGCGGCTCGTGCGGCCTGCACGGCCGCCATTCTCGGGTTCGAGCGGGCAGGCGAATACGATGCGTGGGTGTTCATCGGGTCAGGGCCTCCGCAGGCGGTTCGGGTTTGTGGAAGAACGGCACGCGCTTCACCCAGAGGCGCAGCGCGTGAACGTGGATGCGCAGCATCACGCCGAGCGTCATCCAGGGGTAGCCTGCGAACGCGCGCAGGAGCGAGCGCGTGCCGAAGGGCGCGGCCGCACCGGCGATGCTCGTATGGAGGAGGTCGCCCGCCTCGTCGTGGTAATCGATCCGGGCGAGCGACCGCTCGCCCGCCGGCAGGAACCGGAAGCGGTAGCCGCCCTCGATGCGGAAGAACGGCGACACGTGAAAACGCTTGCGGGCGCGCAGCGTCTCGTTCGGGCGGATCGGCCGGGCGTCGGGATGCGCGAGCAGGTAGCGGTGCCGCTCGCCGAACGTGTTGTTGACCTCGCAGAGGACCGCACGCAGCTCTCCTTCCCGGTCGTGGCAGAAAAAGAAGCTCACCGGGTTGAAGACATACCCGAGAACGCGCGGAAAAGTCTGCAGCCAGATCTCGCCGTCGGCCGCGGCGAGCCCCTCGCGCGCGAGCGTCTCGCGCGCCCACTCGAGCGGGTGCCTGCCGTCGCCCTCGCCGTAGTCGCGGAAGCGCAGGCTGAAGAGCCCCGGGCGGTTCACGCCGAACAGCCGGTTCTCGAGCTGCTCCACCCGCGAGAGCGGCACCAGCAGGTGAAAGACCGGGTAGTCGAAGCGATGCTCGACCGGCCGCAGGCGGCGGTGCATCACGCGCCCGAAATAGATGCGCGGCGCCGGCGCCTCGCCGGCACCGATGCGCGCGCGCTCTCTCATCGCGGGCGCGCTCATTCGACCGCCTCGAGCGCCGTCGGCGCGGCCTCGCCGGCGCCGCCGTGCGCCGGCGCCGCGGCAGCCGCGTGCGCGTCCTGCCAAGGGGCAGCGCAGCCGAGCGCGTTCGCGACGGCGAGCGCCGAGCGCAGCCCGTCCTCGTGGAAGCCGTGGCCGGCCCAGGCGCCGCAAAACCACAGGCCGCGCTTGCCCTGGATCGTTCCGAGCGCGGCCTGCGCCGCCGGCGCGTCAAGGCCGAACACCGGATGCTCGTATTCGAACTCGGCGAGCACATGGTGCGCGGCAGGCTCAACCGGCGGGTTCAGCGTGACCACGACCGGTGTGCGGAACGGCAGCGGCTGCAGCTTGTTGATCAGATACGACACGCCGACCGGCCGGCGGCCGGCGGCCCCGGCGCCGGCGATGTAGTTCCACGCCGACCACAGCGTCTTGCGCCGCGGCAGCAGGCCGGGGTCGGTGTGCAGGACTGCGCGGTTGCGCTGATAGGGAATCGCATCGAGCACGCGCCGCTCGGCCGCGCTCGGACGCTCGATCATCGCAAGCGCCTGGCCGGTGTGGCACGCTAGCACGGCGGCGTCGAAGCGCTCCACGCCGCGGTCGGTGCAGACGAGCACGCCGGCGGGGCCGGGATCGACCGATCGCACCGGGCTCGCGAGCCGCACGTCGGGGATCGCCCGAGCCAGACAGCGCACGTACTCGCGGCCGCCGCCGGCAACCGTCAGCCACTGCGGGCGGTCGGTGAGCCGGAGCAGTCCGTGGTTGTGGCAGAACCGGGCGAAGGTCGCGAGCGGATAGTCGAGCATCGCGGCGGTCGGGCAGGACCAGATCGCCGCGGCCATCGGCAGCAGGTACCAGTCGCGGAACTCCGCACTGTACCGGTCGGCGTGGAGGAACTCGCCGAGCGTCGCCGCGCCGCGGGCCGCCGGCCGTGCGGCGCCGTCCGCCGTCGCGACGGCGGTCGCGGCGCGGTTGAAGCGCACGATGTCGCGCAGCATGCGCCAGAAGGCCGGCCGCGCCAGGTTGCGGCGCTGACCGAACACGGTCGCGAGGTTCGTTCCGGCCCACTCGAGATCGCGGTCGGCGAGGCTCACCGAGAACGACATGTCGCTCGGCACGGTCGCCACGCCGAGATGCGCGAAGAGCGCGGTCAAGTTCGGATAGGTGCGCCGGTTGCACACCAGGAATCCGGTGTCGACCGGGTGGCCGATGCCCTCGAGCTCGATGTCCACCGTGTTCGTATGGCCGCCCAGATACCCGTTCGCCTCGAAGAGCGTCACGCGATGGCGCTGCCCGAGCAGCCACGCGGAGGCGAGTCCGCCGATGCCGGCGCCGATGACCGCGATCTTCACCGTGCCGACTCCGGCACGAGCCCAACGCGAGGGCGCTCGGAGCAGGCGTGAACCGCTCGCCCGGATCCTCCGCGACAGGCAGGGAGGAGGGAGGGGGTCCGCCTGCACGAAGCGTGGGAAGCGGCGCGCCTGTCCGGCACCCCCGCGTTGGCCAGTGCGCCCACCGTCACCTGAGCGCCCCTTCGGTGCGCTTGTCGCGACGGATGCGCGCGTATGCGGAATGGTTGTGGATCGACTCGAAGTTCTCGCTCTCGACCGAGTAGGCGGCGACACCCGGGTCGCGCTCGAGCGCGAGCGCGATGTCGCGCACCAGATCCTCGACGAACTTCGGGTTGTCGTAGGCGCGCTCGGTGACGTGCTTCTCGTCGGGACGCTTCAGCAGCCCGTAGAGCTCGCAGGACGCCTCGCGCTCGGCGATGGCCGCGAGCGACTCGACCGACACGGCTCCGGCCGCACCGGTCGTCGTCGCGATCGTCGCCTCGATCGTCACGTGCGAGCGCTGGTTGTGCGCGCCGTACTCCGAGATCTCCTTCGAGCACGGGCAGAGGCTGGTGACCGGGACTGCGACGCGGAGAGTGACCTCGTAGCCCCGCTCCCCGGTGAGCTCGGCGCGGAGCGCGACCTCGTAGTCCATGAGGCTCACGACCCCCGACACCGGCGCGCGCTTCGCGATGAAGTACGGAAACCGCAGCTCCACGCAGCCGCTCGCGGCCTCGAGCCGCTCGAGCATGTGGGCCATGAGCTCGCGCATGCCGGCGAGCGATACCGCGGCGTGGCGCGACTGCAGCACTTCGAGGAAGCGCGACATGTGCGTGCCCTTGACGTCGTGCGGAAGTCCGACGTACATGTCCACGGTCGCCACGGTTGGATGCGACGTGCCGTCGGGCCGCGCGACCAGGATCGGATGGCGCACCGAGCGGATGCCGACGCGCTCGATCGGCATCGAGCGCCCGTCGGGGGTCGCCTGGATGTCGGGCAGGAAGACCTTCTCCGGGGCGTTCATCTGGATCTCGGCTCCTGTTGGCGGTCCGGGGTCGGGTCAGCGGACGCCGGCGTCGGCGGGGCCGTGCCCCGCGACTGCGCGGTGCAGCGCGATCAGCGCCGCCGCCGGGTGCGCGGTCGTGGGGGAGACCTGGCAGCTGCCCAGCCGGCCGTTGTCCTGGTCAAATGCCGAGTGCCCGAGGGCGGTAGCTGACTCGGTCCGGGCCGACTCCGCGGCGGCCGGGGTGGCGGCCAGCAAGGCGGCAATCAGCAGGGAGGCGCGGCGCATGTCTGTTTGTCCTGGTCAAAAATTGGCGACGGGCGTAAGATAAACGGTGTTGGGGTCGTTGTCAACCATTTGTCCTGGACAATTACTTATGCTCGCTAAACCACTCGCTGCGCCGCTGTTCTCGATCAGCGCCGTCGAGCGCGACACCGGGCTGTCGAAGGACACCCTGCGCGTCTGGGAGCGGCGCTACGGCTTCCCCCTCCCCGGGCGGGACGCGAACGGGGAGCGCGTCTACACCGCGGAGCAGGTCGAGAAGCTTCGCGCAATCAAGAAGTTGATCGACCGGGGGCAGCGCCCGGGCAAACTGATCGGGCTATCGCTCGAGGAACTGCGCGAGCGCTCGCTCGCGGCCGACGCGATCGCCGTCGACGCCGGCGCCGCGGGCGAGTCCGGCCTCGCCGAGGCGGTCGAACTCGTCAAGGCGCATCACGTCGATGCGCTCCGCCAGATGCTGCGCCAGGCCATGGTGCAGCAGGGGCTCGCCAGCTTCATGCTGGAGACCGCGGCGCCGCTGAACGGCATGGTGGGCGATGCCTGGATGCGCGGTGATCTGGAGGTGTTCGAGGAGCACCTCTACACGGAGGTCATGCAAGGCGTCCTGCGCAGCGCGATCGCCGGGATCCCCGCCCAGGGCCGCACGCCGCGAATCGTGCTCACCACGCTCCCGAACGAGCAGCACGCCCTCGGCCTGCTGATGGCGGAGGGCATGTTCGCGATGGAGGGCGCGACCTGCATCTCGCTCGGCACGCAGACGCCGGTGTGGGACATCGTGCTCGCGGCCGCGGCGCAGCGGGCCGACGTCGTCGCACTGTCGGTCAGCGTCGCCTTCCCCGCCAACGTCGCGACCGACGCGCTCGCCGATCTGCGCGCGAAGCTGCCGGCCGCCGCCGAGCTGTGGGTCGGCGGCTCGAACCCCGGACCGCAGCGCCGGCCGGTCGGCGGCGCGCTCGTCCTGCGGAAGCTGGAGGACATCCCCGGCGCGGTCGCGCGGTGGCGGCAGGCGCATGCGCCCTCGACTGCCGCCGCCGGCGACGCCGCACCCTCGCTGCGGCGATTCCGGGCGAGAATATGAGCTCCGACCGGCCGCGGGAGGCCGAGCAGAGGATGGTGGACATGCTCTACCCGGAGATCTTCAAGTCCCTCGAGCGCGTGCGCTGGAACCTGGCGCACGACGTGCCGTGGGCCGAGTTCGACGGCGGCCGGCTGAGCGACGAGCAGGCCCTGACGATCAAGATGAACGCGATCACCGAGTGGTCGGCGCTGCCGGCGACCGAGATGTTCCTGCGCGACAACGCCCACGACAGCGATTTCTCGGCATTCATGTCGGTCTGGTTCTACGAGGAGCAGAAGCACTCGCTCGTGCTGATCGAATACCTGCGCCGCTTCCGCCCCGAGCTCGCGCCGACCGAGGCCGAGCTGCACGCCGTGCGCTTCCCGTTCGACCCGGCGCCGGCGCTGGAGACGCTGATGATGCACTTCTGCGGCGAGATCCGCCTGAACCACTGGTACCGGCGCGCGGCGCAGTGGCACACCGAGCCGGTGATCAAACGCATCTACGGGCTCATCTCGCGCGACGAGGCGCGGCACGCCGGCGTGTACCTGCAGTACATGCGGCGCGCGATCGAGCGGGTCGGCGACGAGGCGCGCGCCGCCTTCGCCAGGATCGGCACGTTGATGGCCGCGAGCGGCCGCAGCGGCAAGCCCCTGCATCCGACCAACCTGCACGTGAGCCAGGCGCTCTTTCCGAACGACACGGTGCAGTCGCGCCTGCCCGACCCGGAGTGGCTCGAGCGCTGGCTCGACCACCAGATCCGCTTCGACCGCGCGTGGGAGTCGCGCGTGGTGACGATCATCCTCAAGAACCTGTCCGGGCTGTTCGATCGCACGATCGGCTCGGTGCAGGAGCTCGCCCGCTACCGCAAGGAGCTCGCGCGGCGCGTGCTCGGCGCGGCCGCCGTGCCGGACGCCACGTGATCCGGCCCGCACCCCGCGGCTGAGCGCGCCGGTCCGAGGAACGGCCGCAGTGCAGGCGCCCCCACCCTTCGAGGCGAAGCTCTGCGCGCCCGAGCGGCTCGACGAGCGCGTGCGGTCCCTCGCCCGGCCGCTCGTCTTCACCAACGGCGTGTTCGACCTGCTGCATCGCGGCCACGTGACGTATCTCGCCCGTGCACGGGCGCTCGGCGCCAGCCTGCTCGTCGCGCTGAACTCGGACGCATCCGCGCGCCGGCTCGGCAAGGGCGCCGACCGCCCCCTGAACGCCCTCGCCGACCGCGCCGCGGTGGTGGCGGCGCTCGGCGACGTCGACCTCGTGACCTGGTTCGACGGCGACACGCCGCTCGCCCTCATCCGCGGCGTGCGTCCGGAGGTGCTGGTGAAGGGCGGCGACTGGCGCGTCGGGGACATCGTCGGCGGCGACGAGGTGCGCGGTTGGGGCGGGACGGTGCGCTCGATCCCGTTCGAGCACCAGCGCTCGACGACCGCCCTGGTGGCGAGGATTCGCGGCCGGTCCGGCGCGCGGAGCGCAGCCGGACCGGCGCCACGGCGGCCGCGTCGAGGATGATCCGCGCTCGCGCTGCAGGCGCCGCGCACCCGGCCGGACCGGCGGACGATGCAGGCGCTCCGGCCACGCCTCGGTCGGGCGGCCGCGTCCTCGACCCCGACGACCCGATCGAGCGCGAGAACCGCGCCCGGCGCGCCCGCCTGCGCCTCGCGCTGGCGCTGGCGATCCTGGCGAGCACGGTCGTCCTGGTCGCGATCGGCGCCGGGACCTACGCCGCGGTGGAGCGCTCGGTGCGCGGCCTGCGCACGGCCTCGCTCAAATCAGCGCTCGACATGCAGTCGAAGACGCTCGAGATCTGGATCGCCGACCAGATGATCGCGATCCGGCGCCTCGCGCGCGACCGCCAGGTGCGCGAGCACGTCGCGACGCTCGCGGCGATCGCGGCGCCGGCCGAGACGACGCCCGCGCAGTACTGCTCGGCGCCGGTACGCCGCCCGCTGGTGGCGCAGCTCGACGACGCATTCGCCGGCACCGGCGCCGTCGCGTTCAACATCGTCGACCGCTCGGGTCGCATCATCGCCTCGCGCTTCCCGGAATACTGCGGCCTCAAGCTGCGCTCGGAGCTGTTCGCCCGCGAGCTGGAGGCGGTCTTCGCCGGCGCGACGCTGTTCGTGCATCCGTCGCGCGACGCCGACCGGCTCGAGCGCCCGCCGCCGCGCCTCCCGCTGCCCGGTCCGGCGGTATGGGTCGAGACGCCGGTGATGGATGCCGCGGGGGAGGTCGTCGCGGCGCTCAGCGTCGGACAGCACGCGCACGACCAGTTCGCCGCGATCCTCGCCGCGGCACGCGCCGGCGAGACCGCCGAGGTGTACGCCTTCGACCGGCACGGCAACATGCTCTCGGAGAGCCGCTTCGCCGACGAGCTCGCTGCGCGCGGCGAGCTCGCGCCCGGCCAGTCCGCCATTCTCTCGCTCGCGCTGCGCCCGCCTGCCGCGCCCGCGGAAGGGTTCACGCAGCTCGTCCGTTCGGCGCTTTCCGGCGCCGCGGCGGGAACGACCGACGGCACCCTGGTGGATCCCTACCCCGGCTACAGCGGGCGCGACGTCATCGGCGCGTGGCGCTGGCTGCCGGCGCACGACATGGGCATCGCGTCGGAGATCAGCGCCGAGGAAGCCTACGCGCCGCTGCACGTGCTGCGCATCGCGTTCGGCGCGGTGTTCGGCGCCCTCGTGCTCGCCGTGATCGCCGCGCTCGCGTCGTGGTTCTCGGCGGCGAAGCTGCGGCGCCGGCTCGGCGAGCGGCGCCTCGGCCCGTACGTGCTCGGCGAGCGCATCGGCGAGGGCGGCGTGGCGAACGTCTACCTCGCCCGCCACGAACTGCTCAAGCGCCCCACCGCCGTGAAGCTGCTCAAGCCGGCGCGCGCGACCGACGAGATGGTGGCGCGCTTCGAGCGGGAGGCGCAGCTCGCGAGCCAGCTTTCGCATCCGAACATGGTCGAGATCTTCGATTACGGGCGCGCGCCCGGGGGAATCCTGTACTACGCGATGGAGTACCTGGAAGGCTCGACGGTGGGCGAGATCGTGGTGCGTACCGGCGCGATGCCGGTCGCGCGCGCGGTCCACCTGCTGCGCCAGGTCTGCGCCGGCCTCGCCGAGGCGCACGGCAAGGGACTCGTCCACCGCGACGTCAGCGCGACCAACATCATGGTGTGCCGCTACGGCGGCGAGTACGACTTCGTGAAGATCCTCGACTTCGGCCTGGTGAAGAGCGTCGCGCGGCAGCACTCGCAGACCATCACGCGCTCGCTGCGGCTGCTCGGCACCCCGCTCTACATGGCGCCGGAGCGCCTGCGCGACCCCGCGGACGTGGACGCTCGCGCCGACATCTACGCTGTCGGGGCGGTCGCGTTCTTCATGCTGTCCGGCCGCAAGATCTTCGCGGCCGACGACGAGCTCGCGCTCACGAGCTGCGTGCTGAACGAGACCCCGCCCCGGCTCGCCGACGCCGCGCCGCAGCCCGTCCCGCCCGAGCTCGACGCGCTGGTCGCCGCCTGCCTGCAGAAGCAGCGCGAGGACCGGCCGCAGCGCGTCACCGACCTGATGGAGGTGCTCGAGACGCTCGCGCGGACCGCGCGCTGGACGCAGCGCGATGCGCAGGCGGCCTGGGTCGCGCTCGAGTCCGCGGCGCCCTAGCTAGCCCCCGCAACCTCGCTGTCGCGAGGTCTCGCCTGGGGTGGAGGACTCGCAAACGGGGCGGTGGACCCCTTCGCAGCGTCTGCGTGGCGGGTCAGCCCCCGCCGCCGGCCGGATCGAGGTCGAGCGCCAGGTACGTCGCCCCGGGAATCGGGTTCTCGTAGTAGGGCGGAATCGCGCGGAAGCCGAGCGCGCGGTACAGATGCTGCGCCGCGGCCATCTGCGGCAGCGTGTCGAGCAGCACGCGCGCGTAGCCGACGCGCCGCGCGGCGGCGAGGATCTCCTGCGCGAGCCGGGCGCCGAGCCCGGCGCCGCGGAACGCGTCGCGGACGTACAGGCGCTTCATCTCGGCGCTGCGCGCGTCGAGCCGGCGCAGGGCCGCGCAGCCGGCCGCCGCGCCGTCCGCGCGCGCGAGCAGCAGACACCCGTCCGGCGGCGCGTAGCCGCCGGGCAGCGAGGCGAGCTCCGCGGCGAAGTTCTGGAAGCACAGGTCGACGCCGAGCCACGCGGCGTACTCGCGAAAGAGCGTGCGCACCGCTTCGACGTCGGCGGCCGACGCCGCGGGCGCGATGGCGAAGCGCGCCGCGGCGCGCGCGCCGGTTACCCCTTGCCGTCTGCCGCCGGGCAATCGCGCACCTCGCTCCCGGGGAACGCCGTGCGCAGCTCGCCGATGCGCTCGCGCAGCGCCTCGGTGACCTGCGGGATCCGCAGATAGACGCGGCGCGCGCTGCCGTCACGCTCGGCGAGCACCGCGTCGCGGACGCCGCGCCGCTGCAGCGCGTCGAACCGGCCCTTCGCCGCTTCCTCGTTCCGGAACACGCCGAGCGAGACGGCGTTGCGGAACTTCGCGTCGTCGGGAATGATGAAGTAGTCCTCGATGCCGAGCCGGCGCAACTCGGCGACGCGCTGGTTCGCCGCCTGCCGGCTCGGGAACGGCGGGATGTAGACCCACCACCCGGCCGATTCCTCCGGCCGGCGGTTCTCGATCTTCAGCCCGGCCTGCAGGCCGGCGATCGCGTCCTCCGCGCGCGCGACGTCGTTGGGGCCGATCGGCCCCCACTCGATGCAGGCCGGCTGCCGGATCCGCGCGAGGCGCGCGGCCTCGTCGCGCGACACGAGGCGGATCCGCCCCGGGTCGAGCTGCTGCGCGATGATGCGCTCGCCCTGCGACCCGACGGTCCGGTCGTAGTAGGTCCACGCGAAGAACGCGACGTTCGCAAAGACCAGCACCAGGAAGACGAGCCTCATTGCGCGAGCCTGAGCACCCCTTCGAGGACGAGATGCTCGACCTCCCGGGTGGCAAACGCAAGCAGCGGGGCGATCGCGGGCACGCCGCCGCCGCTGAGGAAGCACGGGGCGCCGGCCGGCAGGCGCGCGTATGCGCGCTCGATCGCGCCCGCCTGCGCCGCGCGGCAGCCGCTTTCGATGGCGTCGGACGTGCTGCGCGGCTCGTCGCGGTACTCGCCTCGCGCGAGCGGCAGCCCGGCGGTGCCGGCGGCGAGCGCGCGCCTCATCAGGTCCAGGCCGGGAAGGATCATGCCGCCGCGGAAAGTGCCCTGCGCGTCCAGGCGGTCGATCGTCGTCGCCGTGCCCGCCATCACCACCAGGCTGTCGCCCGCGTGCCGCGCGCGCGCCGCGACGAGCGCCGCCCAGCGGTCGACGCCGAGCTGACCGGGATCGTCGTAGCCGTTGGTGACGCCCCCTGCCGAGGGCACGGCGCGCAGCCACGCCACCGGCGCGGCCGCGAAGTGGCGCGCAAACAGCGCCGCGAGCCGCTGCCCGACCTCGACGCCGGCGACGTTGGCGACCGCGATGCGCGCCGGCGCCGGCAGCGACGGCCACGCCTGCGCCGCGTGCCGATCGAATTCGTCGATCGCGGCGGCGCCGAGCGCGCGCCACTTCCCGTTCTCGGCGAGCCCCCACTTGATCCGGCTGTTGCCGGCGTCCACCGCGATGACGCGCATCGCACCGCCCTTCACGACGCGCCCCGCAGGCTCACCGCACCGGCGTGATGCCGCTCGACGCCGGCGCGGGTCGCGACGAGCAGCGCGCCATCCTCGGCGACGCCGAGCGCGACGCCGTCCACCGCGCCGCCGCCGGGCAGCAGCAGCCGCACCGGCGCGTCCTGCTGCGCGTGGCGCCGCGACCACTCGTCGCGAAACGCCGCGAAGCCGCGCTGCCCGAAGGCCTCGAGCCCGGTGGCGATCTCGGCGAGAAGTTCCGCGAGCAGCGCCGTGCGCGGCGGCAGGTCGCGCGCGAGCGCCGCGAGATCGGAGACCGGCTCGCCGACCGCGGCGCGGAGCGCCTGCGATCCACGCACGTTGATGCCGACGCCGACGACCGCCGCGGTCGGGCCGCGCGCCTCGCTCGCCGCCTCGACCAGGATGCCGCCCAGCTTGCCGCCGGCGTGCACGAGATCGTTCGGCCACTTCAGGCGCACACCGGGCACCCCGAGCGTCTCGAGCGCGCGCGCGCACGCGACGCCGACGGCGAGCGGCAGCGCGCCGAAGTCGGGCCGCATCCGCTCGTAGCGCCACAGGACCGAGAAGGTGAGCCCCGCCATGAGGCGTGCGTGCCAGCGCGCCCCGCGCCGGCCGCGGCCGGCGGTCTGCAGCTCGCAGGCGAGCGCGGTGCCCGAGCGCGCGCCGGCCGCCGCCCGCTCGAGCAGCGCCGCGTTCGTCGAGCCGCACTCGTCGACGGTCTCCAGCGCGATCGACACCCCGCGCTCCGCGAGCCGGTCTGCGACCGCCGCGCGATCGAGCAGCTCGGCCGGCGCGCCGAGGGCATAGCCGCGGCCGCGCACGGCGCGCACGTCGACGCCGTGGGACCGCAGATCGCGCACGGCGGCACCGACCGCCGCGCGCGGCAGCCCGAGCGCAAGCGCCAGCGCTGCGCCCGGGCACGGCGTGCCCGACGCGAGCCGGCGGAGGACGGCGAAGCTGGCTGCATGCATGTGGGCGGCTCGACCGGCGTTCGTTCTCGTGCGACGGCGCTGCTGCGGTGCGCGGACGGCGATACTAGCACGCGGAAATCAGCCACTTAGGCGCGGCGGCGGCGCGCCGCGGCCACGCCATGACAATGTCCTAGGCGTGCCAAATCGCACATCGCAGGCTCCGCCTTCGCTACTATACTGGTCTGGTCGTTCCCGTCCGCCGGGGCGGGCGCCGAGGCGCCCGCAGCGGCGTCCAGACAATCTGCAGCCGTTTCGGGCCGCCGCGCGGCCGGGGCGGACCCAGGAAGCGTCGGACACCTCCATGAAGACTCGCGCACTGCTGCTCGCCCTCGCCGCCTCCGCGACGTTCGCCGTCGGCGGTCCCGCCGCCGCGGCGCCGAAGGCGACCGAGCTCCAGTTCTGGCATTCCATGGACGGTGCGCTCGGCGAGGAAGTCGACCGGATCGTCGCCGCGTTCAACGCCGCGCAGAGCGACTACCGGGTGGTGGCGACCTACAAGGGCAGCTACGACGAGACCCTCGCGCTCGGCATCGCCGCGCATGCGAAGGGCAAGGCCCCGCACATCCTGCAGGTGTACGACGTCGGCACCGCATCGATGATGGCCGCGCGCGGCCTCTACCGGCCGGCCTACGCGGTCCTCGCCCGCGCCGGCGTGAAGCTCGACCAGCGCGCTTTCGTTCCGCCCGTGGCGAGCTACTTCGCCGACGCCAAGGGCAGGCTGCTCGCCTTCCCGTTCAACACCTCGACTCCGGTCCTCTACTACAACAAGGAAGCGTTCGCGGCCGCGGGCCTGGATCCGGAGTCGCCGCCGCGAACGTGGTACGACCTGCAGGAGCAGGCGCTCAAGCTCTACGAGAAGCAGGCGACGCCGTGCGGCATCACGACGAGCTGGCCCGGCTGGATCATGCTGGAGAACGTGCTCGCGCTGCATAACGAGGAGTTCGCGACCGGCCGCAACGGCTTCGACGGGTTCGACACCGAGCTCGCCTTCAACACGAAGCTCGCGATGCGCCACGTCTCGCTGCTCAACTCCTGGGTCAAGAGCCGGCTCTTCTCCTATGCCGGGCGGCGCGACGAGGGCGAGAAGCAGTTCGTCGCCGGGCGATGCGCGGTGCTCACCAGCTCGTCGGCCTCGTACGCGAAGATCCGCCGGGGCGCGAAGTTCGACTTCGCGGTCGCGCCGCTGCCGTACTACGACGACTTCCAGGGCGCGCCGTACAACACGCTGATGGGCGGCGCCGGCCTGTGGGTGATGTCGGGCAAAAAGGCCGCCGAGGAGCGCGGCGTCGCGAAGTTCTTCGCGTTCATCGCGCGGCCCGAGGTGCAGGCGGCCTGGCACCAGAATACCGGCTACCTGCCGATCTCGCGCGCGGCCTACGAGCTCACGCGCGACCAGGGCTTCTACGCGCGCAACCCGGGCACCGACGTCGGCGTGCTGCAGATGGTGCGCTCCGACTCGCCGGCGGTGCACTCGCGCGGCATCCGGCTCGGCAACCACGTGTACATCCGCGCGATCCTCGACGAGGAGCTCGAGGCGGTCTGGGCCGGCGACAAGCTGCCGAAGGCCGCGCTCGAAGAGGCCGTCGAGCCCGGCAACCTGCTCCTGCGGCGCATCGCGGCC
>JAHDYJ010000188.1 GCA_023383795.1 Burkholderiales bacterium | reverse complement strand
TCGGGCGAGGCCTGGTTCCAGGACCACGAGCTCACCGCCTATGACGAGCGCGAGCTCACGCTCTACCGGCGCGACCATGTCGGCTTCGTGTTCCAGTTCTACAACCTGGTGCCGAGCCTGACCGCGCGCGAGAACGTCGCCCTCGTCACCGAGATCGCCCGCGAGCCGATGCGGCCCGAGGAGGCGCTCGCCCTGGTCGGGCTCGCCGACCGCATGGACCATTTCCCGGCGCAGCTCTCCGGCGGCGAGCAGCAGCGGGTCGCGATCGCCCGCGCCATCGCCAAGCGCCCCGAGGTGCTCCTCTGCGACGAGCCGACCGGGGCGCTCGATTCCCGGACCGGGGTCCTGGTGCTGGAGGCGCTCGCCCGCGTCAACACCGAGCTCGGCGCGACCACTTTGGTGATCACCCACAACGTCGCGATCCAGGAGATCGCCCATCGGGTCGTGAACTTCGCCAACGGGCGGATCGTCTCGGCCCACGCCAATGCCGAGCGCAAGCCCGCAAGCGCCATCAGCTGGTGAGCCGTGAGCGCGCTCGACCGCAAGCTCCTGCGCGACCTGCTGCGGCTCTGGCCGCAGGCGCTCGCGATCGCCCTCGTGATGGCGGCCGGCGCCGCGACGCTGATCGTCGGCGTCGGCGCCCATGCCTCGCTCAGCGAGACTCGCGCAGCCTATTACGAGCGCAACCGTTTCGCCGACGTCTTCGCCAACCTGACGCGGGCGCCGAAGATCCTCGCCGACGACATCGCCCGCATTCCCGGCGTCGCGGCCGTCGAGCCGCGCATCGCCAAGATCGCCCTGCTCGATCTCCCGGGCGTGGCGGAGCCCGCCTCGGCCATGTTCGTCTCCCAGCCGGACCTGCATCCGCCGCGGCTGAACCTGCTGCACATGCGCAGCGGCCGTGCGCCCGCGGCCGGGGACGAGAGCGAGGTCGTCATCAGCGAACCCTTCGCCAAGGCCCACGGCTTCGCCATCGGCACGACTTTCGACGCGCTCCTCAACGGGCGCAAGCGCAGCCTGCGGGTGGTCGGCACCGCCATGTCGCCGGAGTTCATCTATGCGGTCGGGCCGTGGGATCTGATCCCCGACGAGCGGCGCTTCGGCATCGTCTGGATGTCCGAGCGCGCGCTCGCCGCCGCCTACGATCTCGACGGCGCCTTCTCGAGCGTGCAGCTCAAGCTGCTGCCCGGCACCTCGGAAGCCGCGGTGATCGAGCGCCTCGACGCGATCCTCGCCCGCTACGGCGGGCTCGGCGCTCATGGCCGCCGCGACCAGTTCTCGCACGCCTTCCTCGACGCCGAGCTCGAGCAGCTGGCCGCGATGAGCCGCATCCTCCCGCCGATCTTCCTCCTGGTCGCGGCCTTTCTGGTGAACATGACGCTCTCGCGCATGATCGCCCTCGAGCGCGAGCAGATCGGCCTCTTGAAGGCGCTCGGCTACGCGGACGCCGCGGTCGGCCTGCACTATCTGCAGTTCGTCGCGGCCATCGCGCTCATCGGCATCGTCATCGGCTTTGCGGCCGGCACCTGGCTCGGGGCCGGCATGACGCGCCTCTACAGCGACTTCTTCCACTTTCCCTTCCTGGTGTTCCGGCGCGATCCGGCCGTCTATCTGCTCGCGGCCGGCATCACGCTGGCGGCCGCGGTCGCGGGCGCCGTCATGGCGGTGCGCGACGTGGTCCGCCTGCCGCCGGCGGTCGCCATGTCGCCGCCGGCGCCGGCCCGCTACCGGCGCATGTTGCCCGGCTGGGTCTACGGCCTCGTGCGCCTGCCGCAGTCTCTCGTGATGGTGAGCCGGCACCTCATGCGCTGGCCCCTGCGCAGCCTGAGCACGCTGTTCGGCGTCGCCTTCTCGGTCGCGATCCTGGTGAGCTCGATGTGGGCCTTCGGCTCGATCGAGCACATGATCGACTTCACCTACCGTCGCGCCGACCGCCAGGACGCCACCATCAGCTTCGCCGTCGAGCGTCCCCGCGCGGCGCTCGCCAGCGTCCTGGCCTTGCCGGGCGTGCTCGCCGCCGAACCCTACCGCGCGATACCGGTTCGCATCCGGCACCGGAACGTGGAGCGGCGGGTCGCGATCACGGGCAAGCCGCCGGACGCGCGGCTGAGCCGCGTCCTCGATCGCGACGCCGTGCCGGTGCGGCTGCCCGCGACCGGGGTCGCCCTGTCGGATGCGCTCGCGCGCATCCTGGACGTCCGCATCGGCGACGAGGTGGAGCTGGAGCTGCTCGAGCGCGACCGCCGCGTCGTGCGCGTGCCGGTGGCCGCGGTCATCCAGGGATATCTCGGCCTCAATGCCTACATGGACCTCGAGGCGGCGAACCGCCTGATGCGCGAGGGCGCCGTGATCAGCGGCGTCCACGTCGCTTTCGATTCCCGGCAGCGTGACGCCCTGTTCCGCAGCCTCAAGCAGACCCCGGTCGCGAGCTTCATCGCCCTGCAGCGCATCTCGCTGCAGAAGTTCCGCGAGACGCTGGCGCAGAACATCCTGATCCAGATCACGGTCTTCGCGCTGTTCGCGGCGACGATCGCGTTCGGCGTGGTGTACAATTTCGCGCGCATCTCGCTCTCCGAGCAGGGCCGCGAGATGGCGAGCCTGCGCGTGCTCGGTTTCACCAAGGGCGAGGTTTCCGGCATCCTGCTCGCCGAGCTCGCGCTCGTGACCCTGGTGGCGCAGCCGCTCGGCTGGGCGATCGGCTACGGCATCGCGCTGCTCGTGATTCTCGGCTTCGAGAGCGAGCTCTATCAGGTCCCGCTGGTCGTCGAGCGCAACGTCTACGCCTGGGCGAGCCTGATCGTGATCGGCGCGGCGATCGTCTCGGGCCTCGTCGTGCGGCGCCGTATCGATCGCCTCGACCTCGTGGAAGTCCTCAAGACTCGGGAATAACGCCGATGCAGAAGTTCGCCGCTCGCGCCACCTGGACCGCCGTCGCGCTCGCCTGCGCGGGGGCCGCGGCCTGGGCCCTGTGGCCGAAGCCGGTTCCGGCCGATTTCGCCGCCGTTGCGCGCGGCGCCCTCGAGGTCACGGTCGAGGACGAGGGCGTGACGCGCATCCGCGACGTCTACACGGTGTCCGCCCCGGTCACCGGCAAGCTCATGCGGGCGCCGCTGCGGGTGGGCGACGAGGTGGTCGCGGGCGACACGGTCGTCGCCATCATCGAGCCGACCATGCCGGCCTTCCTCGACGTCCGCACCCAGCGCGTCAACGAGGCGGCCGTCGAGGCGGCGAGCGCGGCCGTGGCGCTCGCCGAGGCGCAGGTGCGGCAGGCCCGCTCCCAGCTCGACTTCGCCGAGGCCGACCTGCGGCGCGCGCGCGAGCTCGCCGAGCGCCAGGCGCTGCCCGAGCGCGCCCTCGAGAAGGCGCGGCTCGACGCGGCGCTCGCCGAGGCGAGCCTCGCGAGCGCCCGCGCCACCCGGGAGGTGCGCCGCCAGGAGCTCGAGAGCGCCCGAGCCCGCCTGATCCAGCCGACCGAGATCGATTCCAAGGCCGCCGCCTGCTGCATCCAGGCGCGCTCGCCCGTGAGCGGGCGCGTGCTGCGCGTCGTGGTGGAGAGCGAGCAGGTCGTGCAGGCCGGTGCGCCCCTGATGGAGCTCGGCGACCCCGCCGCGCTCGAGATCGCCGTCGACCTGCTCTCCCGCGACGCCGTGCGCGTGAAGGAGGGCGCGGCCGCGCGCATCGAAAGCTGGGGCGGCGAGCCGGCGCTCGCCGCGCGGGTGCGGCGCATCGAGCCGTCCGGCTTCACCAAGGTGTCGGCCTTGGGCATCGAGGAGCAGCGCGTCAAGACGATCCTCGACCTCGTCGACCCGCCGGAGCGCTGGCGCCGGCTCGGCCACGGCTTCCGCGTGGTCGCCCGGATCGCGGTCTGGCAGGGCGAGGACGTGCTGCTGGTGCCGCTCGGCGCGCTGTTCCGCAAGGGCGACAGCTGGGCCGTCTTCGCGGTGTCCGGCGGCCGCGCGCGCCTGCGCACGATCGAGATCGGCGAGCGCAACCTGCATGCGGCCCGGGTGGTCTCGGGCCTCTCCGCCGGCGAGGAGGTCGTGCTGCATCCCAGCGACCGCATCCAGGACGGCACGCGGGTCGCGCGGCGCGAATGAAGGTTCGCCCGGCGGGCGGCCCGATATGGCATCATCCCGCCACGATTCGCCGGCAGCAAACCGCATGTCCCTCCGCGCGCTCCTGTTCCGCCGACCGCCGCAGCCGCAGAGCCTGGAGATCGTGTTCGATCGTCAGGTCTACAGCGTGCGCCTGCGCCGCCACGACCGGGCGCGGCGCTACACCCTGCGGGTGCTCGCCGCGAGCCGCGAGGTGGTGCTGACCCTGCCGCCGCGCGGCACCCTGAAGGACGCCCGCGCCTTCGCGGAACGCAACGGCGCCTGGATCGCGGCGCGCCTCTCGCGCCTGCCGCAGCCGGTGCCCTTCGCGCCCGGTTGCGAGATCCCGGTGCGCGGCGCGCCGCATCGCATCGCGCACCCGCCGGGCCTGCGCGGCACCGTCTGGGTCGAGGCCGGCGGCGACACGCCGTGCCTGTGCGTGGCGGGCGCTGCCGCCCATCTGCCGCGCCGCCTGCGCGACTTCCTCAAGCGCGAGGCGAAGCGCGATCTTGAGGCCGCGAGCCGCCGCCACGCGGACGCGCTCGGCGTGGCGCTGCGGCGCGTCGTCGTGCGCGACCAGACCAGCCGCTGGGGCTCCTGCTCGTCCACCGGGGTGCTCAGCTATTCCTGGCGCCTGATCCTGGCGCCGCCGCACGTGCTCGACTACCTCGCGGCGCACGAGGTCGCCCATCTGCGGGAGATGAACCACTCGCGCCGCTTCTGGCGCCTCGTCGAGCGCCTGTGTCCCGACTGGCGGCGCGCCAAGGCCTGGCTCGACGCCCACGGCACGCGCCTGCACCGCTACGGCGAGCGCGCGCACGAACAGGTCCCGGACGCGACCGGCACCGCCTATTGAGCGGCCGCGTGTCCCGAAACCCATGAAGCTGCGGCCGGACACCTTCGCGTTGACCGCGCTGCTCGCGCTGCTCACCGCGCTCGGGCCGTTCTCGGTCGACAGGTATCTGGCCTCGCTGCCCGACATCGGCCGGCGACTCTCAGCCTCGCCCGCGACCGTGCAGCTCACCCTCTCGGTCTATCTCGTCGCCTATGCGGTCGGGCAGGTCCTCTATGGTCCGCTCTCCGACCGCTACGGCCGCAAGCCGGTGCTG
>JAHDYJ010000020.1:6587-51894 GCA_023383795.1 Burkholderiales bacterium | reverse complement strand
CGCGCCGACGCGTCGCGCGCCGTCGCGAAAAACGGCTTTTTGTACAGCCTCGTTATGCCGAAGAGGTCGGTGCTTTGCTGGACATACCATATGTAACATAGATATGATATAGTATGTGGCGCATCGAGGAGCACCGCCGAGTCGACAAGCAGCTATCTGGCGTTGTCCCGAAGGAGATCCTGAAGCGGTACGAGAAATGGAAGGACATCGCCCTGCTCTCGGGGCCGCCTGGGCTACGGTTGATCAAGGGATTTCATGACGAAGCCCTTTCGGGGGAGTGGAAAGGTTATCGCTCCTCTCGACTGGGGCTTCAGTGGCGCGTGATCTACCGTGTCGTTGCCGATGCGTTCTTGATTCAGGTGGTTCAGGTGACACCGCATGACTATCGAAGGCACTGATATGAAAGAGTTTCGTCCTGCCCGGAAGCGCGTTGAAGTCTCCGTGGGAGAGTCCGTACGGATCCTGCGCGAACTTCAAGAGCTGAGCCAGAATCAACTCTCCGAGCTCACTGGGATCCCTCAGGCGACCATCTCCGCCATTGAGAATGGCCGGGTCAACCTAGGCGTCGAGCGCGCAAAGGTTCTTGCGCGTGCCCTCAAATGCCACCCGGCGGTACTGATCTTCCCCGGCTGGGAGGTCCCGGTTGAATCTGCGGCATAACACGGCGCTCAACCGGACGCGCCGCCAGGACGTTGGGCGTCAGGGCCGATGCGCATCGACGCACAGACTGAAGGAGATATTGGATCATGGCGGACGGGAATCGCGAGGTCACTGCCGAGGTTCTGCAAGCCTTCGCCGATGCGTGGAATCGCCACGACGTCGATGCCCTCATGTCATTCATGACCGAGGACTGTGTCTTCGAGGCCTCTGCAGGCCCTGAGGTCTGCGGCACCCGGTATGCAGGTCGTGAGGCCGTGCGAGCCGGCTTCGCGGAGGTATGGGCAACCTTCCCCGATGCCCACTGGGGTGGCGCCCGGCATTTTGTCCGAGGCGACCGTGGAGTATCGGAGTGGACTTTCACGGGAACACGCGCCGACGGCACCCGCGTCGAAGTCCACGGTTGCGATCTGTTCACGTTTCGAGATGGCAAGATCGCCCTGAAGAACTCGTATCGCAAGAACCGTCCGCCTCTGGGCACGCCGAAGGACCGAGTCCAACGCAGGTGAGTGGATGACGCCCAACCCGTCGTGGCACGGGACCCGCTACGGCAGGCGTCGCCCGCCTGCGGGGGCCGTTCAACCGCGACGTCAGCTCCGAGACTCACCGGAGGTAGCTGGTAGCTTCAGAAGGAGGAACCGATGTCAGCCATGGGCATTCGCGAGGCCATTGAGAAGACTGCCAAAGGAATCACCGAGCAGCCTGATAAGGCGAAGTCGAAGAACGTACCGGCGACCGCCCGGCTGCTTGATGAGCTCCGGTGCGAGGTGAGAGGGCCGAACGGTGAGACCGTGTTCACCGACATGCCGTCGGCGATGGGCGGGGCGGCTTCCGCGCCGAACCCGGCTTGGTTCCTCCGCGCAGCGCTGGCGAGTTGTACGGCCACTGCAATCGCCATGCGGGCGGCCAGGCTCGGGGTCGACTTAGCGACGCTCGAAGTCACGGTCGAGAGCCATTCGGACCACCGAGGGCTATTGGGCCTTGACGACAAGGTGTCGGCCGGTCTCTCGTCGCTCGCGACCCACGTCAAGATCGGTGCGAACGAAGTACCCTCCGATCAGCTTCGCGAGCTGGCCCAATGGGGAGATCAACACTCACCGGTCGCGTGCACAGCCCGCATTCCTCCCAGTTACACGCTCGAGGTCGAGGTTGTCTGAAACCAGCCGGCCAAGAACCGGTTGCAGCGGACGGCGCGAACGCGCCGCGGCTGGACCGGGGCGTTCGGCGTCGAAAGATCACGTTGCGTCTGGCTCAGAGCCACCGCGCACATGAGGGCGATGCCGCTTTCCGAGCTGGAGTCGAAACGGTGTGAGCGCGACATCGCACGCTGCGCCAGAACGACAGCGCGGTGATCACGCGCTAGAGGAACGAGCCAGGTAGGCTTCCCCCGCTGGCACCCGCCGGTACCCGTGTGCTCGCTCCCGCGCAGTTCAGCGGTAAGATGCAGCCTGATGTCGTTGGCGGTCCGCGCGTAAGCTCCCCCGTTTCGTAGACCGTGTCAGAACCGGAGTTCGCAGGCTGACCTGACGTAGAGTGAGTGCAATGCCGCCCGACCCGTCCGTGCAGCGGGCCCGGCGCAAGGCGCGCGAATGACAGCGGAGAGTTCTGAAATGGCTTCGAGAGCGCTCCTCGGTTGCACCATGTGCGCTTCGCTCCTCGGATGTGCGGCGGGAGGCGCGGTGATCATCGATCCCGGTCCGCCGCCGCCCCAGCAAGTGAGGATCCCACCGGGCCACATGCCTCCACCGGGCAAGTGCCGCATCTGGTATCCGGACCGGCCGCCGGGCCAGCAGCCGCCACCCGGGGAATGCGACGAGCTCCGTTATCGCATTCCTCCCGGCGCATTCCTGGTGCGTGGGTGAACGAATCACTCGCTCGAGCCGACCGCCGCCGGCGCGCCTCGCGTGCCGGAGGCCCCTCGTCGGTTCGCTCGCCGGCGGCGGCTGAGAGTCGGCGCTGTGCGTGATCGAGACGCGATGGACGATTGCTGCGTCGACAAGGCCAGTGCGGTCGAGAGGCTGCGCGAGCGGCAGGCGGCGACGCTGCGCCTGGCGCTGGCGGCCAACGCCGCGATGTTCGTCGTCGAGCTCGTCTTCGGCCTGCTCGCGGGATCGGTGGCGCTGCTCGCCGACTCCCTCGACATGCTGGGAGACGCACTGGTCTATGGGTTCAGTCTCTACGTCGTCGGACGCGGCGCGGTCTGGAAGGCGAGGGCCGCGGCGTCGAAGGCGATCGTGATGGCGCTCTTTGGGGCGTTCGTTTTCGGTCAAGTCGCGTACAAGGTCGTGTATCCGCAGGTTCCGGCCTTCGAAACGATGGGCGTCGTGGGCACGCTCGCGCTCGCGGTAAATGGCGTCTGCTTCGCCTTGCTCTGGCATCACCGTGCCGAGGACATCAACATGCGGTCGGTGTGGCTGTGCTCGCGAAACGATCTCATCGCCAACGTGTCGGTACTGCTGGCGGCGTGGGCGGTATGGGCGACGCTTTCGCCGTGGCCGGACATCGTCGTCGGTGCGCTGATCTGCGGCGTGTTCCTTCGCTCGGCTTTCCTGGTGGCGCGCGAAGCGCGTGCCGAGCTCAGGGCGAACCACGTCCGGCCATCAGTCGCAACCGGCGCGCCGCGAGCCGCGCGCCGCTGAACGGGAACGGTCGGAAAGCCATGGGTGCGGCCCCACGGATCTACTGCCCGAAGTGCGAGTACCGTCCCGTGGCGGAGGACCGGTGGGAGTGCATCCCGAGTTGCGGAACCGCCTGGCACACGTTCTGGACCGGCGGCGTGTGCCCGGGCTGCGGCTACGCGTGGCTGGTCACGCAGTGCCCCGCATGCGGCGGGCTGTCACCGCACAAGCAGTGGTATCACTCCCCCGAGGGCACGCCCGGGAGCGAACGCGAGCATGAGTTCGAGCGGTCCGGCGCCTGACGAGAGGTTCGCGCCAACCGCGCGGCGGCGTCGCCGCCGGATCTCCCGGCCGCTTCGCCGCCCGGCGCGCTGAGGCACGATGAACCGCGCCGCGTACGATGCGATCGCGAGCGAGTGGGACGGCGCGAGAGCGCGACTATCGGCCGTCGAGCGCCGGCTCCTCGAGCTCGCGCTCGAGCCCGCCGACCGCGGCTCCAGGGTGCTGGACCTCGGCTGCGGCACGGGTCGCCCGATCGGCGAGTACGTTCTCGCGCGCGGCTTCTCCTTGACCGGCGTCGACCACTCCGCGCGCATGCTGGCGCTGGCGCGTGAACGGCTCCCCCAGGGCGAGTGGGTGGAGTCGACGCTCGAGGAGTTCACCCCTGCCGGCCGGTTCGGCGCCGCGATCGCCTGGGACTCGCTCTTTCACGTTCCGCGGGCGCATCATCCGGGCGTCTTCCGCCGGGTGCGGAACGTGCTGCCCCCGGGCGGCCGCTTCGCACTGACTGTCGGCGGCTCGGCGCATCCGCCGTTCACGGACACCATGTTCGGCCAGGAGTTCTTCTATGACTCGCACCCTCCGGACAGGGCCGTCGCGCTTCTCGGCGAGACGGGATTCGAGGTCATCCACTCGGAGTTCCTCGAACCGCCGACCTCCGGGCGCGACAAGGGCCGCTTCGCCATCGTCGCACGCGCGGCCTGACCGGCCGTCGCGCGAGCACGCCGCGTTCGCGACCGCAGGCGTGTTCTGAGATGGCCTCGAGCCATTCGGTTTGTCCGGCGAGGATGCTGGCGATGCTCTCCTGGCTCCCGGGTCGGCAGCGTCGCAGCCGCGCGCAAGGCGCGGACGGCGCCGTTGCGCTGATCACGCACACCGGCGGTTGCCACTGCGGGCGGGTCAGGTTCGAGGTGGTCGCGCCGGCGAAGCTCGAGGTCCTGGAGTGCAACTGCTCCATCTGCAGCAAGGCGGGCTACCTGCACCTGGTGGTTCCCGCGGAGCGCTTCAGGCTCCTCTCGGGAGACGAGGTGCTCGCGAGCTACACGTTCAATACGCATACCGCGAAGCACCTGTTCTGCTCGATCTGCGGCGTGAAGTCCTTCTACGTCCCGCGCGCCGATCCGTGGAGCCGCAGCGTCAACGCCCGCTGCCTCGACCCGGGCACGGTGGAGGGAATGAGCATCAGTCCGTTCAACGGCCGCCGGTGGGGCCGATAGGATTCGGCGGCGCGCCGGGGACGCACGCCGTCCGCGGCGCTCAGCGCAAGGGGAGGCGAGAAAGCATGCGTCTGGCAGTGATGTCGAGGGTTCCCGAGCATTCCACCGCCAAGCCGCCGATCGTCCTGATCCATGGCGCCTGGCACGGGGCGTGGTGCTGGGAGAACAACTTCCTGGATTACTTCGCCCGCGAAGGCTGGCAGGTGCACGCGCTCAGCCTGAGGGGGCACGGCGAGAGCGAGGGCAGAGGCAGGCTCCGCTGGTGGTCGATCGCCGACTACGTCGAGGACGTGGCGCAGGTGGTCTCCTCGCTCGAGCGGCCGCCGATACTGATCGGGCACTCCATGGGCGGCTTCATCGCGCAGAAGTACCTGGAGCGCCATCCTGCCGCGGGAGCGGTGCTGCTGGCATCGGTTCCCCCGTCGGGAACGCTCGGGTTCAATCTGCGCGCCAGTCGACGGCATCCCCTGATCTGGCTGGCGGCGAATCTGATGATGAGCCCCTACCTGCTCGTCAAGAACCCGGACCATGCCCGGCATTGGTTCTTCTCGCCCGGCATCTCCCGCGAAGCCCTGGCGGCGCATCACGCGAAGCTCCAGCAGGAGTCGTATCGCGCCGCACTCGACATGCTTGCGCTGAATCTCCCGAGGCCCCGCCTGATCAAGGCCCCGATCGCGGTTGTCGGCGCCGAGGACGACCAGATCATCGCTGCTTCCGAGATCGAGCAAACGGCTCGCGCTTACGGCGTCGAGCCCAGGATATTCGCCTCTGCGCACAACATGATGTCCGAGCCGCAATGGAAGTCCGTCGCCGCCTGGATTGCCGATTGGGCCGCCTCGGTCGCCGGCAGTGGTGACCGTGCGCAGGCCGAGGTCCGCGGCTCCTGACGGCGATGCGCGCGCCGGGTTCCCGCGCGATTGTGAACCGCGCTCGCGGCCGGGCACGCCCTCCAAAGGATGTCAGCCTGCGGGGCTCGTGGCGGTGCGGGAAACCGGCCTGATGTGGGCGAACATGCTGCGGGCGTTCCAGGTGGGGAAAGCTCTTACGAGCGACGGGGAGCCGTCGAGTTTGATGCGGCGCTCGCGAACGGCTTGGGCCCAGGTTAGCTGGCCGGCGTGCCATTTGACGAAGGCTTCGGCTTCCGCCGTGATGTAGAGGTCCTCGTCGAGGCTGCGGTACGTCTTGCAGATCTCGGTGTCTCCGCGCTCGATGAGCAGCCAATAGCGCTCAGGGCGCGGGCGGCCGGTGAAGTCGAAGCGGATGACGACGCGTCGATCCGGGAGCCGCTCTCGGCGCAGCGCGCTGCACATCGACCAGAGGGCCACGAAGGGGTCGAGGTTCTCGGGGGCGATCTCGAGCCAACGCGCACCCCACTCGCCGAGCGACTGGCAGACCTTGAAGAGGTCGTTGCCCGCGGACGTGAGCTCGTAGTGGTGCCCGTGCCCGCCGGGCTTGGGTGCCGACTCGACGACGCCGAGCCGTTCGAGCTGCTTGAGCCGCTGTGTGAGCAGGGTACGGGAGAGTCCGGGCGCACCCTCCAGGATCTCGCTGAAGCTTCCGCAGCCAAGGTGCAGGTTGCGGATGATCAGCGGTGTCCAGCGCTCGGCGAAGATCTCGGCGCCACGGGCGATGGGGCAGTACTGGCCGTATGTCCTCACGACGCCAGTATTGCGCACGTGCCTTCGGCTGTGAAGTCCAGTTTCTTGACTTCACACCCGCGGTTCGCCGTAGTCCAATGAGGCCCTCGAGAGAGGAGGACCCGATGACGACACCGACGACCGCGGAAGTCCGCCGCAGGAGCACGAAGCCGACCATCGTGGAGATCGACGGGTTCCGAGGCCGGTTGATCAGTGCCGACCACGCCGACTACGACATCGCCCGGGCCGTGTGGAACGGTGCCATCGACCGGCGCCCGCGCCTGATCGCCCGATGTATCGGGACCGCCGATGTGGTCGCGGCGGTGCGCTTTGCCCGCGACCACGATCTGGAGATCGCCGTACGGGGCGGCGGCCACAACGTGGCGGGCACCGCCGTTTGCGACGACGGGATCGTGATCGACCTTTCGGCCATGCGGGCCGTGCGGGTCGATCCCGCCAACCGCAGGGCCTGGGTGCAGGGTGGTGCGCTATGGGGCGACGTCGATCACGAGACGCAAGCGCACGGTCTGGCCACCACCGGCGGAATCGTGAGCCACACCGGCGTCGCCGGGCTCACCCTCGGCGGAGGTGTCGGCTGGCTGATGCGCAAGCACGGCCTCACAGTCGACAACCTCCTCGCCGTCGACGTCGTGACGGCCGACGGCGGGCTGCTGCGCGCGTCCGAGGATGAGCACCCCGACCTGTTCTGGGCGCTGCGAGGCGGCGGCGGCAACTTCGGCGTGGTCACCTCGTTCGAGTTTCGCCTCCACCCCGTCGGGCCCACCGTCCTGGCCGGGGCCATCCTCTGGGACGCGAGCGACGCCGGGGAGGTCCTTCGCTTCTACCGCGACTTCGTTCGCGACGCTCCCGACGAGCTCGGCACGGTCGTGAGGTTCGGCACCGCGCCGCCGCTACCGGTCATTCCCGAGGAACTGCACTGGCGCTCGGTGATGATGGTGGGAACCTGCTACGCCGGGCCGATCGAGGACGGTGAACGGTGGCTCCGCCCGCTCCGTGCATCCCGGACGCCCCTCCTCGACCTAGTCGGGCCAGCGCCGTACGTGGGACTCCAGAGCGCGCTCGACTCGACCGTCGTCCACGGTTGGAACTACTACTGGAAGTCCACCCACCTCCCGGAGCTGCGCGACGAGCTCATCGACGTGATCGCCGGGCACGCCTTCTCCTGCTCGTCGCCACGGTCGTACGTGGCGATGTTCCATCTGAAGGGGGCGGTGAGCCGGGTGGCCGAGGGCGGGACGGCGTTCGGGAACCGGCAGGCGTCGCACGCGATCACCCTCGATGCTGTGTGGCGGTCCGGCGAGGACTTCGGCGACCGGGACACCGCCTGGACGAGGAGGTTCTTCGCCGCGCTCGGGCGCTTCCGCGAAGGCGTGTACGTCAACTTCCTCGGCGGCGACGAAGACCCCGACCGGGTCCGCGAGGCGTACGGCGACTCCGTCTACGACCGGCTGGTGGACGTGAAGACCACGTACGACCCCGAAAACGTCTTCCACCATAACCAGAACATCCGCCCCAGGTTGAGCGACGGTGTGGGTAGTTCCGATCGCGCGGGCCACCGTTAGACGCCACGACGGGTAGGAGAATGAATTTGCCGCCGCCGCACGTGACGATTCCGCCGGGGCACATGCCGCCGCCCGGGAAGTGCACCGTGCGTCGCGATTCGACCATCTCAGGCGCCGCGCGCGCAAGCTGACGCGCGAGATCGCCGCCTTGTTCCTGGCGGCGCGGCACCCGCGCACGCCCTGGTACGCCCAGCTGCTCCTTCTCGCGATCGTCGCCTACGCGGTGAGCCCGATCGGCCTGATTCCGGGTTTCGTGCCCGTCGTCGGGCTGCTGTACGACGTCCTGCTGCTGCGCTCGCGATCGCGCAGGTGCTGCGGATGATTCCGGCGGTGGTGATGGCCGAATGCCGCGCGCGGGCCGTGATGAACGAGACGGACCGGACGCGAATGGGGCGCTTTCGCGCGGCCGGCGTGGCGTTGCTGTGGGTGGGGCTGGTTGGCGTCGCGGCGATCTGGGCGTACCAACCGGCCTGAGCGCGCGCGCGGCCGTGCGGCGG
Source organism: Burkholderiales bacterium (assembly GCA_023383795.1). GTDB lineage: Bacteria > Pseudomonadota > Gammaproteobacteria > Burkholderiales > SG8-39 > JAABRB01. Next base: position 43,406 of record JAHDYJ010000020.1, on the reverse strand, counting down.
ACCGACAGGAAGCGCCGCAGCAGCCGGCACGACGCGCGGTCGGCCGCGGTTGAGGTAACGTCGGGGCTTGCGGCCGCCCGCGCCGCCCGCCCGAAGATGCACGAAGACCGCGAGCTCACCCTCCGCTCACTTCTCACCGGCCTCGTGCTCGGCGCCGCGCTCGCGCCGTGCAACGTGTACTCCGGTCTCAAGATCGGCTGGTCGTTCAACATGTCGATCATCGCGCTGCTCGCGGGGTTCGCGTTCTGGCGCGCGCTGGAGCGGGCGGCGCCGGTGCCGCGCTGGACGCTGAAAGAGAGCAACATCGGCCAGACCGCGGCGTCCTCGGCCGCGTCGATCATCTCCGGCGGCCTCGTCGCGCCAATCCCGGCCTATGCGCTGCTCACCGGCGCGCAGCTCCCCGCCGCGCCGATGATGGCCTGGGTCTTCGCCGTGAGCTTCCTCGGCGTCTGGGTCGCGTGGTACCTGCGGCCGGCGCTGATCGTCGAGTCGCCGCTGCGCTTCCCGGCCGGGGTGGCGACGCTCGAGACGATGGGCGACATCTTCGGTCGCGGGCGCGAGGCGCTCGCGCGCATCGCCGTGCTGTCCGGCGCCGGGCTCGTCTCGGGCGCGGTGAAGTGGGCGAGCACGTTCGTCTGGCAGCTCCCGCGCTGGTCGCCGAGCCTCGCGCTCGAGCGGCTCACGTTCGCGTTGGAGCCGTCGCTCCTGCTCGTCGGGTTCGGCGCGATCATCGGCCTGCGGGTCGGCGCGTCGCTCGCCGCCGGCGCGCTCGTCGCCTGGGGCGGGCTCGCGCCGTGGCTGCTCGCTCGCGGATGGGTTGCGATGCCCGCGGAGGCACCGGGCTCGCTCTTCGGCCCGCTGGTCGAGTGGCTGCTCTGGCCGGGCGTGAGCCTGATGGTCGCCGCGACGCTGACGACGTTCGCCGTGAAGGGCGTGCGGACCCTGCGCGGCGGCCACGGCGTGGGCATCCGGCGCAACGCGCTGCGCGCGCGCGGTCCGGCCGCCGGCTTCGCGGTCGCGGCGCTGCTCGCGGTGGCGCTGCAGGTGCTCCTGTTCGACATCGGCATCGCGCTCGCGCTGCTCGCGATCCCGCTCGCGGTGGTGCTCGCGGCGGTGGCCGCGCGCGTCGTCGGCGAGACCGGCATCCCGCCGATCGGCGCGATCGGCAAGGTGTCGCAGCTCGGGTTCGGCGTCGCCGCGCCCGGGCAGACGGTGACGAACCTCATGACGGCGAACGTCGCCGGCGGCGCGGCGGGCCAGTGCGCCGACCTGCTGAACGATTTCAAGGTCGGGCACGCGATCGGGGCGGCGCCGGCGCGCCAGGCGATCGCGCAGTGCTTCGGCGTCGCGACCGGGAGCGTCGTCGGCGTGCTGGTCTACCTCGCCCTGATTCCCGACCCGGCGGCGATGCTGCTCACCGAGCAATGGCCGGCGCCCGCCGTGGCGACGTGGAAGGCGGTCGCCGAGGCGCTCACGCTCGGGCTCGCGTCGGTGCCGCCCTCGGCACAGCTCGCGATGCTTGCGGGCGGCGCGGTCGGCGTCGCGCTCGGCGCGCTCGACGCCGCGCCGCGCCCGCCGCGCTGGCTGCCGAGCGGCGTAGCGCTCGGCCTGGCGTTCGTGATCCCGGCGTCGATCTCGCTCATGATGTTCGCCGGCGCCGCGCTCGCATGGGCGCTCTTCGCGCGCAACGCGCCCCTGGCGGGCCGGTTCACGATCACTGCGGCGGCGGGGCTGATCGCCGGCGAGAGCATCGTCGGCGTCGCCGCGTCGTTCTGGGACATGGCCGGGCGCTGAGCGCCGGAAGGGAGGAGCACGATGCCGCAGCACCTTGCCGTCACCGCGGGTCTGTTCGTCGTCACCGCGATCGCGGAGATCGTCGGCTGCTATCTGCCTTACCTGTGGCTGAAGGACCGCGCCCCGGCGTGGGTGCTGTTGCCCGCGGCGGCGTCGCTCGCGCTCTTCGTGTGGCTGCTCAGCCTGCATCCGACCGCGGCCGGACGCGTGTACGCGGCCTACGGCGGCGTCTACGTCGCGACCGCGCTCGCGTGGCTGTGGGCGGTCGACGGAATCCGCCCGAGCGCCTGGGATATCATCGGATCGGCGGTCGCCGTCACCGGAATGGCGATCATCATGCTCGCGCCGCGCGGCTAGGGCGCAAGGCCTCGCGATAGCGCAGTTTTGCGGGCCGCCCGGCTCCGGGCGTGTCCGAGGACAGGAGAAGCGCGTGCCGCAATCCGCCGTCAACCGCCAGGTGCTGCTGAAAGCGCGCCCGGACGGCATTCCGCAGGCCGAGCACTTCGAGCTCGTGGAGCGGCCGGCGCCGGCGCCCGGTCCGGGCCAGGTGCTCGTGCGCAACATCTACCTCTCGGTCGATCCGGCGATGCGCGGCTGGGTGAGCGCGGTGGCGAACTACTCCGAGCCGGTGCCGCTCGGCGGGGTGATGCGCTCGCTCGCGGTCGGGCGCGTCGAGGCCTCGCGCCATCCGGACTACCGTCCGGGCGAGATCGTGACCGGGCTCTTCGGCTGGCAGGACTACGCCGTGGCCGACGCGGCGGCGATCCAGCGCAAGGTGACCGAGACCGATCTGCCGATGACGACCGCGCTCGGCGTGCTCGGACTGAACGGGATCACCGCGTACTTCGGCCTGCTCGAGATCGGCCGGCCGAAGGCGGGCGAGACCGTCGTCGTGTCCACGGCGGCGGGGGCCGTCGGCTCGTGCGTCGGCCAGATCGCGAAGCTCAAAGGCTGCCGCACGGTTGGGATTGCGGGCGGCGCGACGAAGACGCGCCTGTGCCGCGACGAGTTCGGCTACGACGCGGCGATCGACTACAAGCAGGGCGACCTCTCGGCGGCGCTCGGCGCGGCGTGCCCCGCCGGCGTCGACGTGTACTTCGACAACACCGCGGGACCGATCAGCGACGCGGTGCACGCGCGGCTCGCCGTCGGCGCGCGCGTGGTGATCTGCGGCACCGCCTCGGCGGCGAGCTGGGATCCGCCGCCGCCGGGGCCGCGCGTCGAGCGACACCTGCTCGTGAAGCGCGCGCGCATGCAGGGCTTCGTGGTCTTCGATTTCGCGGCGCGCTACGGCGAGGCGCGCGCGGCGCTCGTCGAGTGGGTGCGGAGCGGGAAGATCCGCTACCGCGAGGACATCCTCGAAGGGATCGAGCGCGCGCCCGGGGCGATCGCGGGGCTCTACCGCGGCGAGAACCTCGGCAAGCGCCTGATCCGGATAGCGGCGGAGGCGTGATGGCGCGCGCCGGTTCGCCGCCAGCGCCGAGGGAGGCTCCGCCCGCAGGCGCGGCGGGCGTGCGGCTCGTCGCGATGACCGAGGCCGAGGTGGCGGACTTCCTGGAGACGGTGCTGCCGTCGTACATCGCCGAGCGCGCGGCGGCCGATCATCTGTCGAGCGCGCAAGCGGAGCAGATCGCGCGCGCGCAGCATGCGCAGCTCCTGCCGGGCGGCAAGACCGGCGCCGGGCACACCATCGCCTGGATCGTGGCGGGCGAGCAACCGGTCGGCGGGATCTGGTTCTTCCTGGACACGGCGTGCCGCGAGGCGTACGTGTACAACATCACCGTGTTTCCGCGGCAGCGGCGGCGCGGCTACGCCGCCGCCGCGCTCGAGCTCGTCGAGCAGGCCGCGCGGGGCGCGGGGTGCAGGCTCCTCGCGCTGAACGTCTTCGCGCCGAACGCGGGCGCGATCGCGCTCTACCGCAAGCTCGGCTTCACGGCCGTGTCGATGCACATGAACAAGGTTCTGTGAGGCGCCGCCGGCTGCAGGAGCGTGGCGTGGGTCCCGAAGCGATGTGGGAGTACCGCGGGCAGAAGCGCCCGCCGTTCGCCGAAGCGCCCGGACCGGGGCAGGAGTCGGTGTGGGACTATCCGCGCCCGCCGCGGCTGGTCGCCGACGCGCGCCGCGTGGAGGTCCGCGCCGGCGGTGCGACGATCGCGCGCTCGGCGCGCGCGGTGCGCGTGCTCGAGACGGCCAGCCCGCCGACGTTCTACCTGCCGCCCGAGGACGTCGACCGCACGCTGCTCGTGCCGGCGCCGGGCCGCTCGGTGTGCGAGTGGAAGGGCGCCGCGCGCTACTGGGCGCTCGCGCACGCGCCCGAGGAGGGCGCGGTGGCGTGGAGCTATCCCGATCCGGTGCCGGCGTTCGCGGCGCTCCGCGACCACCTCGCGTTCTATCCCGGGCGGGTCGAGTGCTACGTCGCGGGCGAGCGCGTCCGGCCGCAGGCGGGGCGGTTCTACGGCGGGTGGATCACGCGCGAGCTCGCCGGCCCGTTCAAGGGCGAGCCGGGCACCGAGCGGTGGTGACGCGGAACCGCGCGTCGCATGCAGCTGCCATTCGACGCCGAGGCGTTCTTCGAGGTTTTCGCGGCGTACAACGCCGCGGTCTGGCCGGCGCAGGTCGGGCTGTCGGCCCTCGCCCTGCTCGCGGTCGTGCTGCTCGGCGTGCGCGCGGCCTGGGCAGGCGCGCTGATCGCCGCGATCCTGGCGATCGTGTGGGCATGGGTCGCGGTGGCCTACCACGCGCTGCACTTCGCGCGCATCAATCCGGCGGCGTATGCGTTCGCGGCGGCGTCGGGCGTGGGCGCCGCGGTGTTCGCGTGGCAGGGCGTGGTCCGGCGGCGGATGCGGTTCGCCTGGCGCGGCGGGGCTGCCCCGGCGGCCGGCGGCGCGCTCGTCGTCTATGCGCTGGTGGCCTACCCCGTGCTCTCGCACTTCCTCGGACACCGCTATCCCGCGATGCCGACCTTCGGGCTGCCGTGCCCGACGACGCTCTTCACGATCGGCGTCCTCGCGTTCATGCTGCCGCCGTATCCGCGGAGCGCGTTCGCGGTGCCCGTGCTGTGGTGCGCCGTGGGCGTGCAGGCCGCTTTCGCGCTCGGCGTGCCGCAGGATCTCGTGCTCGGCGTCGCCGGCGTGCTCGGCGCGGCGCTGATGGCGCGCCGTCGGCAGCGCGCGATCTGGCATCATTGACGCGCGCACGTTCGCGGCGCCGACCGGCGCCGCGCAGGGTGCGGACAACAACAGGGCAGTCGACGATCCCGCATGCCGAACCGCACCGCTGCGCCGCCCGCGCCGCTGACCGTCGCGCTCGCCGGCGCGCTGATGATGGCCGCGGTGAGGGGCATCGGCCGGTTCGCCTACACGCCGCTGCTGCCGCCGCTGCAGGAGACGCTCGGCTGGACGGTGTCGCAGGCGGGCGACGTCGCCGCAGCGAACTTCCTCGGCTACATGATCGGCGCGCTCGTCGCGGCGACGCTCGCGCATCGGCCGGAGCGCCGGCTGTGGCTCGCGGCGGGGATGCTGGGAAGCGCGGCGTCCACCGCGGCGGGGGCGATCGTGGCGTCGTTCGCAGCCTGGCTCGCGATCCGGTTCGTCTCCGGCGTCGCGAGCGCGTTCTGCCTGGTGCTCGGCACCGCCGCGGTCGTCGAGCACATCGCCAGGCACGGGCGCGCGCAGCTCGGCGCCGTGCACTTCGCCGGCGTGGGCTTCGGGATCGTCGGCTCGGTGGCGGTGCTCGAGCTCGCCCGGCTCGCGGGCGTCTCGATGTTCGGCCAGTGGGGACTGCTCGGGGGCGCTGCGACGCTGCTGCTCGGGGGCGCGTGGCTCGTGATGCGACGCCTGCCGATGCGGGCGCACGGCGGGCACGCGGCCGCCGCGCCGGCGAGCGGCGCCGCGGCGGGCGGCGCGCACGCGCGGGGCCCGATGCGACGGCTCATCGCGGCCTACGGTCTCTTCGGCTTCGGCTACGTCGTCACCGCGACCTTCATCGTCGCCATCGCCCGCAAGCTCGAGCACGCAGCGATCGTCGAGCCGGTCACCTGGATCGTGGTCGGACTGTGCGCGGCGGTGTCGGTGCTCGTGTGGCAGCGCATCGCGCAGCGCTTCGGACTGCTGCCGGCGCTGCGGCTCGCCTACGCGGTCGAGGCCGCCGGCGTCCTGCTCGCGGGCGTCACGCCCGGGCAGGTGGCGGTGGTGATCGGCGGCGGCCTGCTCGGCGGCACGTTCGTCGGCATCACCGCGCTCGGCCTGGCGGCCGCACGTCAGCGGGGCGGAGCGAACCAGGGCCGCGCGATGGGCCTGATGACCGCCTCGTTCGGGCTGGGTCAGCTGCTCGGCCCGGCGGTGGCCGGTCGCGTCGCCGAGGCCACCGGAGGCTTCGCCGCGCCGTCGGTGCTCGCCGCGGCGCTGCTCGTCATCGGCATCCTGCTGCTGCGCGGCGTGGAACGGTCTTGAGCCGGGCGTAGAATCGGCGCGTCCGCGCGAGAGAGGAGGCGTCGATGGCCGAGACCGTGTTCAGCAGGATCATCGCCGGGGAGATCCCGTGCGCGAAGGTATACGAGGACGCGCACGTGTTCGCCTTCATGGACGCCGGGCAGGTGAACCCGGGGCACGTCATCGTCGCGACGAAGCAGCCGTTCGAGACGCTGATGGACGCCGACGAGGCCTCCGCCGCCGCGCTGATGGTCGCCGCGCGCAGGATCGCGCGCGCGGTCGAGGCGGCGTTCGGCGCCGAGGGCGTCACGGTGCTGCAGGCGAACCGGCCGGCGGGCTGGCAGACCGTGCCGCACCTGCACCTGCACGTGCTGCCGCGCCACAAGGACGACGGCGTCGGGCTCACCTGGCCGCGCAAGGAGCCCGGCCTCGACAAGCTGCGCGAGCTCGCCGCGCGGATCACGCCGTAACGGGGTGTCGGGCGCCCGTCACGCGAGCGCCCCGCGCAGGCCGTCGTAGAGGAGCTTGCAGCCCGTGGCGAACATCGCCACGTAGACGATGCGGAAGAAGACGGTGCGGCTGATCCGCTTGCGCAGCCAGATGCCGAGCCAGATGCCGAGCGCGCCGGCCGGCGCGAGCGCGGCGGAGGTGGCGACGTTGGTGGCGTCGAACAGGCCGAGCAGGAGGTAAGGGAGCACCTTCGCCGCGTTGATGAACGCGAAGAAGACGAGCAGGGTCGCGGCGAAGGCCGCGGTCTCCAGCCGCTGCGGCAGCACGTACACGTTGAGCGGCGGGCCGCCGGCGTGCGCGATGAAGCTCGTGAGGCCGGAGAGCGCGGCCCAGAAGCGGCCCTTCGCATCGCTCGGGCGGGCGAGCTGCGGCGCCCGCGGCAGGACGTTGTAGAGGACGAAGCCGATCGAGATCACGCCGAGCAGGATGCGCAGCCAGTAGTCGGCGAGGAACTTGAAGGTGAGCCAGCCGAGCACGACGCCGACGAGGCCGGCCGGCAGGATCACGCGCATGACGCGCTTGTCCCACTTGCCCCAGTAGGCGTAGAGGCCGAGCGCATCCATCACCATCAGGATCGGCAGCATGATCGCCGCCGCCTGCGTCGGCGCGATCGTGAGCGCCATCAGCGGCACCGAGAAGCCGCCCATGCCGCCGCCGAAGCCGCCCTTGGAGACGCCGTTCAGCAGGACCGCGGGGATCGCGGCCGCGTAGAACCACGGGTTGTCGATGAGGGTCGCGGACAATTCGGCGGCGCTGCGCGGGGATCGGTCGCGGCCCGGCCGGCCCGGCTAGGCGCCGCTTTCCTGGGCCGCCTGGTCGCGCAGCACGCGCTTGAGGATCTTCCCGGTGGCGCTCTTCGGCAGCTCGGTCACGACGTCGACCCGCTCGGGCGCCTTGTACACCGCGAGGTGGTCGCGGCAGTACTGGACGATCTCCTCGGGCGTCACGCGCTTGCCCTCCCGCGGGACGATCGCGACGCGCACCTGCTCGCCCTTGACCGGGTCGGGCGCGCCGTACACCGCGACCTCCTTCACCGCCGGGTGGCGGTAGAGGACGTGCTCGACCTCGGCCGGCCAGACCTTGAAGCCCGACACGTTGATCATGTCCTTCACGCGGTCGACGATGTAGACGTAGCCTTCCTCGTCCATGCGGCCGATGTCGCCGGAGTGGAGCCATCCGCCGCGCAGCGCGCGGTCGGTGTCCTCGGGCTTGCCCCAGTAGCCCTTCATGACGCCCGGCCCGCGGATCACGATCTCGCCCCACTCGCCGCGCGGCGCCTCCTGGTCGTTCTCGTCGAAGATCCTGAGCTCGAAGCCCTCGACCGCGGTGCCGACCGAGCCGAACTTGTGCCTCGTGAGGTGGTTGTAGGCGGCGAACGGCGAGCACTCGGTGAGCCCGTAGCCCTCGTAGATCGGCCGGCCGAAGCGCTCGGTCCAGCGGCGCGAGATCTCCTGCGGCATCGTCGCGGCCGCGGAGAAGTCGTAGCGGATCGACGACAGGTCGTACTTGGCGAGGTCCATCCCCAGGAGGGTGATGTAGATCGTCGGCACGGCGAAGAAGAGGGTGATCTTCTGCCGGTAGACCGCGTCGAGCACCTGGTCGGGCACGAACCGGCGGAACAGGGCGAGCGTCGCGCCCGCCTCGAAGCAGCCGTTCATGATGTAGTTCTGCCCGAAGACGTGGAAGAGCGGCAGGAAGCAGGCGAGGCGGTCGTCGCGCCGGTAGCCGGAGTACTTCGCGGCGGTGCGGATGTTCGTGACGATGTTGTTGTGCGTGAGGGTCACGCCCTTCGGGAAGCCGGTGGTGCCCGAGGAGTAGAGCAGGGCGGCCGGATCGTCCGGCTGCATGTTGTTCGCGCGGAACGCGGGCGAGCCCTTGGCCAGCCAGTCGTCGAGGGCGATCTCGTCGGGCTCGCTTCCCTCGCAGAGGACCGTGTGCTCGACCGAGGGGCAGTCCGGCCGCGGCAGGTTGGGCAGCAGCTCGGCGGTCGTGAACACCACCTTGGCGCGCGCGTCGTTGACGATGTAGCGGACCTCCTCGGACTTGAAGATCGAGTTGATCGAGACCGCGATCGCGCCGATCTTCTGCACCGCGACGTAGGCGAGCGGAAAGGCGGGGATGTTCGGCAGGTACAGCGCGACGCGGTCGCCGCGCTGCACGCCGTGCTTGCGCAGCGAGTCCGCGAGCGCGGAGGCGCACATGTCGAGCACGCCGTAGCTGACCGGCGTGCCCTCGAAGACGATCGCGGCGTGGTCGGGGTCGCGCCGGGCGGCGCGCTCGACGTGTTCGGCGATGTTCATGTTCTCTCCCCTGGCGGCTGCGCTCGCGCGGCGGGTGCGCGGCGCGCGGCGCGGCGATCGAATCGGAATCCCCGCATTGTAGCGAACGGCGGCGGCGCGGGTGGGCGCGGGCGCCCGCGGGAGAGCGGGCGCAGCGCGGCGCGGATACAATCGCAGCGCGCGGCGCGCCTGCGTCGCGGGACGCGCGGCGGGAAAGGACGGTGCAAATGGTCTCACCCATCGCCGAAGCTCGCGCGGCGCCTGCCGACGCGCGGCGCCGCAGGGTGGTCCTGGCCGGCGCCGGGGCGCTGCTTCCCGGGCTCGTCGGCGGGCTTGCGGTGCCGCGGGCGGCGCTGGCGCAGGGACTCGATGCTTCCCTCGCCCCGCGCGTGGGCGACACCTGGCGCTACGCGTACACGAGCGGCTGGAAGCATGTTGCGCCGCGCACCGTGGCCGTGCGGGTGACCGCGGTCACGGGCAGCGGCGTGCGCGACGCCGTGTCGGTGAGCGCGAATGGGGATTCGAGCGGCGTCGAGCACGCGTTCGCCGCACGCCTGGAAGTGGTCGCGCGCGCCGTGTCCGGCCTCGACGTCGTGGAGCTCTCGCCGTATCTGCAGGCGTTCGGCGCGCCGCAGGCGGGCCATGCGCCGGTGGCGATGCCGGCGCCGAAATGGGGCACCGCGTGGACGGCCACGGCGCGCTTCGGCGTGCGCGAGCGCGTCACGGTGCCGGCCGGCACGTTCGACGCGATGCGCGTGGACGTGCTCGGCCGCCGGCCGTTCCTGCGCGGTCAGATGGACGACGCGATCGATCCGATTCGGCTGGACCTCACGGCCTGGTACGCGCCGCAGGTCAAGCGGTACGTGCGGCTCGTGGTCTCGAGCCACGCTGCGGGGCTCAATCCGCTCCTGCGCGACGCCTACGGGCTGGTCGAGTACCGCGGCGGTTGAGCGGCGGAAGGCCGCGCGGCGACGCGGGGCCTTCCCTTCGTTCTCGAGGAGAGTGCCAGGGGACGCGCCATCGCGCTACGTCACGCCGAGATCGCCGCGGCGATCGCCTTGCCGACCTCCTCGGTGCCGGCGGTGCCGCCGATGTCGCGCGTTCGCGGCCCCTCGACGAGCACCGTCTCGATCGCCCGCACGATCGCGGCGGCGGCATCCGCGTGCCCGAGGTGCGCGAGCATCATCGCGCCCGACCAGATCTGGCCGATCGGGTTGGCGATCTTCTTCCCGTAGATGTCCGGCGCCGAGCCGTGCACCGGCTCGAAGAGCGACGGGAAGTGGCGCTCGGGATTGATGTTGCCCGACGGCGCGATGCCGATCGTGCCGGTGCACGCCGGCCCGAGATCGGAGAGGATGTCGCCGAAGAGGTTCGACGCGACCACCACGTCGAACCAGTCCGGATGCTGCACGAAGTGCGCGGTGAGGATGTCGATGTGGTACTGGTCGGTGCGCACGTCCGGGTACTCGCGCGCCATCGCGGCGAAGCGCTCGTCCCAGTACGGCATCGTGATCATGATGCCGTTCGACTTGGTGGCCGAGGTCACGTGCTTCTTCGGCCGGCTCGTCGCCAGCTCGAACGCGTAGCGCAGGATCCGGTCGGTGCCGAAGCGCGTGAAGGTGCTCTGCTGCACCACCGTCTCGCGCTCGGTGCCGCCGAAGATGCGTCCGCCGATCGACGAGTACTCGCCCTCGGTGTTCTCGCGCACGACGTAGAAGTCGATGTCGCCGACCTTGCGGCCGGCGAGCGGCGAGGCGATGCCCGGCATCAGGCGCACCGGCCGCAGGTTCACGTACAGGTCGAACTCGCGCCGCATCGGGATCAGCATCTCCCACAGCGACACGTGGTCCGGCACGCCGGGGAACCCGCAGGCGCCGAAGAAGATGGCGTCGTGGCGCCGGATGGTCGCGAGCGCGTCCTCCGGCATCATGCGGCCGTGCTTCGCGCGGTACTCGCAGCTCCACGGGTACTCGTCCCACGCGAACTCGATGTCGAAGACGCGGCCGACCGCCTCGAGCACGCGGATGCCCTCCGGCACGACCTCTCTTCCGATGCCGTCGCCGGGGATGACGGCGATGCGATAGCGCTGCCCTGCCATGGTGCGGCGCTCAGAACGCCACGTTCGCCCGGCCCTTGAGCTTCAGCATCCGGCGCGCCTCGTCGGGCGTGGCGACCTCGAGGCCGAGCTCTTCCAGGATGCGGCGGATCTTGGCGACCTGCTCGGCGTTCGACCTGGCGAGCTGGCCCTTGCCGAGCCACAGGCTGTCCTCCAGGCCGACGCGCACGTTGCCGCCCATCACCGCCGACATCGTCGCGACGTACATCTGGTTGCGTCCGGCGCCGAGCACCGACCAGTAGTAGTCCGCGCCGAAGAGCCGGTCGGCGGTGCGCTTCATGTGCAGGACGTCCTCCGGATGCGGGCCGATGCCGCCGCGGATGCCGAACACCGACTGGATCAGGAGCGGCGGCTTCACCAGGCCGCGGTCGAGGAAGTGCGCGGCGGTGTAGAGGTGGCCGATGTCGTAGCACTCGATCTCGAACCGGGTGTCGTTGCCGCTGCACGACTCGAGGATGTAGGCGATGTCGCGGAACGTGTTCTTGAAGATGCGCTCGTCGCTGCCGGCAAGGTAGGGCTGCTCCCAGTCGTGCTTCCAGTCCTTGTAGCGCGCCATCATCTCGTAGAGCCCGAAGTTCATCGAGCCCATGTTGAGCGAGGCGACCTCGGGCTTGAGCTGCAGCGCCGGCTGCAGCCGCTCCTCGACGCCCATCGTCGGCGCGCCGCCGGTCGTGAGGTTGATGACGACGTCCGCGCCGGCCTTGATCCTCGGCAGGAAGCGCTTGAACACCTCCGGATCCTGCGTCGGGCGCCCGTCCGCCGGCATGCGCGCGTGCAGGTGCACGATGGCGGCGCCGGCCTTCGCCGCGCCGAGCGCGCCGTCGGCGATCTCCTCGGGCGTCACCGGCAGGTGCGGCGACATCGTCGGCGTGTGGATCGCGCCGGTGACGGCGCAGGTGATGATGACCTTCTTCTGCGGGGCTGCCATCGTGAGACTCCTGTGCGGCGGATCAGATCAGGTATTGTACGTCGCCGCAGACCGCGAGCGCCTGGCCGGTGACGTGCTTGCCGGCGTCGGTGGCGAGAAAGAGCGCCGTGTTCGCGATGTCCTCGACCGTGACGTAGGTGCGCAGCGAGACGCTCCCGAGCATTTGCGCCTCCTGCTCCTCGAACGTCCGGCCGCGCGCCTTCGCCTTGGCGTCGATGACGCGCCTGATCCGGTCGCCCGCCACCATGCCGGGCTGGATGCAGTTCACGCGCACCTTGTCGGGGCCGGCCTCCATCGCGAGGCTCTTGGTGAAGCCGACGACGCCCCACTTGGCGGCGGCATACGGGGTGCGCATCGGGAAGCCGAGCCGGCCGGCGGCCGACGACAGGTTGATGATGCTGCCGCCGCCGGCCGCCTTGATCATCGGCATGCCGAGGCGCGTGCAGTAGAACATTCCGGTGAGGTCGACCGCGATGGTGCGCTCCCAGTCCTCCGGCGCGATGTCCTCGACGCGGCCGGTCGGGCCGGCGATGCCCGCGTTGTTCACCAGCACGTCGAGCCCGCCGAGCCGCTGCCGCACGTCGGCGAACACGCGTTCGACGTCCGCGAGCTTCGCGACGTCGGCGACCGTCTGCGTCGCGTCGGGCATCGCGCGCGCACACTCGGCGAGCGCCCGCTCGTCGACGTCGCAGATGTGGACGCGCGCGCCGTGCCCGCGGAAGGTCTGCGCGATGGCGCGCCCGATGCCGGCGGCGCCCGCGGTCACGAGCACCCGCAGACCCTGGGCCGAGGTGTTCATGCGCGGTCTCCCTTCTGCAGCGCGGCCCAGATCCGGGCCGGCGTCATCGGCAGCTCGAGGTGCTCGACCCCGCGGCTCGCGAGCGCGTCGAGCACGGCGTTCACGCCGGAGGGGAGCGAACCCGCGACGCCGGACTCGCCGGCGCCCTTGACCCCGAGCGGGTTGGTCGTGCAGGCGACGCTGTGGTGCCCGATCCTCAGCGGCGGCAGGTCGTCCGCGCGCGGCATGGGGTAGTCCATGAACGAGGCGGTGAGGAGCTGGCCGTCCTCGCCGTAGACGACGTGCTCGCCGAGCACCTGCCCGAGCCCCTGCGCGACGCCGCCGTGGATCTGCCCGTCGACGATCGTCGGATGCACGATGTTGCCGACGTCGTCGACCGCGGCGTAGCCGACCACCGCGAGCGCGCCGGTCTCCGGGTCGATCTCGACCTCGCACACGTGACAGCCGTTCGGGAAGCTCATCTGCGGCGAGACGAACTTCGCGACGTTGTCGAGGCCGCCCTGCAGCGCCGCGGGCAGGCCCTCGAGGGTGCGCGCGCGCCGAGCGAGCTCGAGGATGCCGATCGCGCGGTCGGTGCCGGTCACGCGGAAGCGCCCTTCGGCAAACTCGACGTCGGCGGGTGCCGCCTCGAAGAGATGCGCGGCGATCGCGCGCCCCTTCTCGATCGCGTTGTCGCAGGCCACTGCGGTCGCGCTGCCGGCCATCATCATCGAGCGCGAGGCGACGCTCGGCGTGCCGGCCGGCACCTCGTCGCTGTCGCCCTGCACCAGGCGCACCTGGCTCGCGTCGATGCCGAGCCTGGCCGCGATCAGCGGCGGGAACGTCGACAGGTGTCCCTGGCCGATCGCCTGCACGCCGGTCCGGAGCGCCACCTTGCCGTCGGCCTCGAAGCGCAGGTCGACCGTCTCGTCGAGGATTCCGCCGGCGACCTCGAGGAAGCAGCACATGCCGATGCCGCGGAGCCTTCCGGCCTTCTCGGCGGCGGCGCGGCGCGCCGGGAAGCCCTGCCAGTCGGCGAGCGCGAGCGCTTTGTCCATGCCGGCCTCGAACTCGCCGCTGTCGTAGATCATCCCGTTCGGCGCCTTGTAGGGCATCGCCGACGGCGGGATGAAGTTGCGCCGGCGGAGCTCGACCCGGTCGATGCCGGATGCGCGCGCGGCGGCGTCGAGCAGCCGCTCGATGAGCAGGATCGCCTCCGGGCGCCCGGCGCCGCGGTAGGGGCCGAGCGGCGCCGCATTGGTGAACACCATCTTGACGTCGATCTGGATCGCCGGGATGACGTAGACGCTCGACAGGCAGTTCTTGGTGTTGTTGGTCGCGAAGATCGCTGCGAAGGTCGAGGTGTAGGCGCCGATGCCGACAAAGGTGCGCACCCGCAGCGCGAGGATCTTGCCCTGCGCGTCGAGTGCGAGCTCGCCCTCGAGCACGCCGTCGCGGCCGTGAGTGTCGGTGAGGAAGCTCTCCAGCCGCGTCGCGCGCCACTTCACCGGCCGCCCGACGCGCCGCGCCGCATAGAGCACCGCGGCGTACTCGGAGTAGGGCTGCACCTTCATCCCGAAGCCGCCGCCCACGTCGTGCGTGACCACGCGCAGCTTCTGCGGAGCGATCTTGAATACGCCCTCGGCGAGCAGCCGGCGCACCACCGCCACGCCCTGCGTGCCGGCGACGAGCGTGTAGCGTCCGGCGCCCTCGTCCCATGCGCCGATCGCGGCGCGCGGCTCCATCGCGCTCGGCGCGAGGCGCGTGTCGAGCACGCGCACGCGCGCGACGTGCGCCGCGCCCGCGAAAGCCGCGTCGACCGCCTGCGCGTCGCCGTCGGTCCAGTCGAGGCAGACGTTGCCGGGCGCCTCCGGCCACAGGACCTGCGCGCCGGACGCGAGCGCGCGCTCGACGTCGGCGGCCGCCGGAAGCTCGGCGAGATCGGCGACGACGGCGTCGGCGGCGGCCTGCGCCTGCGCCTGCGTCTCGGCCACCACGATCGCGATCGGCTCGCCGACGTAGCGCACGCGCTCGATCGCGAGCGGCGGCATCGGCGCGGCGACCATCGGTCTTCCGCCGCGGCCGGCGAGCGCGGCCGCCGGTGGAATCGCGCCGAGCCCGTCGGCGGCGAGGTCCCTGCCGGTGAACACGCCGAGGACGCCCGGCATCTTCGCCGCCGCGCCCGCGTCGACGCCGCGCAGCGCGGCGTGGCCGAGCGGTGCGCGCACGAACGCCGCGTGGGCCTGACCGGGGACGTCCACGTCGTCGGTGAAGCGGCCGCGGCCGGCGAGCAGCGCATCGTCTTCCACGCGCAGCGCGTTGCCACTGCTGCCGAATCGAAGTTCGACTCCCGTCATGCCTCCTCCTGCGTGCGGGTTGGTCGCGAATTCGCTCGCCGCCCGGTCGAGACGAGTCATCGAAGGACCCGAGGCGCGGCGCGCGCTTCCGCGGGGCGATAAAGGCGCGTGCGCTGCTTGACAAGCGCAGGCGACCGGCGAAGTATACCGTCAGCGTAGTCGGAACTACGCAACTCCCGGAGCAGCAACAGCAGAACCTGCGGCGCGCCGCTCGCGCGCGACCGCGGGGGGCCGGGCGCGAAAGAATCCGATGGAGGAGGCACACCATGGCACAGCATGACGCTGCTCGCTCGTTCGCCTGCGGCGCGGCCGCGCTCCTCGCGGCGACCGGGCTCGCATTCTCCGGTGCGGCGCTCGCGCAGGGCGGACCGATCAAGATCGGCCTGCTCGCACCGGTGACCGGCCCGCTCGCCACGCCCGGCAAGGACATGGTCGAGGGCTGGAAGCTCTACTGGGAGAAGGTCGGCTACACGGCGGGCGGACGCAAGGTCGAGGTGGTGGTCGCCGACACGACCTGCAATCCGGACCAGGCGCTCACGCAGGCGCGCCGCCTGGTGCACCAGGAGAAGGTGCACTTCATGGTCGGACCGCTCTGCGGGCACGAGGGCCCCGCGGTCGCGCAGGTCAGCAAGGAGACCGGCGTGCCGCTCGTGATGGATCCGGCCGGCGCCGACACGGTGACCAAGTGGGAGCGCACGCCCACCGTCGTGCGCACCGCGGTGTCGGCGAGCCAGATCGGCCATCCGTGGGGCGAGTACATGTACAAGGAACTCGGCCTGCGCAACGTGACCTTCATCGGCCAGGACTACACCTGGGGCCACGAGGTCACGCTCGGCGCGGTGCGCACCTTCACCGCGCTCGGCGGCAAGGTCGCGAAGATCATCTGGAACCCGATCGGCACCAAGGACTACGGCCCGACGATCGCGGCGATTCCGGCCGACACCGACGGCGTTTCCGCGGTGGTCGTCGGCGCGGACCGGGTGCGGCTGTTCGAGGCCTGGTTCAACTTCGGCATGGACAAGAAGAAGAAGATCTACGGCGGCTACTGGCTGCACCAGGACGTGCTGCCGCAGATGGACGAACGCGCGGTCGGGCTGATCGGCAACTCGCTCAACTACGCCGCCGGCATCCAGACGCCGGAGAACGTCGAGTTCACGACCGCCTTCGCCAAGGCCTACAAGCGCCTGCCGTCGTGGTTCGGCGAGTCGGCCTACGCCGTCGGGCTGTGGACCAAGACCGCGATCGACTCGATCGGCGGCAAGGTCGAGGACCGCGACGCCTTCCTGAAGGCGATGCGCAGCGTGAGCATCAAGGCGCCACGCGGCCCGCTGAAGCTCGACGCGTACGACAACCCGATCCAGAACGTCTACATCTCGCGCATCCAGAAGGTCAAGCACCCGGTGCTCGGCGAGGTCATGACCAACGTGCCGATCAAGACCTTCGAGGGCGTCTCGCAGTTCTGGAACATCCCGCCCGAGGAATTCCTCAAGAAGGGCCCGTACAAGAGGTAGCGGCGTGATCGAGCCGGAGGGCGGGCAGGGCTGCCCGCCCTTTTTGTTGCCCGGATCATGATGACGAGCGCCGTCCTGCAGGCGATCAACGGCGTGTCGCTCGCGGCGCTGCTGTTCCTGCTCGCGAGCGGCTTCACGCTGAGCTTCGGGCTGATGCGCGTGGTGAACATGGCCCACGGCGCCTACTACCTATTCGGCGGGTACATCGGGCTCACGCTCGCCGAGAAGACCGGCAGCTTCGCGGTCGCCATCGTCGGCGGCGGCGCCGCGGTCGTGGTGATCGGTTTCCTGATCGACCGCTTTCTGATCCGCCGCACCGGCGAGAACCACCTCGCGCAGGTGCTGCTGACGGTCGGCGTGGCCTTCGTCATCGGCGACGTCGCGCTCGCGCTGTGGGGCGGCGACAACCTGAAGGTGCAGGCGCCCGCGTTCCTGCGCGGCGCGGTGGTGTTGCCCGGCGAGATCTACTACCCGATGTATCGGTTCGTGCTGATCTTCTTCGGGGTCTTCGTCGGCGCGCTCCTGTGGCTGCTCTACCACCGGACGCAGCTCGGCGCGGTGGTGCGCGCCGGCGTCGACGACCGCGAGCAGGTCAACGCGACCGGCATCAACGTCGACCGCTTGTTCGTCATGGTGTCCGGGCTCGCCTCCTTCCTCGCCGGCATGGCGGGCGTGGTCGGCGGCGCGTTCCTGACGCTCTACCCGGGGGCGGAGTGGGAGATCCTGGTCTACGCGCTGGTGGTCGTGATCGTCGGCGGCCTCGGCAGCCTGGAGGGCGCGATGATCGGCGCGCTCATCGTGGGCCTGCTCGACGCCTACGGGCGCTGGCTGCTGCCCGAGTTCTCCTACTTCGTGCTGTTCGGCCCGATCGCGCTGCTGATGCTGTTCCGCCCGCGCGGGCTCTTCGGGCGCGAGCACTGACGTGGATCACGCGCGCATCGTCTTCGGGCTCGTCGCGCTCGCCGCCGCGCTCGCGCTGCCGTACTACGCGGGGCCGTTCTGGACCGGCCTCGCGACGCAGATGCTCATCTTCGGGTTGCTCGCGCTCTCGGTCGACCTGCTGCTCGGCCACGCGGGGCTGTTCTCGCTGACCCATGCCTCGTTCTTCGCCGTGTCGGCCTACACCGTAGCGATCCTGCAGGTGCGCTACGGCGTGTCGACCGCGCTCGCCGCCCCGGCCGGGATCTGCGCCGGGACGCTGCTCGCGCTCGTCTTCGGCCTCGCGGTGCGCACGCGGGGGGTGTACTTCATCCTGATCACGATCGCGTTCGGCTTCGTCGTCTGGGGCGTGGCGCACCGCTGGTCCTCGTTCACCGGCGGCGACAACGGCGTCACCAACGTGCCGTTCCCGGCGCTCGGCGGGCTGGCCGTCACCTCGCACACGCAGTACTACTACCTCGTGCTCGCCGCGGTCGTCGCGTGTGGCCTCGGCTACCGGGTGCTGATCCGCTCGCCGTTCGGGCTCGGCCTGCGCGGCATCAAGGCGAGCGAGTCGCGCATGAGGAGCCTCGGCTTTCGCACCGGCCTGCACCTGTACGCCGCTTTCGTGCTGTCGGGCGCGCTGGCGAGCTTCGCCGGCGTGCTGTACGTCTACTACAACAAGTTCGTGAACCCGGTCGCCGCATCGTTCCCGATCTCGGTCGAGGCGGCGCTGATGGCGATCATCGGCGGCACCGGCACGATCATCGGCCCGTTCATCGGCTCGGGCATCGTGCTCGGGCTGCGCAACTGGGTATCGAGCTTCTTCGAGCTGCATCTCGCGGTGATGGGCGCGGTGTTCATCGCCGCGGTGCTGTGGGCGCCCGACGGGCTGGTGGGGCTCGCCGGCCGGCTGCGCGCGCGAATGGAGAGGGCAAAGGAGGCGGGCCGGCCATGAGCGCCGCCGCCCTCGAGGTCAGCGCGCTCGCCAAGGTCTTCGGCGGCCTGGCCGCGGTGAACGGCGTCGAGCTCACGGTGCCCGCGGGCGAGCGGCGCGTGCTGATCGGCCCGAACGGCGCCGGCAAGACCACGCTCTTTCACTGCATCACCGGCACGCTGGCGCCCTCGAGCGGAACCATCGCGCTCTTCGGGCGCGACGTGACCCGCCTGCCGGAGCACCGGCGCACCGCGCTCGGCATGGGGCGCACGTTCCAGATCACCAACGTGTTCCCGGAGCTGACGATGGCCGAGAACCTCGCGCTCGCCATCCTCGGCACCGACCGGCGCAAGTGGGTGATGCATCGTTCGCTCGCGGCCTTCGCCGCGGTGCGCCGCCAGGCGCTCGAGGGGCTGGAGCGAGTCGGCCTCGCGGGCCGCGCCGACGAGCCGGTGAAGCGCGTGTCCTACGGCGAGCGTCGTCAGCTCGAGCTCGCGCTTGCGCTCAACACCAGCCCGAAGGTGCTCTTCCTCGACGAGCCGTGCGCGGGCCTCTCACCGGCGGAGCGCCAGCGCATCTCGCGCATGATCGCCGGGCTGCCGCGCGACATCACGCTGCTCATGATCGAGCACGACATGGACGTGGCGCTCGGCCTCGCCGACCGCGTCACGGTGCTGCACCAGGGCCGCGTGATCCTCGAGGGGACGCCGGACGAGGTGCGGGCCAACAGCGAAGTGCGCGACGTCTACTTTGGCCATGCCTGACGCGCTCCTCTCGGTCCGCGGCATCCACACCTACTACGGCGACAGCTACGTGCTGCAGGGCGTGAGCCTCGAGCAGCGCGAGGGAAGCATCGTCGCGATCCTGGGCCGCAACGGCATGGGCAAGACGACGCTGATCCGCTCGGTGGCCGGGCTCACGCCGCCGCGCGAGGGCGAGATCCTGTTCCGCGGCGCCTCGCTGCGCGGCCGGCCGCCGTACGCGATCGCGCAGGACGGCATCGCGCTGGTGCCGCAGGGCCGGCGCATCTTCCGCTCGCTCTCGGTGCGCGAGAACCTGCTCCTGCCGACGAGCGGCCTCGCGCGGCCGCGCGGCGGCCGCTGGACCCTCGATTCGGTGCTGCGGGAGTTCCCGCAGCTCGCCGAGCGCATCAACCACTCGGGCGGCGCCCTCTCGGGCGGCGAGCAGCAGATGCTCGCGGTCGGGCGCGCCCTGATGGCGAATCCGCACCTGATCTTGATGGACGAACCGTCCGAGGGGCTTGCCCCGCGGCTGGTGCAGCAGGTCGAGGGCATCATGAAGAGCCTGCGCGAGCACGGCCACGCGGTGCTGCTCGTCGAGCAGAATTTCGCGCTGGCGATGTCGGTCGCGGACTACGTGTACGTCGTGGCCTCGGGCCGCTTCGTGTTCGAGGGCCCGCCGGCGGCGCTCGCCGCCGCGCCCGACGTGCTCGACCAGCATCTCGGGGTCGCGGGGGCGAAGGTAAACTGAGGCGCTGGTTTGCGGAGGTACGCGTGATGATGGGGCATTTCGATCTCACGGGCCGCGTCGCCGTCGTCACTGGCGGCAACGGCGGCATCGGACTCGGCATGGCGCGGGGGCTCGTCAAGGCCGGTGCCGCGGTCGCGGTCGCCGGCCGCAACGCCGAGAAGAGCGCGCGCGCGGTGCGCGAGCTCGAGGCGCTCGGCGGGCGCGCGATCGCGCTCGAGGCGGACCTGCTGAGCGAGGCCGAGTGCCGCGCGATGGTCGCCGCCGCGGTCGAGCGCCTCGGGCGGCTCGACATCCTGGTGAACAACGCCGGCATCGCGCTGCGCAAGCCGCCGCAGGACTACACGCTCGAGGAGTGGCACCGCGTGGTCGACAGCAACCTGACGAGCGCGTTCGTGTGCGCCCATGCGGCCTATCCGCACATGGTCCGCGCCGGCGGCGGCAAGATCATCAGCATCGGCTCGATCCTCTCGATCTTCGGCGCGCCGTTCGCCGTGGCCTACGCGGCGAGCAAGGGCGGGCTCGTGCAGATGACGAAGGCGCTCGCGACGGCGTGGGCGAAGGACAACATCCAGGTGAACGCAATCCTGCCCGGCTGGATCGACACCGACCTCACGGTGAGCGCGCGCGCGCAGGTGCCCGGGCTGAACGAGAACGTGCTCAAGCGCACGCCGGCCGGGCGCTGGGGGCGGACCGAGGATTTCGAGGCGGTCACGGTGTTTCTCGCCGGGCCGGGATCGGCCTTCGTCACCGGCACGGCGATCCCGGTCGACGGCGGCTATTCCGTGCAGGTGTAGCACGGGCAAGGAGGACGGACATGGCCCATCACGCATTGAACCCGACGCCGGAGACCGTGCACTGGGGCTACTTCGACGCGACCATTCCGCCGCGGCTCACCGTGGACCCCGGCGACACGGTCACGATCGACACGGTGTCCGGCGGCAAGCTCCACGTCGAGGATCTCTCGATCCTGCGGCCGGATCACCGCGAGATCGTCGAGAAGCTCGCCCCGGTGCTCGGCCCGCACATCCTGACCGGCCCGGTCGCGGTGCGCGGCGCGGCGCCCGGCGACACGCTCGAGGTGCGCATCAAGGCGATCGAGCTCACGGTCGACTGGGGCTGGAACGTGATCCTCCCGCTGCGCGGCACGCTGCCGGAGGACTTTCCGCGGTTCGAGCGGCGCCTGATCCCGATCGACCGCAAGGCGATGACGGCGCGGCTCGCGTGGGGCGCCACGGTGCCGCTCGCGCCCTTCTTCGGCATCCTCGCGACCGCGCCGCGGCCGGAATACGGCACCGTCTCGTCGATCGAGCCGCGCGAGTTCGGCGGCAACATCGACAACAAGGAGTTCGTGCCCGGCACCTCGCTCTTCCTGCCGGTGTTCGTCCCCGGCGCGAACTTCTCGGCCGGCGACGGCCATGCGGTGCAGGGCGACGGCGAGGTGTGCCTGACGGCGCTCGAGACCTGCCTGCGCGGCACCTTCGAGCTCGCGCTGCACAAGGGCGAGCGGCTCGAGATGCCGCGCGCGATCACGCCGACGCACTACATCACGATGGGCTTCGACCCCGATCTCGACGATGCGGCGAAGCAGGCGCTGCGCGACATGATCCGCTGGCTCGTCGCGCTGAAGGGGTGGCAGAGCGCCGAGGCGTACGTGTTCTGCAGCCTCGCCTGCGACCTGCACGTGACGCAGCTCGTCGACGGCAACAAGGGCATCCACGCGATGGTGCGGCGCGCGCTCGTCGAGTAGCGCGTGCAGTACAATCGCGCGACAAGCCTCGCGCGCTTACATCCGCGTTGACCATCCTCGCCATCGAGACCTCGGCCGAGCATCTCTCGCTCGCGGTCGCCCGCGCCGACGAAGTTCTCGAATCGCACGAGCGCGTGGGCCAGCGCCACGCCGAGCTCATCCTGCCCGCGATCGCGCGCCTGCTCGCCGACGCCGGCAGCGCGATCGAGGCGCTGACCGCGATCGCGTTCGGCGCCGGCCCCGGTTCGTTCACCGGGCTGCGGATCGCGTGCGGCGTCGCGCAGGGCCTCGCGCTCGCGCGCGCGCTACCCGTGCTCGGCGTCGGCACGCTCGAGGCGCTGGCGGAGGCGAGCGGCGCCGAGCGGGCCGTCGCGTGCCTCGACGCGCGGATGGGGGAGGTGTATCACGCCGCGTACCGGCGCGGCGCGCGCGGCTGGATCGAGGCGAGCGCGCCGGCGCTCGTGCGCCCGGCCGAAGCGCCGGTGCCCGGGGACGACGGCTGGGTCGGCTGCGGCAGCGGCTTCCTGGCGCACGGCGCTGCGCTCGCCGTGCGGCTCGGCGGCCGGCTGGCGCGCGTCGATCCGGCGGCGGTGCCGCGCGCATCTGCTATCCTCAAGCTCGCGCTGCCGCGCCTCGCCGCGGGCGCCGGACGGGATCCCGCCGAGGCGGTTCCGCTCTACGTCCGCGACAAGGTGGCGCTTAAGACGCACGAGCGATGAGCGCAGTACTGAAGCCGCAGCCCGCATTCCGGCCGCTCGCCGAGAGCGACCTGCCGGCGGTCCTCGCGATCGAGCGGGACCTGTACGAGTTTCCCTGGTCGATCGGGAACTTCCGCGACTCGCTCGCGACCGGCTACAGCTGCTGGGCGATGACCTCGGCGCACGGCCTGCTCGGCTATGCCGTGCTGATGCTGGGCGCGGGCGAGGCGCATCTGCTGAACCTCTCGATCGCGCGCGACGCGCAGCGCCGCGGCCACGGCACGCAGCTCCTGCACCACCTGCTCGGCGTGACGCGGCGCTACGGCGCGACGCGGCTCTTCCTGGAGGTGCGTCCGTCGAACGCCGCGGGCCGCGCGCTCTACGCGCGGAACGGCTTCGCCGAGGTCGGCGTGCGCCGCGGCTACTACCCGGCGCGCGCCGGACGCGAGGATGCGCTGGTGCTGAGCGTGGCGCTGTGAGCGCCCGGCGCGACCTGATGCTCGAGGAGATGGGGCTCGGCCCGGTGTGGCGGCTGCGCGCGCGCCGCGCGACGGCCGCGCCGGCGCCGGAAGCCGCGCCGTCGCTCGAGCGCGCGGCGGCGGCACCCTCGCCGGAGGTGCCTGCGCCACCGCCGGTCGCGACGCTTGCGCCGGACGACCGCGCCGCGCGCATCGCGCGCATGGACTGGCCCGAGCTCGAACAGGCGGTCGCCGGGTGCACCGCCTGCGGGCTGTGCAAGACGCGCCGGAACACGGTGTTCGGCGTCGGCGACGCGAACGCCGACTGGCTGCTCGTCGGCGAGGCGCCGGGCGCCGAGGAGGATGCGCGCGGCGAGCCGTTCGTCGGTCAGGCCGGGCGGCTGCTGGACAACATGCTCGCGGCGATCGATCTCGCGCGCGGCAAGGGCGTGTACATCGCCAACGTGCTCAAGTGCCGCCCGCCGGGGAACCGCAACCCGGAGCCGGGCGAAGTGGCGCAGTGCAGCCCGCACCTGCACCGGCAGATCGCCCTGATCCGACCGAAGCTCGTCGTCGCGATGGGGCGCTTCGCCGCGCAGACGCTGCTCGACACCGAGGCGAGCATCGCCTCGCTGCGCGGCCGGACCTTCGAGTACCGGGGCGTGCCGCTCGTCGTCACCTATCATCCCGCGTACCTGCTGCGCAATCTCCCGGACAAGGCGAAGGCCTGGGAGGACCTCTTGTTCGCGCGCGGCGTGCTGCGGGGCTTGTCTTCCTAGCGGACGCCCCGATCTTCTCGGTTCCGCCGGGTCGCTGCGGATCAACAACGGGAGAAGTCCGATGCGCAAGCTTGCCGCGTTCCTGATCGCGATCACGGCGGTGGTGCTTACCGGCTGCGGCTACAACGACATCCAGCGGACCGACGAGGCCACCAAGGCCGCCTGGTCCGAGGTGGTCAACCAGTATCAACGCCGCGCCGACCTGATCCCGAACCTGGTCAACACCGTAAAGGGGTTCGCCCAGCAGGAGCAGGAGGTGCTGACGCGGGTGACCGAGGCGCGCGCGCGGGCGACCGGCGTGCAGATCACGCCCGAGCTCCTGAACGACCCGGCCGCGCTGCAGCGGTTCCAGGCGGCCCAGGGCGAGCTCTCGAGCGCGCTGGCGCGCCTGCTCGTCGTGGTGGAGCGCTATCCGGAGCTCAAGTCGGACAAGAACTTCCTCGAGCTACAGGCGCAGCTCGAGGGCACCGAGAACCGCATCGCCGTCGCGCGCAACCGGTACATCCAGGCGGTGAACGAGTACAACGTCCTCGTCCGCCAGTTCCCGGTGAACCTGACGGCGATGGTGTTCGGCTACCCGGTGAAGCCGAACTTCACGGTCGAGAACGAGCAGGCGATCCAGCGCGCGCCGACCGTGGACTTCGGCAAGCCCGCCGGCGCAGCCAAGCAGTAGGCTGCCCGCGAGGCGCCGCTCGCCGATGCCCGGTCGTACGCTCGTCCTCGCGGCGTTCTGCCTGGGGTTCGCCCTCGCGGGCGGCGGCGCGCGCGCGCAGGAGCTCGCGCCGATCCCGCCGCTGAAGGCGCGGGTCACCGACGTCACCGGCACGCTCACGGCAGAGCAGACCGCCGCGCTCGAGCGGGAGCTCGCGGCGTTCGAAGAGAAGAAGGGCAGCCAGATCGCCGTCCTGATCGTGCCCACCACCAGGCCGGAGGCGATCGAGCAGTACGCGATCCGGGTCGCCGAGCAGTGGAAGGTCGGCCGCAAGGGCGTCGACGACGGCGTCATCGTGCTCGTCGCGAAGAGCGACCACCGGCTTCGGATCGAGGTCGGCTACGGGCTCGAGGGCGCGATCCCCGACATCAAGGCGAAGCGGGTGATCACCGAGATCATGGCGCCGCACTTCGTGCAGGGCGACTTCAACGCCGGCCTGCAGGCCGGCACGCAGGCGCTCATGCGGCTGATCGAGGGCGAGGATTTGCCGCCGCCGGCCGCGCGGCGCGCGCCGCAGGGCAGGGCCGCCGACCTGCAGTCGGTGCTCGTCATCCTGTTCATGGGCGCGGTGTTTCTCGCCGGCGTGCTGCCACGGCTGTTCGGCCGGTTCCTGGGGTCGGTCATGACCGGCGGCGTGGTGGGGGCGATCGCGTGGATCATCGCCGGCGCGCTCATCATCGGCATCCTCGCCGGTGCCGTGGCGTTCGTGTTCGCGCTGGCGTTCGGCGGCACCGGGCTCGGCGCGACGCGCTCGCATCGCGGCGGGTGGGGACCGGGCGGCGGGTTCGGCGGCGGCGGCTGGGGCGGCGGCGGCGGATTCGGCGGCGGCGGCTGGTCGGGCGGCGGCGGAACGTTCGGCGGTGGCGGCGCCTCCGGCAGCTGGGGCAGGTGAATGGCGTTCGCGCAGTCGGTGCGGCGATTCTTCCGCCACCTCGTTCTCGATCGCTGGGCCGTGCGCGCGACGTTCCCGCAGCGGACGATGGACGCAATCGAAGCGGCCATCGCCGCCGAGGAGGCGCGCCACGACGGCGAGCTGCGGTTCGCGGTCGAAGCGTGCCTGCCGCTCGGCGATCTCTTCGCCGGCGGGACGGCGCATGCGCGGGCGATCGACGTCTTCACCCGGCTGCGGGTGTGGGACACCGAGCAGAACGCCGGGGTGCTGATCTACCTGCTGCTCGCCGACAGGCGCGTCGAGGTGGTGGCCGACCGGGGCATCGACCGCAAGGTCGGGCACGCGGCGTGGGAGGCGATCTGCGGCGCGATGCAGCGCGAGTTCGCCGCCGGCCGCTTCGAGGCCGGCGCGATCGCCGGCGTGCGCGCGATCAGCGATCTCCTCGCGACGCATGTCCCGCCGCGACCGGTGAATCCGGACGAGCTGCCTAATCGTCCCGTCGTTCTCTGAACGGCGCGGCGAGTGGACAGTGAGCGGCGGACCGTGGACAGTGGACAGTACGGCACGCGTAGTGCGCTGACCAGCCACTGCCCACTGTCAACTGCCCACTGCTCTATCCGATCCAGGCGTGCTCGAGCACGTCGAGCCGCAGCGGCTGCGCGAACGTCTCGCCGGCGCGCGAGACTTCGAGCGTGACGAGGTATTGACCGGGCTTGTCGAAGGCGACGCGATACTCGAAGGTGCCCGGCGCGGCGATCTCGGCCTCGACGAGCGCTTTGCCAGCAGCGTCGCGCACGGTGCATTTCGTCGTCCCTGACCCCGCCAGGAAGGCCTGTACGCGGAACGACTCGCCCGCCACGCGGCGATAGACCTGCGGGTCGCGGTTCGGGTTGTACTGGAGGTTGTTGAGCTTGACGAGCTTGACCAGCTTGTTCACGGTGCTCTCCTGACGCACTTTCCGCCGATGGGCCCAGCTTCGCCCCCCGCCGTGGGCTGGGGAAGCGGGGGAGAAGCGGCGGGAGAAGCGGCGGCGCCGCGCGGCGCGCTAGAATGGCGAGACATTAGCAAAATCTAATATTCTCGGCAATGCATTCGACGAGCGATCAGGACGCCGACGCTGCGCTGGCCGGGCGCCTCGGGGCGATCGACGATGCGCTGCGCGCGCTCGAAACCGAGGTCGGCGCGCGCGCCGATATCGACGTCGCCGAAGTGCTCGAGCCTGCGATCGTGCAAGCGGGCGAGACCATGCGCGCGTACCTCGCCGCCGCCGGCGGGAAGGCTGCGCCGGCGCCCGACGCCGACGTGCTCGACGTGTGGAAGGCGCTCGTGAAGGGCGACCCGGGCTGGAACGCGATCCGCGACAGCTGCCGCGAGCTCGTCTACTACCGCAACTGCCTCGCCGCGGCGCGGCGCGACGCGTTCCCCCCCGCGCCGCAGAAGATGGCGGTGCGGCTCGCGCGCCACGTCTATCTCTACGTGCGCGCGCGCTGCATCCGCGAAGGGCGGGTCGCGGATTGAGCGGCGCACCCGTCCCCGCGGCGATCCCGCCCGGCCGCCCGGCGCGGTTCATCGGGTCGGAGCGCTACCGGCGCCGCGCCTACGCGGCGAACCATCCGCTCGCGATTCCGCGCGTCGCGCTCGCGCGCGACCTGATCGAGGCCTACGGCGCGATCACGCCCGGGGAAACGGTGCCGGCGCGCAAGGCGGCCGACTTCGAGCTCGAGTGGTTCCACGAGCGCCGGTACGTCGCGGCGATCAAGCGCGCGGAGCAGCTCGGCCGCGTGCGCCAGGAGCACCGCGAGGCCTTCGCGCTCGGCACGCTCGAGAACCCGTACTTCGACCACTTCTTCACCACGCCCGCGACCGCGGCCGGCGCGAGCATCCAGGCCGCCGAGGAGGTGCTCGCCGGGCGCGTCGCGTTCAACCCGGCCGGCGGCATGCACCACGCGCGGCCCGGGCGCGCGCAGGGCTTCTGCTACTTCAACGACCCGGCGCTCGCGGTCCTGCGGCTGCGCCGTGCGGGCTGGCGCGTGCTCTACGTCGACATCGACGCGCACCACTGCGACGGCGTCGAGGAGGCGTTCCGCGACGACCCGGAGGCGCTCACGCTGTCGCTGCACATGGATACCGCGTACGCGTACCCGGGGCGCGGCGGACGGCTCGAGGACGTCGGCAGCGCCGCCGGCGGACACACCACCGTGAACGTGCCGCTGCCGCGCGCGCTGACCGACGCGGAGTACCGGCTCGTCTTCGACGCCGTGTGGCCGGCGGCGCTCGCGCGGTTCCGGCCGGACGCGATCGTGCTGCAGGCGGGCACCGACATGCTGGCCGGCGATCCGCTCGGCAAGTGGCGGTGCACGACGCAGACGTTCCTGGCGGCGTGCGCGCGCATCGTCGAGAGCGCGCCGCGCCACGCCGACGGGACGCCGCGCGTGCTGGCGACCGGCGGCGGCGGCTACCACCCCCTGCTCGTCGCGCGCGCGTGGGCGGGCCTGTGGGGCATCCTGTCCGGCCGCACTCTGCCCGAGGCGCTGCCGGCCGCCGGCGCGGACCTCCTGCGCGGCGTCGACTGGGACCACGACGAGGATGACGCGGCGTTCCGCCTGGCGCTGCTTGCCGCGCGCGTCGAACCCGCGACCACCGAGACCGTGCGCGACGAGGTGCGTGCGCTCGCGGCGCGGGCGCAGGCGCACCCGCTGCTCGCCGCCGCGGCGCTGTCCGCCTGAGCCGCGATGAGCACGCTGCATCCGGGCTACGCGACGCGGCAGGGCACCGAGTCCTATGCCGGGGCGTTCGGCGCGGGGTGCGCCCCGGGGCACTACAGCGACTTCCTGAACCTGCACCTCAAGCTCTCGTCGCTCGGCGTCGGGACGTTCCCCGGGGCGGCGACGGACGCGGTGGACGAGGCGTACGCGGGCGTCGTCGCGTCCGCCGCGCGTGCGGGCATCAACGTCTTCGACACCGCGCCGCACTACCGCTACGGACGGTCGGCGCGCGCGCTCGGGGCGGGGCGCGCCCCCGCCGGAGCGGGCGGGCGGGCCCGCGGGGGCGACGTAAGGGGGGGGGGGGGCCTCGCCCGCGCGTTCGCGGCCGGCGTCGCCCGCGAGCACGTCTTCGTGGTGGCGAAGGGCGGCTTTCTCGCCTTTCCGGACGGCGTGCCGGCGGACCTGGACGGCTGGTTCGACGCCAGCATCGCGGCGCGCGGGCTCGGCACGCGCGACGACCTCGCCGGGCGCCACCTGATCAGCCCGGCGCATCTCGCGGCGCAGATCGACGCGGCGCGCGAGGCGCTGGGACTCGCGACGCTGGACGCGTTCCTGCTCGACCAGCCCGAGGTGCACGTCCCGGCGATCGGCAAGGAGCGCGCGAACCGCAAGATCGGCGCGGTGTTCGAGGCGTTCGAGACGGCCGTGCATGCGGGCAAGATCCGCTGCTATGGCGTAGCGACGTTCGACGGCCTGCGGGTGGAGACCGATGCGCCGCCCTTCCAGTCGATCACGTCGCTGCTCGGCCTCGCGGAGCGCGCCGCGCGGACGGTGGCGGGCGACGCGAGGCACGCGTTCCGCATCGTGCAGCTGCCGTTCAACCAGGCGATGCCCGAGGGCTTCACGCGCTTCTCGCAGGCGACCGGGCAGGGCAACGTCGCCTCCAGCATCCAGGCCGCGCACCAGCTGCGCGTGTACGTGATGGCGAGCCACGTCCTCGGCAAGGGCATGTTCGCGCGGCAATGCGCCGACGCGCTCGCCGCGGCGACGCCGGGGCTCGCGAACCATGCGCAGCGCGCGCTCCAGTTCGCGCGCTCGACGCCTGGCATCGGCACGAGCCTCGCCGGGGTCAGCACGCCCGCGCATCTGGACGACCTGTTGGCGGTGGCCCGCGTGGCGCCGCTCGCGAAGGCCGAATACCTGAAGCTCTACGCGCGCGCCGGGGAGCCCTGAACCGGCGGCGCGCAATCGATCCGGAGGGCGTGGCGAGCCGTGCTCTGCGGGGGTTCCGACGCCACCCGCACCCGGTCCGGCAGCGCCGGCGTCGGCGGTTGTGCCCGTCCGCGCCCTCGGCCGCGCGGTCTACTGCGGCGGCGCCTCGCGAGCATGGGGCTTCTCCATGCCGATCAGGTGCAGCGAGTCGCCCTTGCTCTGGTTGTACAGGTGGCGTCGGTGCACGAGCACCATCGTCAGGCTGACGAACAGCCCGAAGATCGCGATGATGGCGTAGATCGAGAGGTCGAGCCTGATCAGGAGCGCGTAGACCGCGAGCATGATCAGGATCGACAGGTTCTCGTTGAAGTTCTGCACCGCGATCGAGTGGCCGGCGCCCATCAGGATGTGCCCGCGGTGCTGCAGCAGCGCGTTCATCGGCACGACGAAGAAGCCGGCGAAGCCGCCGATCAGGATCATCAGCGGGACCCCGACCCAGAGCTCGCGCACGAAGT
The DNA here is from genome assembly GCA_023383795.1 of Burkholderiales bacterium. GTDB lineage: Bacteria > Pseudomonadota > Gammaproteobacteria > Burkholderiales > SG8-39 > JAABRB01. The sequence goes on along the minus strand of JAHDYJ010000020.1, from coordinate 13,639 downwards.
TCATGGCGATCACCACGATGCCCATCGCGATGCCGACCGGCACGACGCTCACCGCCCTGGTGAGCGGGACGTAGCGCGCGGCGGCGATGGCGCCCGCGGCGATGCCGATCGCGACCACCCCCTGCAGCATGCTCGCCTTGGAGAGCGGCATGCCGAGCGCGACCTCGGCCCACTTCAGCACGATGAACTGCAGCGTGGCGCCGGCGCCCCAGAAGAGCGTGGTGGTGGCGAGCGAGATCTGGCCGAGCTTGTCGCGCCACAGCAGGCTGAAGGAGCGCTGGAAGTCGTGCAGGATGTAGAGCGGGTTGCGCTTCAGCAGATGGTGGTCGACGCCGGTGTCCGGGATGAAGAGGTTGATGATCGCGGCGGTCATGTAGGAGAACGCGATCACGGCGATGGCGGCCTCGGCCGGCGAATCGACGTGGGTGTCGACGAGCGGGAAGTCGAACGCGAGCAGCGCGCCGGAGACCGCGGGGCTGATCAGGGCGCCCCCGAGCACCGTGCCGAGGACGATCGAGCCGACGGTAAGGCCCTCGATCCAGCCGTTCGCCATGACGAGCTGGCGCGCCGGCAGGAGCTCGGTGAGGATGCCGTACTTCGCCGGCGAGTACGCCGCCGCGCCGAGGCCGACCACCGCGTAGGCCGCCAGCACGGCGATGTAGGGCGAGGCGCCGGGCAGCGTGAGCTGCTGCCAGAAGAACATCATCGCGCAGCCGCCGACCTTCACCGCGTTGGTGATGAACATCACGCGGCCCTTGGGCATCGAGTCGGCGAACGCGCCGACGAAGGGCGCCAGCACCACGTACGAGATGGTGAAGAAGAACTTCAGCAGGGGCACCATCCACGCCGGCCCCTGCAGCTGCATCAGGAGCGCGATCGCGGCGATCAGCAGGGCGTTGTCGGCGAGCGAGCTGAAGAACTGCGCCGCCATGATGGTGTAGAAGCCGCGCTTCACCGCCACGCCGGCGCCCTCCGCGCGGAGGCGGGCGCGCCCGCGGCCATGGGCTCGGAGACGGAGCGCGCCACCGGTCAGTCGTCTTCGGCCTGTTGCGCGCCGCGGCCGCGCGCGGCGTCCTTCGCGAGCGTGCGCAGCAGGCGCTCCTGCTCGGCGAACGACGGCGCGCGCCCCGCCGGCGTGCGCTCGCCGAACTCGCGCCCGCGGTAGCCCGGGGGCGGCGCGGCGCCCTGCGACAGGTAGATCCGGCGGCGGATCGCCTTGTTCAGCGCGACGACGCGCCGGTCGATCCAGTAAAGGTCGTAGACGGCGGCGACGGCGACGAGGAGCGAGAGCGCGGCACCGGCCCGCCAGTCGAGGAGCGCCGCCCCGGCCGCCGCCACGGTCGCGATGCGGTACGCCCAGGCGCCGCGCGCATCGTCGAGGTAGGCGCGGTGCAGGCCGAGCGGGAATGCGGCGAGGAGGCCATAGGCGCGGGACTTGCGCTTAAGTGCCTGAGCCAGGCGGATATTCGCCGCCTGGAGGCCGCCTCCTCCGAGATCCGGCCCGCGCCACGACGTACTCACCGGGCACCCTCATAAGTTTTGTTCATGCCCGGGTTTATGATTCAATAGCGGGGCGCAGATTATCACACACGCTGGGAGCGCCCCGATGGCCGACCGACGACTGCAGGTGTTCCACGCGGTGGCGAAGCAGATGAGCTTCACCAAGGCGGCGGAGGTCCTGTACATGACGCAGCCCGCGGTGACGTTCCAGATCAAGCAGCTCGAGGAGCACTTCAACGCGCGGCTCTTCGAGCGCGGGCACGGCAAGATCTCGCTCACGCCGGCGGGCGAGGTGGTGCTCGAGTACGCCGAGAAGATCCTCGGCCTGTCACAGGAGCTCGAGACGCGCGTGCGCGAGATGACCGGACGGCTGTCCGGCCCGCTGCTGATCGGCGCGAGCACGACGATCGCCGAGTTCCTGCTGCCGCCGGTGCTCGGCGAGTTCAAGGCGCAGCATCCCGAGGTGCAGGCCAAGCTCGCGGTGGCGAACTCCGAGGCGATCGAGAACCGCGTCTCCGAGCACACGCTGGACATCGGCCTGATCGAGGCGCCGTCGCACCTGCCGACCCTGCTCACCGAGGTCTGCTGCGACGACGAGCTGCAGGTGATCGTCGCGCCGAAGCACCCGCTCGCCAGGCTGAAGGTGGTGACGCCCAAGCAGCTCGTCGAGTATCCGTACGTGACGCGCGAGCAGGGGTCGGGCACGCGCGAGTTCACCGACCTCTATTTCCGCAAGGCGGGCATCCACGCCGACCAGCTCAACGTCGTCATGGAGCTCGGCAGCCCGGAGGCGCTGAAGGGCGTGGTCGGCACCGGCATCGGATTCGCGGTCATCTCGCGCGTCACGGTGGAGCGCGAGCGGCGGCTCGGCGAGCTCGTCGCGCTGCCGCTGCAGCCGACCCTCATCCGCACGCTGTCGCTCGTCTATCCGAAGGAGAAGTTCCGCTCGCGGCTCGTCAACACCTTCGTCGAGTTCGCGAAGGCGAAGCTAAAGCGGCACGCCGCCTGAGGCCGCATGCGGTGCTAGAATGACTGTCGCCATTCGACGACAGTCTTGTCGCGTCTGTCGCGTGGCGCTCGCTCGCCGGCCAGCTTCATGCCGGGTCCCACTCAGCATACCAACACGGAGCGACCCTCAATGGAACTCTCGGCACTCGCTAGCTCTTTGCAGAGCACCCTCGGCGCACACCTGCCCGGAATCCTGGGCGCGATCGCGATCCTCGTCGTCGGATACGTCCTCGCCGTGGTCGCGCGCGCGGCCACGCGACGGCTGCTCGGCGCGCTGAAGGTGAACCAGCGCATCGAGGAGAGCGCCCACCAGCGGATGGACGTCGAGGCGGGCATCGCGATCGGCGTCTTCTGGCTGGTCATCCTGATCACGCTGGTCGGGGTCTTCAACACGCTGGACCTCGCGCTGGTGTCGAATCCGTTCGCCGAGATGATCGCCAAGTTCCTCGGCTACCTGCCCAACCTCGTCGCGGGCACCGTGCTCGTGATCATCGTGTGGGTCATCGCCACCGCGCTGCGCGCGATCGCGACGAAGATTCTGTCGGCGACCGCGCTCGACGAGAAGCTCGCCGCCCAGGCGGGCATGCAGCCGATGAGCAGGAACGCCGGGAACGTCCTGTTCTGGCTGGTGATTCTGCTCTTCCTGCCGGCCATCCTGGCGGCCTACGAGCTGCGCGGCCTGCTCGAGCCGGTGCAATCGATGCTGAACAAGCTGCTCGACGCGCTGCCGAACGTCTTTGCCGCCGTGGTGATCGGGTTCGTCGGCTGGCTGGTCGCGACGGTGCTGCGCGGCCTGGTGACGAACCTGCTGGTGGCCGCCGGCGCGGACAAGGCCGCGGTGAACGCCGGACTGCACGAGTCGGTGCGCCTGTCGCGGCTCGTCGGGACGATCGTGTTCATCTTCGTGTTCGTGCCCACGCTGATCGCGGCGCTCGAGGCGCTCCGGATCGAGGCGCTGTCGCGGCCGGCGACCGAAATGCTGGCGCGGTTCCTCGACGCGGTGCCGAACCTGGTCGCCGCCGCCCTGATCCTGACCGTGACCTACTACGTGGCGCGGTTCGCCTCGCAGCTCGTCGCGCGGCTGCTCTCGAGCATGGGCGTGGATTCGCTGCCGGAGCGCATGGGCCTGAAGGGCGTCTTCACCGGCGCCTTCAAGCCGTCCGACCTCGCGGCGTGGCTGCTGCTCTTCTTCGCGATGCTGTTCGCGACCGTCGAGGCGGCCAACCGCCTGGAGTTCACGCAGGTGCGCGACGTCGTCACGATGTTCATCGACTTCGGCGGCGACGTCCTGCTCGGCGGCGTGATCCTGACGGTCGGCTTCTGGCTGGCGAACGTCGCGTACGTCGCGATCGTGCGCGCTTCGGGCGAGGGGACGACGGGGCTCGCCCAGGTCGCGCGCATCGCGATCCTGGGCCTGGTCATCGCGATGGGCCTCCGCGCGATGGGCATCGCGGACGACATCGTCAACCTCGGCTTCCTGCTGACGTTCGGCGCGGTCGCGGTCGCGGTGGCGCTCTCGTTCGGGCTCGGCGGGCGCGAGGCCGCCGGCCGGCAGATGGAGCACTGGCTGTCGAAGCTGCGCAGGTAGCCGCGCCGGCGCGGCCCTGCATCGACGGCGTGATAGCATCGGCGCGCGGCCGCAGGGAGCGGCCGCGCACCCGATGATCCGCTTCGTCGCCGTCCAGCACACCTTCTCGGAGTTCTTCGGCGCCCTCGAGCCGCAGTTCGAGGCGCGCGACATCGGATTCACCTACATCCGGCCGGTGACCGGCCAGGACGTGATCGGCAGCGCCCTGCAGTTCGACGCGCTGTGGCTGCTCGGCGGCGCCTACCCGGTGTCCGACCGCGAGCACTGTCCCTGGGTCGACGACGAGCTGCGGCTGCTCGCGGCCTTCCGCAAGGTTCGCCGGCCGGCGGTCGGACTCGGCTTCGGCGCGCACCTGGTCGCGGTCGCCGCGGGCGGCGCGGCAAGCCCCGAGCCCGAGCACGACGCCTACTGGACGACCGCGCGCGCGACCGCGGCCGGAAAGGGCGATCCGCTCGCCGACGCGGTCGACGGGCGGCGCGTGCTCGTCATGGCGAACGGCAGCGTCGCGCTTCCGGCCGGCGTCGCGCCGCTGGTCGTGGACGAGGCCGGGCGCTGGATCGCAATCCGGCCGGACCCGCTCAGCTACGGACTCCTGTTCCGGCCCGAGCTCAAGCCCGGGATGATCGAGGACATGGTGATGGAAGAGGACCGCCCGGTGCCCGAGCACATCGGGGCGCTGATCGAGGAGGCGCGCGAGCGCTGGGCGGAGACGCAGGACACCATCGACCGCGTCGTCGTGGCGCTGGTCAAGGCGCTCGACCTGATGCAGGAGCGGCGCAAGATGCCGGTGTTCACGATGAAGCAGGTGGACAGCGGGCAGTGAGCGGCGGGGAGCGAGGAGTGAAGACCGAGGAGAAGGAGCGCGGAGCGCGGATCGCCGAGCTGATCGACCGGCTGGATGCGGAGGCGCTGCGCACGCTGACCGAGTTCGCCGAGTTCCTGGCCGCGCGGGCGGAAAGGCGGGTCGACGCAGAGATCGTCACGCTGCGTCCGCAGCGCGAGAGCGTCGTGCAGGCCGTGAAGCGCCTGAATCGGAGCTATCCCATGCTTTCGCGCACCCGACTCATGGGCCCGGTCGGCGATCTCGTTTCCGCGCACATGGTGGACGGTCGCGACGCGAAGGACGTGATCGACGAGCTCGAAGCGCTGTACGCCGCCGCCTGCTCCGCGTTTCGCGAGGGAGCGTAGCGGCTGCGTCGCGGCCTCGCGGCCGACTGGCCACTGTCCACTGCCCACCGTCCACTGCAGTTTCCATGCCGCGCCCCATCCGCGCCACGTTCGATCTTGCCGCGCTGCGCAACAACCTCGCGGTGGCGCGCGCGCAGGCGCCCGGCGCGCGCGCCTGGGCGGTGGTGAAGGCGAACGCCTACGGGCACGGCACGCTGCGCGCGGTGACGGCGCTCGACGCGGCCGACGGGTTCGCGCTGCTCGACCTCGAGGAGGCGGTGCGCGTGCGCGAGGCGGGCGTGCGCAAGCCGATCCTGCTGCTCGAGGGCTTCTTCGCGCTCGACGACCTGCCGACGATCGCCGAGCACGGGCTCGCGGCGGTCGTGCACTGCGAGGAGCAGGTGCGGATGCTCGAGTCGGCGGGGCTGCCGGCGCGCATCCCGGTCTACGCGAAGCTGAACAGCGGCATGAACCGGCTCGGCTTCGCGCCGGCGGCGTTCGCCGATGCGGTGCGGCGGCTGCAGGCGAGCCGCATGGTGAGCGGCGTGACGCTGATGACGCACTTCGCCGATGCCGACGGCGCGCGCGGCGTCGCCGAGCAGCTGGGGTGCTTCGCGTCGGCGGCGGCGGGGCTCGCGCTGCCGCGCAGCCTGGCGAACTCCGCCGCGGTGCTGCGCTATCCCGAGACGCACGCCGACTGGATCCGTCCCGGCATCATGCTCTACGGGTGCTCGCCGTTTGCCGACGCTTCGGCCGAGTCCCTCGGGCTCGAGCCGGTGATGACGCTCGCGAGCGAGCTGATCGCGGTGCGCGAGCTCGCGCGCGGCGATCGCGTGGGCTACGGCGGCGCGTTCGCCGCGCCGAAGCGCATGCGGATCGGCGTCGTGGCGTGCGGCTACGCCGACGGCTATCCGCGCCATGCGCCGGACGGGACGCCGGTGCTCGTCGACGGCCTGCGCACCCGGATCGTCGGCCGGGTGTCGATGGACATGCTGACCGTGGATCTCGGCCCGGTGCCGAACGCGGGCGTGGGCGCGCCGGTGACGCTCTGGGGCGAGGGTCTCCCGGCGGACGAGGTGGCCGCCGCCGCCGGCACCATCAGCTACGAGCTGCTCTGCCGGCTGACCGCGCGCGTTCCCCAGGCCGAGCGGGGGTAGCCCGTGGCGAAGCCCCGTTCGGTCTACGTCTGCACCGAGTGCGGCGGCCAGTCGACCAAGTGGCAGGGCCAGTGCCCGCACTGCGATGGCTGGAACACGCTCGTCGAGAGCGTCGCCGAGCCGGCGACGAAGCACCGGCTGGCCGGCGCGAAGGCCGGCGCGCTCACGCCCCTCGCCGACATCCGCGCGCGCGAGGCGCCGCGCATGCCGACCGGCATCGCCGAGCTCGACCGCGCGCTCGGCGGCGGGCTGGTGCGCGGGCAGGTGGCGCTGATCGGCGGCGACCCCGGCATCGGCAAGTCGACGCTGCTCCTGCAGGCGCTCGCGGCGATGAGCGCGTCGCACCGCGTCGCGTACGTGAGCGGCGAGGAGTCGCCCGAGCAGGTGGCGCTGCGCGCCGGTCGGCTGCAGCTCGATTCCGCGCGCGTCGCGCTGCTCGCCGAGACGCAGCTCGAGCGCATCGCAGCCACCCTGACCGAGGCGGCGCCGGAGGTCGCGGTGATCGACTCGATCCAGACGCTCTACTCGGAGGCGCTCCAGTCGGCGCCGGGCTCGGTGGCGCAGGTGCGCGAGTGCGCGGCGCAGCTCACGCGGCTCGCCAAGGCGCAGTCGATCAGCCTGGTCTTCGTCGG
>JAHDYJ010000020.1:0-6577 GCA_023383795.1 Burkholderiales bacterium | reverse complement strand
CCGCGCGTGCTCGAGCACATCGTCGACACCGTGCTCTACTTCGAGGGCGATCCGCAGTCGAGCTTCCGGCTGGTGCGCGCGTTCAAGAACCGCTTCGGGCCGGTGAACGAGCTCGGCGTGTTCGCGATGACCGAGCGCGGTCTGCGCGGCGTCGCGAACCCTTCGGCGCTCTTCCTCTCCGAGCACCGCGCCGACGTGCCCGGATCGTGCATCCTGGTCACGAGCGAGGGCACGCGGCCGCTGCTGGTGGAAGTGCAGGCGCTCGTCGACGGCGCGCACGGCATGAATCCGCGGCGCCTCGCGCAGGGACTCGAGGCGGGCCGGCTCGCGATGCTGCTCGCGGTGCTGCACCGCCACGCGGGCGTCGCCTGCCACGATCAGGACGTGTTCGTGAACGCGGTCGGCGGCGTGCGCATCGGCGAGCCGGCCGCCGACCTCGCGGTGGCGCTCGCGATCGTATCGTCGCTGCGCAACCGGCCGCTGCCCGGCAAGCTCGTCGCGTTCGGCGAGGTCGGCCTGGCCGGCGAGGTGCGGCCGGCGCCGCGCGGCCAGGAGCGGTTGCGGGAGGCGGCCAAGCTCGGCTTCACGCGCGCGCTGATCCCGCGCGCGAACGCGCCGCGCCAGCCGATCGCGGGGCTCGAGGTGACGGCCGTGGACCGGCTCGAGGACGCGCTGCGCGTGCTGGGCTAGGCGATCCGGCCCGCGGCCAGCGCGAGGCGCGCCGCCGCGAGGCCGCTGCGCACGGCGCCCTCGAGCGTCGCCGGATAGTCGCTCGCCGTGTAGTCGCCCGCGAGGAACAGGCGGGGCAGCGCGGTCGCGTTGCCCGGCCGGTCCAGCCCCGGCGTGCAGCTGAACGTCGCGCGCCGCTCGGCGATCGTGCGCGACCATTCCGGCGACGGCAGGTCGCGCACGACGCGCGCGAGCTCGCGGTGGGCGGTCGCGGCGAACTCGCCGCGCGCGAGCTCCTCGTGCTCGCCGCGCGCGCTGACCACCGCGGCGAGCAGCCCGCGGCGGCCGTCGAGCGTGCCGCGGTCGAACGCCCACTGCACCAGGCCGTCCGCGAGACCGAGCATCGGCCGCGGCAGGGCGACCGCCGACGGGTACTGGAGGTAGCAGGTGTAGATCGGCTCGAACGCGAGCGCCTCGAGGCGCGGGCGCAGTTCCGGCAGCAGCCCGGCCGGCGCGAGGAGCTGCGCCGCGTGCTGCGGGGCGCAGGCGAGGATCGCGGCGTCGTGGCGCTCGCCGTCGACCGCAATGCCGGCCGCGGCCGGCTCGACGCGCGTGACGCGCCGGCCCGGCAGCACGCGGCCGCCGCGCGCCTCGACGTAGCGCGCGCCCGGCTCGGGAAAGAGCGCGGAGAGGTCGCACCGGGGCAGCAACAGGTCGCTCGCCGCGCGATCCGCGCCGAGCGTGTCGCGCACCACGTTCATCAGCACCTGCGCGGAGGCGGCGGCGAGCGGCGTGTTGAGCGCGGCGACGCAGAGCGGCTCCCACAGGAAGTCGGTCGGCGCGCCGAGCTGTCCGTGCGCGGCGAGCAGCGCGGCGGCCGTGATGTCCGCGGGCAGGCGGTAGCGTCGCGCGGCCATCGCGAGCATGAAGCGCACGACCTTGAGCCGCTCGCGGGCGCTCAGCCCGCGCGCGCGCAGCAGCCCGACGAGCAGGTGCAGGGGCGCCGGGAGCCGCGGGGCGTGCAGGCGGAAGCGGCCGGCGATCTCGAGGTCGAGCGGCAGGCGCACGAGCAGCGCGCCGGGGTCGGCGCCGACGGTGCGCATCGCGCCGAGCACCGCGCGGCACGCGCCGACCAGGATGTGCTGGCCGTTGTCGAGGTCGACGTCCTCGAGGGTCACGCGCCGCGCGCGGCCGCCGAGCGTGCGGGCGGCCTCGTAGACGGTGACCCCGGCGCCGTCCCGCGCGAGCGCGACGGCGGCCGCGATGCCCGCCCACCCGCCGCCGACGACCGCGACGCGCGGGCCCGAGCGAGGCGCGGGCGGCGCCTCGCGATGCCTCACTCCGGACGCCTCACGCGAAAACCCACGTCCGCCACGCGATCCAGAGCTTGCGGATCGGCGTGAGCGCGGTCCGGTGCGTGAGCACGCGGCAGCCGTCGCGCTCGATCTCGCCGAGCAGCGTGCGGTAGATCGCGGCCATCACCAGTCCCGGGCGCTGCGCCCGGCGGTCCACCGGCGGCAGCAGCCCGAGCGCGGTGTCGTAGGCGCGCTGCGCGCGCTCGATCTGGAAGCGGATCAGCGCGGGAAAGCCCTCGGTCTCGCGCAGCGCGAGGATGTCGGCCGGCGCGACGCCGAAGCGCAGCATCTCGTCGACCGGCAGGTAGACGCGGCCCTTGCGGGCGTCGTCGCCGACGTCGCGCACGATGTTGGTGAGCTGGAACGCGGTGCCGAGCGCCTCGGCGTAGCGCAACGTCTGCGGGTCGCGGTAGCCGAAGATGCCCGCCGCGAGCAGCCCCACGGCGCCGGCGACGCGGTACACGTACCGGCTGAGCGCGGCGTAGTCGGGATACGGCGCGGGCTCGAGGTCCATCTCCATGCCGTCGAGGATATCGCCGAGCCGCTCCTGCGAGATGCCGTACGGAGCGAGCGCCGGCGCGAGCGCCCGGGTCACCGGGTGGCTGGGCCGCCCGGCGAAGAGCTCGCCGACCTCTGCGCGCCACCACGCGAGCTTCGTGCGGGCGAGCGCGGCGTCCGAGCACTCGTCGACCACGTCGTCCACTTCGCGGCAGAACGCGTAGAGCGCGGTGATCGCGCGCCGGCGCTCCGGCGGCAGGAACAGGAACGAGTAATAGAAGCTCGAGCCGCTCTGGGCGGCCTTTTGCTGGCAGTACTCGTCGGGCGACACTGCGTTCGAGTCGCGGGAGAGGGTTGGGAGGGCGGCGGGCGTCACATGCGGAGCGCCCGCCACGACATCAGGAGCCAGTCCGGGCTGCGCAGCACCGGGCGGTGCCGGAAGACGTCGCCGCCCGCGCGCTCCAGCTTCTCGAGAATGCGCAGCCCGCCTTGCACGATCAAGCGCAGCTCCAGGCCGATGCGTCCGGACAGGGTCCGCGCCAGCGGCGCGCCGCATTCTAGCATCGCCCGCGTGCGCTCGACCTGGAAGCCGATCAGGCGCCGCCAGGCGTCGGTGCAGCGGCGCTCCGCGATGTCGCGCTCGCCGACGCCGAAGCGCGCCATGTCGTCGGCCGGCAGGTAGATGCGGCCGCGCGCGAAGTCGCTCTCGACGTCCTGCCAGAAGTTGACGAGCTGCAGCGCGCTGCAGATGGCGTCGGACTGGCGCAACCGCTCGGGGGTCGCGGCCCCGAACAGATGCAGCATCAGGGCGCCGACCGGGTTGGCCGAGCGCTCGCAGTAGCGGAGCACCTCGTCGAAGCTCGCGTAGCGGGTCTTGACCACGTCCTGGGCGAAGGCGTCGAGCAGCGCGAAGAAGGGCTCGAGCGGCAGCGAGAACTCGCGCACCGCGCGCCCGAGCGCCCGGAAGAGCTCGGTGACCGGCGGCTCGCCCGCACCGATGCGGCGCAGCTCGGCGCGGTAGGCCTCCAGCGCCGCGAGCCGCTCGGCGGCCGGACGGTCGCCCTCGTCGGCGAAGTCGTCCGCCGAGCGGGCGAAGGCGTAGACGAGCTCGACCGGCCGGCGCAGGCGGGCGGGCAAGAGCAGCGAAGCGACCGGGAAGTTCTCGTAGTGGGCGACCGGCATCCGCAGCCGAATCCCTTCGGGAATCAGAGGGTTTGGTGCTTACAGTCTATCAGCGCGTCGGGTACAATCAGCGCTTCCCTCGCTGGCGCCGTACGGAGTGCCCCGTTCCACCAGCGGAAGGAGGGTAACGGGAGGAAACCCGTGGGGGTTTCCTCCTGTTCGTTACCCACGCGAAGGTGGCGGAATTGGTAGACGCACTGGATTTAGGTTCCAGCGCCGACGAGGCATGGGGGTTCGAGTCCCTTCCTTCGCACCAGGCAGAGCAATAACAGGACACGTTCGATGCAGAGCACACTGGAGAACCTGAGCGCGCTCGAGCGGCGCCTGACGATGTCGTTGCCGCTGGCCGATATCGACAAGCGCGTCGACGAGCGGCTGAAGCAGATCGCGCGGTCGGTGCGCATGGCGGGCTTCCGTCCCGGCAAGGTGCCGCTGCGGATCGTCGCCCAGCAGTACGGCCCGCAGGTGCGCTCGGAAGTGATCGGGGACGCGGTCGAGAAGGCGTTCACCGAGGCGGTGCGCGGGCAGAACCTCCGCGTCGCGGGTTACCCGCGCATCGAGCCGAAGGACAGCGGCGACGCCGCGCAGATCGAGTTCAGCGCAACTTTCGAGGTCTACCCGGAGATCGCGCTCGGCGACCTCGGCCAGGCGCGCGTCGAGCGGCCGGTCCTGACGGTGGGCGAGGCGGAGGTCGACAAGACGATCGAGGCGCTGCGCAAGCAGCGCAAGCGCTACGAGATCGCCGATGCGCCCGCCGCGGCCGGCGACCGGGTCACGGTCGACTTCGCCGGCACGATCGACGGTGCGCCGTTCGAGGGCGGGCAGGGCAGCGAGGTGGTGTTCGTGCTCGGCGAGGGGCGCATGCTGCCGGAGTTCGAGGCCGCCCTGCCGGGCATGAAGGCCGGCGAGTCGAAGACGGTCTTGGTCAGCTTCCCGGCCGACTACCACGGCAAGGACGTGGCCGGGAAGACGGCGCAGTTCGCGATCACCCTGCGCAAGGTCGAGGAGGGGCGCCTGCCGGACCTCGACGCGGAGTTCGCCAGAGGCCTCGGCGTCGCCGACGGCGACCTGGCCAAGATGCGCGCCGAGATCAAGGCGAACGTCGAGCGCGAGGTCAGGCAGCGGCTCGGCGCGCGGCTCAAGGGCGCCGTCATGCAGGCCCTGCTCGACACGACCAAGGTCGAGCTGCCGAAGAGCCTGGTGGACATGGAAGCCAGGCGGCTGGTCGAGAACGCCCGCGCCGACCTGCAGGGGCGCGGCCTCAAGATGGAGAATCTCCCGATCGATCCGGGGATGTTCGAGGAGCAGGCGCGCCGCCGGGTCGCGCTCGGGCTGATCATGGGCGAATGCATCAAGCGCCACGACCTCGGGGCGAAGCCCGCGCAGGTGCGCGCGCTCGTCGAGGAGCACGCCCAGAGCTATGAGCAGCCGGGCGAGGTGGTAAAATGGTTCTACTCGCAGCCGGAGCGCCTCGCGGAGTTCGAGGGTCTCGCCGTCGAGGAGAACATGATCCAGTGGGTGCTGGGCCAGGCGCAGGTGGAAGAGCGGACGGTGGCATTCGACGAGCTGATGGGTGGTGGCGCATCATGAACGAGTGGGATCCGCGGGCGGCGGAGTATGCGATGCAGGGCGTGACCGCGATGGCGCGGTCCGGATTCCAGGCGCCGGAGGCGCTCGGCCTGATCCCGATGGTGATCGAGCAGAGCGGCCGCGGCGAGCGGGCCTACGACATCTACTCGCGCCTGCTGAAGGAGCGGGTCGTGTTCATGGTCGGCCCGGTCAACGAGCTCTCCGCGAACCTGATCGTCGCGCAGCTCCTGTTCCTCGAGTCGGAGAACCCCGACAAGGACATCTCGTTCTACATCAATTCGCCCGGCGGGCTGGTGTCCGCGGGGCTGGCGATCTACGACACGATGCAGTTCATCAAGCCCGACGTCTCGACGCTCTGCATCGGCCAGGCGGCGAGCATGGGCTCGCTGCTGCTGTGCGCCGGCGCGAAGGGCAAGCGCTTCTGCCTGCCCAACTCGCGCGTGATGATCCACCAGCCGATGGGCGGCTTCCAGGGCCAGGCGGCCGAGATCGAGATCCACGCGCGCGAGATTCTCTACCTGCGAGAAAAGCTGAACCAGATCATGGCAAAGCACACCGGGCAGCCGATCGAGCGGATTGCCCGCGACACCGACCGGGACTATTTCCTTTCGGCCGAGGAATCGCGCGAGTATGGTCTGATCGATCGGGTTCTTACCTCGCGGACCGAGGCCGTTGCGGCGTAGCGGAGGCACACCCTGATGTCGGACAAGAGCGGCGAAAAGCTCCTTTACTGCTCCTTCTGCGGCAAGAGCCAGCACGAGGTGCGGAAGCTGATCGCCGGACCGTCGGTGTTCATCTGCGACGAGTGCATCGAGCTCTGCAACGACATCATCCGCGAGGAGAGCGCGGGCGACAAGAGCGGCAAGGCCGCGAAGTCCGACCTGCCGACCCCGCGCGAGATCTGCACCATCCTCGACGAGTACGTGATCGGCCAGGACCCGGCCAAGCGCATCCTGTCGGTCGCCGTCTACAACCACTACAAGCGGCTCAAGCACCTGTCGAAGTCCGACGAGGTCGAGCTCGCCAAGTCGAACATCCTGCTGATCGGCCCGACCGGCTCGGGCAAGACGCTGCTCGCGCAGACGCTCGCGCGCCTGCTGAACGTGCCGTTCGTGATCGCCGACGCGACCACGCTCACCGAGGCCGGCTACGTCGGCGAGGACGTCGAGAACATCATCCTCAATCTGCTGCAATCTGCGAACTACGACGTCGAGCGCGCCCAACGCGGGATCGTCTACATCGACGAGATCGACAAGATCGCGCGCAAGAGCGACAACCCGTCC
>JAHDYJ010000019.1:12897-53978 GCA_023383795.1 Burkholderiales bacterium | reverse complement strand
ACCAGTTCATGAAGTGGGGCATGCAGGCGTTCGACACGTTCAAGGTCGTCCCGCCCGGCATCGGCATCGTGCACCAGGTCAATCTCGAGTATCTGGCGCGCGGCGTGCACCGCGGCAAGGACGGCGTGCACTACCCGGACACGCTGGTCGGCACCGACAGCCACACGACGATGATCAACGGCCTCGGGGTGGTGGGCTGGGGGGTGGGCGGCATCGAGGCCGAAGCGGGCATGCTCGGCCAGCCCGTCTACTTCCTGACCCCGGACGTCGTCGGCGTCCACCTCAAGGGTCGCCTGCGCTGGGGCGTCACCGCGACCGACCTCGTGCTCACCATCACCGAGATGCTGCGCAAGGCCAAGGTGGTCGGCAAGTTCGTGGAGTTCTTCGGCGAGGGGGCTGCGGGACTGCCGCTGACCGATCGCGCCACGATCGCGAACATGGCGCCGGAGTACGGCGCGACGATGGGCTTCTTTCCGGTGGACGACGCGACGGTCCAGTACTTGCGCGACACCGGTCGCACCGACGAGGAGATCGACGCGTTCGGCGCCTACTTCAAGGCCCAGGGCCTCTACGGCATGCCCGCGCGCGGCACGGTCGACTACAGCGAGACGCTCGAGCTCGATCTAGGACGGGTCGAGCCCTCGCTCGCCGGGCCGAAGCGCCCGCAGGACCGCATCCAGATCGGCAAGGTGAAGGCGCGGTTCGGCGCGCTCTTCGCCGCGCCGGTCGCGGACAACGGCTACAACAAGGCGGCCGGCGAGCTCGGCAGGCGCTACGCGGTAGCGCCGGCGGCGGCGAGCGTACAGGCGAGCGGCGGCGGCACGCAGGCGCCCGAGTCGCTGAAGGCCGGCGCTCCGGCCGGCGTGGTCGAGATGGTCGACAACCGGCCGTCGCCGGATCGCGTCCGCATCGTCGAGCATCACCCCGAGGCGCTGACGCTCGGTCACGGCGACGTGCTGATCGCCGCGATCACGTCGTGCACCAACACCTCGAACCCCGGCGTGCTGCTCGCCGCCGGCGTGCTGGCGAAGAAGGCGGTCGAGCACGGCCTCGCGGTCAAGCGGCACGTCAAGACCTCGCTCGCGCCCGGGTCGCGCGTGGTGACCGACTACCTGGCGAAGTCCGGACTGCTGCCCTACCTCGAGCAGCTCGGCTTCTACGTCTCGGCGTACGGCTGCACCACGTGCATCGGCAACGCCGGGCCGCTCGATCCGAACATCGAGGAGGCGATCGTCAGGAACGACCTCGTCTGCGCGGCGGTGCTCTCGGGCAACCGGAACTTCGAGGCGCGCATCCACGCGAACATCAAGGCGAACTTCCTCGCCAGCCCGCCGCTCGTGGTCGCCTACGCGATCGCCGGCACCGTGCTGAAGGATCTGATGACCGAGCCGCTCGGCACGGGCAAGGACGGCAAGCCGGTCTACATCGGCGACGTGTGGCCGACGCCGCAGGAAGTGGCCGACGCGCTGCGCTTCGCCACCGACGCCAAGACCTTCCGCCGGCTCTACAAGGATCTCGCCGCCACCAACCCGCTCTGGAAGGACGTTCCGACCGCGCGCGGCCAGGTGTACGACTGGCCGACGTCGACCTACATCGCCGAGCCCCCCTTCTTCGCCGGTTTCGCGCTCGCGCCGGGCAAGCCGGTCGAGGTCACCGGCGCCCGCGCGCTCGGCATCTTCGGCGACTCGGTGACGACCGATCACATCAGCCCGGCCGGCTCGATCAAGGAGACCTCGCCCGCCGGGCAGTACCTGATCGGCAAGGGCGTCATCAAGGCCGACTTCAACAGCTACGGCGCGCGCCGGGGCAACCACGAGGTGATGATGCGCGGCACCTTCGCGAACGTGCGCATCAAGAACCTGATGATCCCGCCGAAGCCGGACGGTTCGCGCGTGGAGGGCGGCGTCACGCTGTTCCAGCCCTCGGGCGAGCAGATGCCGATCTACGACGCGGCGATGAAATACATCGCGCAGGGCACGCCGACGGTCGTGTTCGGCGGCGAGGAGTACGGCACCGGCAGCTCGCGCGACTGGGCGGCGAAAGGGACCCAGCTCCTGGGCGTAAAGGCGGTGATCGCACGCAGCTTCGAGCGCATCCACCGCTCGAACCTGGTCGGCATGGGCGTGCTGCCGCTGCAGTTCAAGGGGAGCGACTCGGTCGATTCGCTCGGCATCAAGGGCGACGAGGAGTTCGATATCGTGGGCCTGGGCGGCGGGATCGCGCCACAGCAGGACGTCACGCTGGTGATCCGCCGCAAGGACGGCAGCCGGCGGGAGGTCGCGGTCAAGCTGCGGATCGACACGCCGATCGAGGTCGACTATTTCGTGCACGGCGGCATCCTGCCGTACGTGCTGCGCGAGCTGATGGCCGCCGCATAGCGGCGCTCGCGAGCTCGCCCCGCGCACTCCGCGGCCGATCGGCTCTGCCGTCCCCGCCGCCGACCTGGAGGCGACGGGCGCGCCGATCAGCCTGCGCGCGGCGCCCGACCTACTTGACGACCCAGAAGAAGATCTCCTTGTCGGCCACCGTGAGCTTCCGGTCGGGCGTCCAGTCGCCCATGTCGAACGCGTGCGACACGATGCGCGTGCCGCGCGGCAGCTTCTCGAGCTTCGGCCGCAGCATCAGGTTCAGGTCCGGCAGCAGATAGAGCGTGATCACCGTCGCGCGGCTGAGGTCGAGCTCGAAGAGGTCGCCCTGCACGATCTGGATCCGGTCTGCCACCCCGGCGCGGCGCACGTTGTCGCGCGCCTCGGCGATGCGATCCGGATCGATGTCCACGCAGACGCCGCGCGCGCCGTAGCGCTTCGCCGCCGCGATCACGATCCGTCCGTCGCCGCACCCCAGGTCGAAGACGAGGTCCCGCGGCCCCGGCCGGACGAGCTCGAGCATCGCCTGGACGACGGGCTCGGGAGTCGGGACGTAGATCACGTCCGGGACGCGCGACCCGCCGGACGGCTCGGCGACGAACGTCGGCGGGTCGCTCTGCCCGATGTCGCGCGCCGGGCGCGGCGCCTGGGCGCACGCCGCGGCCGCGCAGCCGGCGAGCACGACGATGGCGATCAGTCGCTTCATTACCGATTCCTCTCCGTTCCGGATCCTACGCGAGCCGCTCGATGTCCGCCGTCGCGAGCACGTCGGCGAACCGGTCGGCGAGCGCGGTCAGGCTGCCGCGATGGATGTCGGCATGCGCCACCCTCGCGCCGGTGCCGCGATCGGGCAGGTCGCGCGTCGCGCAGGCGTCGCCCGCGACGATCGCCTTGTAGCCGAGCGAGACCGCGTCGCGGGCGGTCGAATCGACGCACATGTGCGTCATCAGGCCCGCGATGACGAGCGTGTCGATGCCCTTGCCCTTCAGGAACGCGTCGAGCTCGGTGCCGACGAAGCTGCTCGGCAACGTCTTGGTGATGCGCCGGTCGCCGGCGCGCGGCGCAAGGCGCGGATGCGGCTCGATCCGATCGCTGCCGGGCGTGAAGAGCGCCGCCTTCGGGCTCGGCGCGACGTGATGCACGTGCACCACCTGCATCCCGGTGCGCTCGGCCCATGCCACCAGGCGCGCCGCGTTCGCCGCGGCCGCCTCGCCGTCGGGCAGCGGCACGTTGCCGGTGAAATACTCCTGCTGGAAATCGATCAGGACGAGCGCCGTGCGCCGCGGATCGACCGCCGCGGGCGGCTGCGCCCCCGCCATGCGCCGCAGCGTCCGGGGCGCGCCGTTCGGTTCGGACTGCATCTCCGCGAGGCCCTCGAATCAAGTGCAGAATGCGACCGCGGTCGCGAGAGCGGGCATGTGGTAAGGGCTCGCGCCCTAGTGATGGTGCCCGCCGGCACCGTGCACGTGGCCGTGATCGATCTCTTCCTTCGTCGCCGGGCGCACCGACACGACGGTCGCGCGGAAGTCGAGCGGGCGGCCGGCGAGCGGATGGTTGCCGTCGATGGTCACGCTGTCGTCGGACACGTCGACCACCTTGAACACCACCGGCTGCGCGTGGTCCCCGTGCTTGAGCTCGGCCTCGAAGTACATGCCGACCGCGACCTTCTCGGGAAAGCGCGCGCGGGGCTCGTCGCGCACGAGCGCGTCGTTGCGCTCGCCGAAGGCATCCTCGGGCGCGAGCTGCACCTGCACCTTGTCGCCCTCCTCCTTGCCGGCGAGCGCCTCCTCGACGCGCGGAAAGATCCCCGCGTGGCCGCCGTGCAGATACACCAGCGGCTCCTTGCCGCGCTCGATCGTCTCGCCCTGGTCGTCGAGCACCTCGTACTGCAGCGCGACGACCGCATTCTTCATGATCTTCATGCTCGAACCTCCGGAGTGCCGGCACAACCGCACCAATCGCCCGATAATACCCGGAACCGCCACCGAAGGAGCTCGAAGTGGGCATTCTGCGCCGGATCGCCGCCGCGCTCGGCCTCGTCGCCGCGGTCGCGGCATGCGACATGGGAATCCGCGACCTGAAGCCGGGCGTGTCGACGGCCGAGCAGGTCCTCAAGGTGATGGGCGCGCCGTCGTACGAGTGGCGCGAGGCGGACGGCAGCGTCGTCTGGGAGTTCGCGGAGTGGCGTGCCGGCCTGGTGACCTACATGGCCGAGATCGGCGCCGACGGGGTGCTGAAGGCGCTGCGCCAGGTGCTCGCCGAGGAGTACTTCGCGCAGGTGAGGGGTGGAATGACGCAGGCCGAGGTCCGGCGCCTGCTCGGCAAGCCGGGCGAGCAGATGACCTTTCCGGCGCGCGGGGAGGAGGTGTGGACCTGGCGCTACGGCCCCGTCATGCCCGAGGGCATCAACGAGTTCAATGCGCACTTCGATCTCGGCGGCCGGATCGTGACGACGAGCCGCTCGCGCACCGCGCAGCCGCAGTGAGCTGCGGGCACCGCCGCACGGCCGGCGCTCAGTCGGGCTTCCTCACCCAGAACTGATACATGCGCGCGAAGGCGTGCGGATGGCGCGCCTCGAATGCGCCCCAGTTCGCGAGCGACCGGCCGCCCGGATCGTCGGGGTGCTCGACGCGATACTGGTTCGGCGTCTCCGGCACGTCGAACTCGAAGCCGAGGAACTCGAGCCCGAGCGCGTCGATCATCGTTGCGAGCTCGGTCGTCGTGTAGCGATGCTCCTCGACGTGCATGACGAGATCGCGCGCGCCCGACGCCGTCCAGAAATCGGCCGTGAGCAGCGCCTCGCGCGCCGCGCTTCCGATCGGCTGCGCCAGGATCAGCTGCCGCGCGGCGCGGATGCCGGCGAGATCCGGGACCAGCCCTTCCCGCGCGACGAGCTCGCGCGCCGCGACCACGCCGCGCCGCGCGATCTCGCTGTACAGCGCCACCTTCATGACGCCGCCGGGCGCGAGCAGCGTGCAGAGCACGCGCCACCCCGCGAGCGGGTCGCGCATGTGGTGCAGCACGCCGCCGCACTCGATCCAGTCGAAGCGCTCGCCGAGCGATCCGAGCGCGAGGATGTCGGCCTGCGCGAAGCGGACGTTCGCGAGTCCCAGCTCGCGGCATCGGCGCATCGCGTAGGCGAGGCTCGTCCGGCTCAGGTCGACCGCGAGCACCTGTCCGGAGCGATTGCGCGAGGCGGTCACCGCGACCTGGAATCCGCTGCCGCAGCCGGCTGCGAGGATCCGCGGCGCCTCCGGTACCCGCAGCCGGCCCGGATCGACGTGCGGAAAGAGCGCACGCAGGGCGCGGCCGAGCGGATACGCGCCGACATGGGTCTGCGGCAGGCGATGCCAGCGCGGATACGGGTTGCGCTCGTACTGCGCCTGCACGGCGCGCGAGGTCGCGTCCTCGATCGCGCCGATGACCGGGATCTCGGGTCGCAGCCGCGCCTCCTCGGAGGGTTCCTCGACCTGCCGCCGCCACATGCGCGCGAAGGCCGCACCGGCATCGAACGGACGGCGCATTCCCCGGTAGGCCGCGATCGGCCGGCAGGCGGCGAGCAGCGCCACCTCGGCCGCCGACGCTCCGGCGCCGACGCGCGCCACCAGGCGCTCGACCACGGCCGCCTCGTCCGCGCTCTCCGGCCACACGTACTCGTCGAGGAAACATTGCTGCGCGAGCGCGCAGAGCAGTCCGACCGCGGGCGGCGAGCCTTGCAGCGTGCCCGCCTGCCAGCTTTCGAGCGCGCCGCGCCGAAGCGCGCGCAGGAACAGCTCGAACTCCGGATCGGGCACGACCGCGTCCTCGATCAGCGCGAGCAGCAGCGGATGGGCGAGTGCCTGCAGCCGCGCCGCATCGCTCCATACGCCGGCCGGCGCGCCGCCGGAAACGAGCCCGCGGAACGCGGATCCGAACGCCGGATCGAGCACCAGCAGCGCCGCCGCCGCACGCGCGAGAGGCGCCGCGTCGACCGCCGGATGGCGCAGGATCTGCGTGAAGTCCTCGGCCGCGCGCGGATCCCACGCGTCGAACTCGGCATGCGCGAGCTCGTCGGCGAGCGCCTGCCACGCCGGAGCGAAGTCCGGCCCGTGCTGGACTGCGCTACGCAGGGCGCCGAACGCGCCGTCATAGTCGCCGGTCCGGCGCAGGGCGAGCGCGAGGTTGTACCAGGCGAGGGCGTAGGTCGGGGCGAGCTCGACCGCGCTGCGGAAGCTCGCGATCGCGCCCGCCGCATCGCCGCCGGCGCTCAGCGCCGAACCCAGGTTGTTGTGCGCGACCGCATTGCGCGGCTCGCGCGCGATCGAGCGGCGCAGCCAGGCCTGCGCGCCTTCCACGTCGCCCTGCTCCAGCAGGCAGAACCCGAGATTGCTCGTCACGGCCGGATCGTCCGGTGCGCGCTCGAGCGCCGCACGGTACGCGATCGCAGCCTCCGCGAGCCGGCCGAGCCGCTGCCGCACCATGCCGAGGTAGTGATGCGAGGCCGCGTTCTCGGGCTCGAGCCGGATCGCCTCGAGGAGCTCGCGCTCGGCCGCGGCGAGATCGCCCGCCTGCAGAAGCGCGACGCCGTAGTTGTGCCGGGGCTTCGCCTTGCCCGGCAGCAGCGCGATCGACCGCGCGAGATACGCGAGTCCCTCGGACGCGCGGCCGGTCTGGACCAGGCACAGCCCGAGGAAATGCAGCGCGACCGCATGCTCGGGATCGCGCGCGAGGACGTCGCGGTAGAGCCGCTCGGCGGCGTCCGCGCGCCCGGCCTGCATCTCGGCCGACGCGCGCTCGATCAGGGATTGCACGTCCGGTTCGGGCACGCGCTCAGTCCTTCTCCCTGAAACGCCGGATCAGCCGGCGGTCGCGCTTGGTGGGGCGCCCGCGAAAGCCGGACCCCGGTGCCGCCCCCGCAGCCTTGCGCGCGGCGATCATGCGTTCGCGCTCGCTGCGGGTCGCTTCGTCCTCGACGTAGAGCGCGCGCGCCACCGTGGCCGGCCCGCGGCGCGTCCCGAGCGCGCGCACCTCGACGCGCCACGCGAGCTCGCCGACGCGCACGTCCAGCACGTCGCCCGGCTTCAGGTTGCGCGCGGGCTTCACGCGCGCGCCGTTCACCTGGACCCTGCCGCCCTCGACGGCCTGCGCCGCCAGACCGCGCGTCTTGTAGAACCGCGCCGCCCACAGCCACTTGTCGACGCGCACGCTCGCGCCGCCCTCGTTCTCCGCGCCTTCCAACCGTCCACCCGCTCCGGCTCGCTGCGACCTCGCCCTCGCTCGCGCTCATCACCGCGCGACCGGTCGGATGCTGCCTCATTTGGCGGCGTCCCGCCACCGCAGCGCAGGCCGCACGCGATGCGCCGGCGCCGAAAAAGAAACCGCCCCGGACCCGGGGCGGCTCACTTGCTTGCCGCGGCTACCCCCGCGGTCCCGCGATGGCTCAGTCGCCGAAGTTGCGGTGCCAGCCGTGGGCCTTGCCCTTCGGCACGTTCCTGGGCTTCTTGCCCGGCTTGCCCTCGTAATAGTGATGATGATGCACGACCTGCGGTCCCGACTGCGGCGCCGGCTGCGGCTGGCTCGCGGTCTGCCCGCCCGAGCCCGTCCCGGTCACGTTCGCCCCGATCGCGGCGCCCGCGCCGCCGACCGCCCGGCCGACGATCGCCCCTGTCTGGCCCCCCAACACCGATCCCCCGGCGGCCCCGCCGCCGCCGCCGATTGCCCCGCCGAGGGCCGTTTCCGCAGTTTGCCCATGCGCCGCGGACGCCGCGCCGAGCAGCGCGGCCGCAACGATCCAGCTTTTCGTGCTCATGCCAGGAATCCCTGCTGATTTCGACCGGACCATGCTAGCGAGTGGCGCCGCTCGGCGAGCGGCCGCGCACCGGGTCGGCGGCACTAGTGCACGCCGACGGGTGCCAACAAATTGGCACTCGGACGCGGGTCGAATCAGCGGCCCCGCAACACCGCAGCGGGCCGTCGCGTGCCTTGGCGCAGGAGGACGACTGTCGGAATCGAGACGATCATCAGCCCGGCCGCGACCATGAACACGAGATGCGGCGCGCCGCGGTCGAGCAGCCAGCCCAGCACGAGCGGCGCCACCAGCCCGCCGAGATCCAGCCCGGAGTAGACGAAGCCGTAGACCTTGCCGCGCGAGTGTGTCGGCGTGACTTCGCGCACGAGGATGTCGCGCGCCGGAGCGACGACGCCGATCGCGAAGCCGGCGAGCGCGGCGACCGGGACGAGGAACGCGGTCGAGAGAGCCGCCATGCCGAGCGCGACGGTTGCCACCGCGCCGCCCAGCATGCCGGCCACTGCGATCGTCCGGTGCCGGTCGGAGCGCGCCGCCAGCACGCCGCCGAACGCCACGCCAGCCGCGCTGCCGAGCAGGAACGCGGTCAACGCGCTCGAGGCGAGCACGAGCTCGATCGTATACAGCTCGGCGAGCGCCGTCGTCGAGAACGTCTGCAAGCCCGACAGCGCCATCGACAGCAGCAGGAAGAACGCGAAGCAGAGCATCACCGGCGCCGAGACGAGCAGGCGCACGTCGTGGCGCAGCCCGGCCGGCGCGCCGGCCGCGCGTGGCGCGGTGCGCGTGCCGCCGGCGAGAATGCGCTGCATCGCCATGAACACGGCGAACACCGCGCCGATGGCTCCGGCGGCGAGCAGCGCGCCGCGCCAGCCCCAGACGCTGGAGACTGCGACCGCGAACACCGGCGCGACCGCCCAGCCGAGGTAGCCGGTGATGCTGTGCGCGCTGAACGCGTAGCCGAGGCGCCGCGGCGCGACCTTGGCGTTGAGCAGCGCGAGGTCGGCCGGATGGAACACGCAGTTGCCGAGCCCGGCGATCACCATGCAGACGTAGAGCCACTCGAACGAGGGCACCAGGCCGGCGAGCCCCATGCCGAGCGCCGAGAGCGCGAGCCCGCCGATCAGCACCGGCCGCGCGCCCCAGCGGTCGACCACGAAGCCGGCCACGGTCTGCAGCACGCCCGACACGGCGAAGTACACCGCCATCACCGAGCCGAGCGCGGCATAGCTCACGCCGAACTCGTCCTTGAGCAGCGGGAACAGCGGCGGGATCGCCAGATGGTAGAAGTGCGAGAAGCCGTGGCCGACGCCGACCAGGCTGATGACCTGGACGTCGATGCGCAGCGGCGTTGCGGCGGCCGTCATCGCGCGCGAGAGCAGGAAAGGACCGTGCGTGCGTGCGGAAGAACGGGGGCCGGCACGGCGCGATTATATCGCGACGCCTTCGCGCGGGACGCGACGCGCACTTGAGCCGCGCAGCCGGTACCGGGATAATCGCCTGCCCCGCAGCGACCGTCGGAGATCTCACCCTTGCCCAACGATCCGGGCGCGCCCGCCCAGCACGCCTTCCCGCGGCTCTTCGCGCCGCTCGACCTCGGCTTCGTCCGCCTCGCCAACCGGCTCGTGATGGGGTCGATGCACACGCGACTAGAGTGCGAGCCGGACGGCGCCCGCAAGCTCGCTGCGTTCTACGCCGAGCGCGCGCGCGGCGGCGTCGGCCTCATCATCACCGGCGGCGTCGCGCCGAACGCCGACGGCCTCCTCGAGGAGGACGCCGACGCCCTCGCCGACCCCTCGCGCGTGCCGTTCCATCGCACGATCACCGATGCCGTGCATGCCGAAGACGGCCGCATCTGCCTTCAGATCCTGCACGCGGGCCGCTACGCGCGCATCCCTGCACCGGTGGGCGCCTCGGACATCGCCTCGCCGATCAATCGGCGGCCGATCCGCGCGCTGACCGACACGGAGGTCGAGCAGACGGTCGAAGACTTCGCCCGCTCGGCCGCGCTCGCCCGCGAGGCGGGCTACGACGGCGTCGAGATCATGGGCTCGGAGGGCTACCTCGTCACGCAGTTCACCTGCCCGCGGACCAACGACCGCACCGACCGCTGGGGCGGGCCGTTCGAGAACCGGATGCGCTTCCCGCTCGAGATCGTGCGGCGCACGCGCGCGCGCGTCGGGCGCGACTTCCTGATCGTGTTCCGGATCTCCGCGCTCGACCTCGTCGAAGGGGGTCTCGATGCGGCCGAGACGATCGCGCAGGCGCGCGTGCTCGCCGCGGCCGGCGTCGACGTCCTCGACACCGGGATCGGCTGGCACGAGGCGCGCGTGCCGACGATCGCCTACACGGTGCCGCGCGCCGCCTGGACCTTCGCCGCCAAGCGGATCAAGGACGCCGTCGGCATCCCGGTCATGGCGACGAACCGCATCAACACCCCCGAGCTCGCCGAGCGGCTCCTCGCCGACGGCGTCAGCGATCTCGTCTCGCTCGCCCGGCCCTTCCTCGCCGACCCCGAGTTCGCGGCGAAGGCGAAGGCGGGCCGCAGCCGCGCGATCAACACCTGCATCGCCTGCAACCAGGCCTGCCTCGACTACCTCTTCGTCAACCGGCCGGCGACCTGCCTCGTCAATCCGCGCGCCGGCCGCGAGACCGAGTTCCCGGCCGGACGCGCAGCGCGTGCGAAGCGGATCGCGGTGGTCGGCGCCGGCGCCGCCGGCCTCGCGTGCGCGGTCGCGGCGGCCGAGCGCGGACACCGCGTCACGCTGTTCGAGGCCGCCGCGCGCATCGGCGGCCAGCTCAACCTCGCGAAGGCAATCCCCGGCAAGGAGTTCGCCGAGACGCTGCGCTACTTCGAGACGCGGCTCGCCGAGGCGGGCGTCGAGCTGCGACTCGAGACGCCCGTCGATGCCCGGACCCTCGCCGCCGCCGGCTTCGACGAGATCGTCGTCGCGACCGGCGTGCGCCCGCGCGTGCCGGAGCTCCCCGGCATCGACCATCCGAAGGTCGCGCGCTACGACGAGATCCTCTCGGGAGCACGCGCGGCCGGACGCGACGTGGCGATCATGGGCGCCGGCGGCATCGGCTTCGACGTGGCGGAGTTCCTGAGCGCGCCGCCGGGCGCCGAGCGCGCCGACCGCTTCCTCGCGGCATGGGGCGTCGACACGACCGGGGCCGCGAGCGGCGGGCTGACGCAGCCCGCCGCGGAGCGCGGAGCGCGCCGCATCACGATGTTCCAGCGCCGGTCCACGCCGCCCGGGCGCACGCTGGGGATGACGACCGGGTGGGCGCTCAAGGCGGAGCTCGCGCGCCGCGGGGTGCGCATCCTCGCCGGCGTGCGGTACGTGCGCGTGGACGACGCCGGGCTGCACTACGTGCACGAAGGCGCGCCGCACGTCCTCGCCTGCGACACGGTCGTGCTCTGCACGGGTCAGCTCGCGGCGCGCGAGCTCCACGACGGGCTCGCCGCGCTCGGCGTGCGCGCGCACCTCATCGGCGGCGCCGAGCGCGCCGAGGAGCTCGATGCGCTGCGCGCGTTCGACCAGGGGACGCGGGTCGCTTGCGCGCTGTGAGCCGCGGCCTCGGCGGCGCGGTCAGCCGACCATCGTCAGGCCGCCGGAGACGCTGATCACCTGGCCGGTGATGTACGCGGCGTCGTCGCTCGCGAGGAACGCGACGATGCCGGCGTGGTCCTCCGGAACGCCGAGGCGCTTCATCGGGATCGCGCGCTTCAGGCCCTCCAGGATTTTCGCGCCGTCCGCGCTCTCGCCGAGGCTCTGCAGGATCGCGGTGTCGGTCGGCCCCGGCGCGACCGCGTTCAGCCGGATACCCTTGCCGACGAGCTCGCGCGCGAGCGTCTTGGTGAGCGCGATGATCCCGGCCTTGCACGCGGAGTAGACCGCCTCGCCGGACGAGCCGACCCGTCCCGCATCCGACGCGACGTTCACCACCGCGCCGCGGCCGCGCTCGGCCATCCCCTTGAGGACGGCGTGGTGCACGTTGAGCGGTCCGTAGAGATTGATGCGGATCACGCGGTCCCAAAGCGCGCGATCGCTGTCGAGGAAGTTCGCCGCGCGGTCCCACCCGGCGTTGTTCACCAGGATGTCGGTCGGTCCGCGCGCCGCCTCGAACGACTGCACCGCGCGCTCGACGGCCGCATGGTCCGTGATGTCCACCAGCTCGACGTGCGAGTGGCCGCCCGCGGCCTGGATCTCGCCCGCGCAGCCGAGCGCGCCGGTCTCGTCGAGGTCGAAGATCCCGACCGCGCACCCTTCCTCGGCCAGGCGCCGCGCGATCGCGCGCCCGATGCCGTTCGCCGCGCCGGTGACAATGGCCGCCTTCCCGCTCAGTCCTCGCATACCGCGCCTCCTCCGGTCATGCCGCCGCGGCCTGGATCGCACCCGGCGCGACGCGGCGGATGAACCGCACCATCGCCGCGAGCGTCGCATCGGGCTGGTCGCGGTGCGGTGAGTGCCTGCAGGCCTCGAGCTTCACGACCTCGACCGGCCCGCGCGCCTGGCGGGCGATGGCGTCGAGCTGCTGCAGGGTGCCGTACTCGTCGTCGAGCCCCTGAATCAGGAGCATCGGGCAGGTGATCGCCGCCAGGAACGCCTCGATGTTCCAGGCGAGGAAGTCCGGATGCAGCCAGATGTCGTTCCACCCGTAGAACGTGCGTCGCGGGTCGGCGTGATGGCGCGCGAGCTTCTCGGGCATCTCGCTCGTCTCGAAGGCGGTGCGCGCCGCGGCGATGCTCGTGACCGAAATCTCCTCGACGAAGACGTGCGGCGCCTCGAGAACGAGGCCGCGCATGCCTGGATGCGCGGCCGCGTAGAGGATCGCGATCGACGCGCCGTCGCTGTGGCCCACGAGCAAGGGGTCCACGATCCCGAGCTTGTCGATGAGCTCGGGCAACGCCTCGCGCGCCTCGCGGTGCATGTAGTCCACCGTGCGGGGCACCTGCAGCGGGTCGGAGCGGCCGTAGCCGTAGCGCGAGTACACCACCGCGCCGCAGCCGGTGGCGTGCGCGACCCGGTCGGGGAAGTCGCGCCACAGCGATACCGACCCGAGCCCCTCGTGCAGGAACACCAGCGTGGGCGTGTCGGGACGCTCGGAGGCGATGCGCCGGTACTCGAGCCTGCGGCCCTGGACCGTGATGAACGACGACTGCACGCTGATATTCGACCGTACCCGCGGCGGGCGTCAGTGTAGCCGATTCAGAGCCTGAGCGGCCGCCAGTAGCCGGTCAGCTCGAGATAGCCGCGGCCGATCTCGCGCTCGCCCTCGAGCGCGCGCACCGCGCCCTCCCAGTACACGGTGCCGACGCTCGCCCGCGAGTCGAGCTCCTGGTCGTCCATCATCGGCGCGAGCTCGAGCTCGAGCGTGCCGGCGCGCACCCGCATCGCCACCGGATACTCGGCCTCGGTGCGCGGGGAGCGCCACGTGCGCAGCGGCGTGAAGGCGATCTCGCCCGGAGCGAACCTGCGCACGGTCCCGTCGCTCCGCCGCAGCGTCCCGCCCGCCCAGAAAGTGCCGCCGTGCCTGTCGCGGATGCGGAAGGCCATCAGCGCGCCGCCGTCGGCGAGATTGACGCCGGTCCAGTCCCAACCCTGCGCCTCGGGTGCGAGGTACTCGCTCGACCACTCGTGGTCGAGCCAGGCCTCGCCCGCGATCTCCAGGCGCACGCCGTCGACGACGACCATGCCCGAGACCGCGAGGTGCGGCCGGCTGTAGTAGAAGCTCGATTGCCCGGGCAGCGGACCCTTGCGGCTGTAGCCGCCGGCGCCCTGGAGCAGGACGGGCTGCGTGACGCGGAACGCAAGGTCCAACGTGAACTCGCCCGCCGCGATCCGCGCGGCGTATCCCTGCGTCGTGGCACGGAGCGACCAGTCTCCGATGTGCACGTCGGTCGCATCCTCCGCCGCGCGGGCGAATCCGAAGCCCGCCCGCGCGGCCCGCTGGTCATGCCGCAACCGGCCGTGCGCGGCATCCGCGAGCGCCGCGTGCGCGAACAGGAGCTGGCGCGGCGCGAACGCGCTGGGGTTGTCCTCGGCCACGCCCGGCCGGTTGCGGAAGAACGTGACCTGGATACCGAGGTCGCGGCCGGCGCGGTCGCGCACCCAGCCGGTGATGTACCACCACTCGGTGCGGTAGGCCGGATGCGCGCCATGGTCGCGCGGAAACACGACCTCGACGCCCGGCAGGACCACGGGGTACTCGGTCTCTGCAATCGCGGGAGAGGTCGCAGCCAGCGCAACCGCGGCGAGGCTCGAGACCGCACGCCGGCAGCAGTTTCTCCTGCTGGTCATTCCTCGCTCCTCACCAGTCCTCCTTGACCGCGCGAACCGCGTCGCCGCCCATCGCCTGGCGGCCGCTCGCGAGCGCCGTCAGGCTGGCCAGACCGAGCATGATGGCGGTGAATGCCGCGAGCGACCCCCACGGCACGTGAAGGTCCATGCTCCAGTGGAACGACTGCCGGTTGACGACGTGGATCAGGATCAGACTGATGATCCAGCCGAGCGCCGCGCCGACGCCGAGGCCGAGCGCGCTGACGATCCCACCCTCGGCGGCGAGCATCGCGCCGACCTGCGCGCGCGTCAGGCCGAGGTGCCGCAGCACGCCGAACTCGCGACGCCGCGCCAGGACCAGGGCGCCGAAGCTCGACGAGAGGCCCATCAGGCCGATCGCGAGCGCAGCCGTTTCCAGCGCGTAGGTCACGGCGAACGTGCGATCGAAGATCGCGAGCGAGCGTTGCCGGATCTCCGCTGGCAGGACGGTTTCGAGCTCGCCGCTGCCCGGCACGCGCTCGCGCAGCGCGCGCGCGACCGATTCCGGCGCCGCGCCCGGCTCGAGATGGATCGCGGCATCGTTCGCGTTGCGGTCGCCGGTGAGCTCGGCGTAGAGCGCGCGCTCGATCACGACCGCGCCCTGCTGGCGCGCGTAGTCCCGCCAGACGCCTGCGACGTGGAAGGGCACGCTGCGGCCGCCGATCGGAAGCTCGATCTCCTGCCCGACGTCGAACCCGTAGAGGTCGGCCGCAACCTCGCTTACCCATGCCGGCGGCGCCGCTCCGGCCGGCGGCGGTGCACTGCGCACGAGCGGGAGCCGGCTGGCGGCGGAGGCCGCGTCGATCGGCCGTGCGAGCAGCACGATCTGCGGTCGTCGGGCGTCCAGCAGGAGGCGCTCGCTGCGCAGGAACTCGACGCGCCGCACGCCGGGCAGCGCCGCGATCGCCTCCTGGACGTCAGGCGGCAGGAACGCGCTGTCGCCGGTCGGCGCGGCGCGCAGGTAGAGGTCCGCCGGCAGGACGTGCTGGAGCCACTGGTCCAGGGACTGCCGGAACGAAGCGACCATGATCGCCATCGAGACGAGCAGGCTGACGCTGGCGACGATCGCGGCCAGGCTCACCGTCGCCTGCCCCGGCGCGCCGCGCAGCTGCAGGACCGCGAGGCGCGCGGCGGGGCGGCGCGCGACCGGAATCCGGTCGAACACCGCGCGCGCAATGCGCGCGAGGAGCAGGATCGTGCCGACCAGCAGACAGGCGATCGCGGCGTAGCCGAAGACGGGCAGCCCGTTCACCGGCGGTGCGCCCGCGAGGGCCGCGCCGAGCGCGATGAACGCCAGGCCAGGCCAGACCGGCGTGAGCCGCCGGAAGGCGCGCTGCTCGTCGCCCGCCTTGAGCGCCTGCGCCGGCTCGGTGCGCGCGGCCTCGTTGGCGGCGGCCAGGCTGCCGAGCAGCGCAGTCGCGATGCCGAGCACGAGGAACAACAGCGCGGGCGCGGGCTCGAAGGTCGCCCGCGCGACGACCCCGCGAAAGAACCCGGATCCGAGGTCGGGTCCAACGGTGCCGAGCACGAGCTCGGCGAGCGCGTACCCACCGGCCAGGCCGACGAGGGCGCCGACCGCGCCGACGGCGGCCGCCTCCAGCAGCAGCAGCAGCATCATTGCTCCGCGCGTCAGGCCGAGAACGCGCAGCAGCGCGAGGTACGGGCGTCGCCGCACCACCGCAAGCGCCTGGGTCGAGAAGACGAGCAGCCCGCCGGTGAAGAGTGCCACGAGGGCGAGCACGTTCAGATTCACCCGGTAGGAGCGCGACAGGCGCACCGTGGACTCGATCGCGGCCGATGGACGCTCGACCGCGACGCCCGGCGGCAAGACCGCACCGATGCGGCGCGCGAGCTCCGCGACGTCCACGCCGGGGTGCACGCGCAGATCGATCCGGCCCAGGCGTCCGAGGCGCCCGAGCCGCCACTGCGCCCCGGCGATGTCCATGACCGCGAGCGGCTGCGCGTGGCCCTCCGCGCGCACCTCGCCGGCGACCCTGAGCCGGACGATGCCCGTGCCGACCTGCACGGGCAGGAAGTCGCCCACGCCCATCCCGAGCGCGGCCATCGCCGCGGCGTTCAGGAAGACCGTGTCGTCGCGCAGCGTGTCGAGCGAGGGCATCTCGCGCGACGGCGAATCGGGCGCGGACGGTTGGGGCACGGCGGCGACCTCCGGCACCAGTCCGGGCTGGACCAGGCCCGCGCGGAAGACGTCGATTCCGAGCAGCCTGAGCGCCTCGTCGCGGCCGGGAATCCGCGCCTCGACTTCCACGATCGGGCTCGCGGCAGCCACTTCCGGAAGCTGCGCCACCTCGCCCAGCACCTGCTCGGAGAACCCGCCGCGCGGTCCCCGGATCACGAGGTCCGCCGTCCCCGACAGCGTCTGGACCGCCTGCGCGAACTCGTTCACCGCCACGCGGTTCACCAGCTGCACCGCATAGCCGAGCGCCACGCCAAGCGCGATCGCGGCAATGCTGATCGACAGGCGGCCCTTGCCGGCCCCGAGCGAACCCGCCGTGGCGCGCAGCAGCCCGAGAAGCCGCGATGCCGCGAGAGTCGCCATCTACGCAGCCCCTCGTGTGTCGCCCGCGACCAGGCCGCCCGCGGTGAGCGTGTAGATGCGGTCGGCGGACGCGGCGGCGGCACGCGAGTGCGTGACGAGGATCGCGGCGCTGCGATGGCGCTTCACCGCGTCGCGCAGCAGCGCCAGGACCTGCGCCGCGCTGTCCGGATCGAGGTTGCCGGTCGGCTCGTCGGCGAGGACGAGCGCGGGGCGGTGCACGAGCGCGCGGGCGATCGCAACCCGCTGCAGCTCGCCGCCCGACAGCTCGCTCGGGCGGCTCGCGGCGCGGTCCTCGAGCCCGACCGCGCCGAGCATCGCCGCGACCCGCTCGTCCCGCGGCGTCGCGCGCTCGCCGAGCAGCACGAGCGGAAGCGCCACGTTCTCCGCGACCGACAGGTACGGCAGGACGTGGAACGCCTGGAAGACGAAGCCCATGCGCGCGCGGCGAAGCTCGGTGAGGGCGTCGTCGTCGAGCGCGCCGAGCTCGCGCCCCTCCAACTCGATCGACCCGGCATCCGGCCGGTCCAGGCCCGCGATCAGGTTGAGCAGCGTCGACTTGCCGATCCCCGACTCGCCCATCACCGCCACGTACTCGCCGGCGGCGAGATCGAAGTCCACGCCAGCGAGCACGGTCCGCGATCGCGGGCCATGGTAACGCTTGGCGAGCGAGCGGATCCTGAGCACGCCGCTGGAACCTATCTCAAATGCGAATGCGGTCGCGAAAGAGGGGATCTACAAGGGGTGGTTGGGAAGGGAGGGGTCCCAAACCTTCCCTCGGGCCCCCTTGCCCGTTTGGGGATATACAAGGGGCAATTCGCCCCTTGTTCGTATGGCCTCAGTTCGGGAAGCAGCACGGCGGCGATGTTGAGCTCACTCCTAGCTTAACCCAGCCGCGCCGCCATCCGGCCCGGCCTTCGCCACGCGCGGCCGAGTGCGGTGGTCGGATCCCGCGCTATCCGGCGCGGCGTCCGGCGGCCGCGAGATCGCGCACGGCGCGCTCCAGCCGCGCCACGCCGTCGGCGAGCCGGGCCTCGGACGCGGCGAAGCACCAGCGCACGCAGCCTTCGCCTTCGGCACCGAACGCCGCGCCGGGCGCGAGGCCCAGCCCGTAACCGGCGACGAGCCGCTTGCAGAACGCGAGGCTGTCGTCGACGCCCGCCACGCGAAAGAACGCGTACATCGCGCCCGGCGGCGCATCGGCGGCCACTCCGGGAAGCGCACGCAGCCGCTCGACGAGATAGTCGCGGGCGCCCCGATACCGGGCGAGCGTCCGCGCGATCACCGCCTCGCCCCGCTCGATAGCGACCACCCCGGCGCGCTGCTCGAACACCGGCGCGCAACAGGTGTTGTACTCGATGAGCTTGCCGATGGCAGCCATGATCGCGTGCGGCGCGGTCAGCCACCCGAGGCGCCAGCCGGTCATCAGCCAGGCCTTGGAGAAGGTGTTCGCGCTCACGACCCGGTCGTCCGGATCGGCGGCGTCGAGAAACCCCGGCGCGGCCGCGCCGTCCGCACCGGCGTAGTACAGGCGCTCGTACGCGTCGTCGGCCAGGATCCAGATCCCGAGCCTGCGGCAGTGCGCGAGGATCGCGTCGCGCTCCGTCGGCGCGAGCGTCCAGCCCGTCGGGTTGTTGGGCGAGTTGACGTAGAGCGCGCGCGTCGCGGGCGTGAGCGCCTCGAGCAGCCGTCCGGTATCGAGCCGCCAGCCCGCGGCGCCGAACGCGAGCGGCACCGTCGCGACGTCCGCGCCGACGATCTTCGGGATCTCCCGGAGATTCGGCCACACCGGGGTCACCACGACCACGCGGTCGCCCGGCCCGACCAGCGCCTGGTTCAGGATCATCAGCGCCGACATGCCCGAGCTCGTGACCGCGACCTGGTCGGGCGTCCGCGGCCGGTGCAGGGCGGAGAGATAGCGCGCGATGGCGGCGCGCAGCTCCGGAATCCCGAAGTTGTGGGTGTAGAAGGTCTCGCCGGTCTCGAGCGAGTCGATCGCCGCCCGGCGGATGAACTCCGGCGTCACCTCGTCGGGCTCGCCGAACCAGAAGGCGACGACATCCCTGCGGCCGATGCCGGCGTTGGCCACCTCCCGGATCTTCGAGGCGACCAGCCGCTCGACGGCCGGCCGGGTGGTCAGCGCAGCGTGCTCCATGGCCATCGCACCGCCGGTCTCGCCCGCGGAAGGCGTCCGGCTAGACCCCGAGGTACTTGGCGTGCAGGTCCGGCTGCGACCGCAGCTCGGCGCTGGAACCGTCGTAGACGGTCGCCCCCTTCACCAGGATCTGCGCGCGGTCGGCGATCCCGGAGACCGCGTTGAAGTTCTTGTCCACGATCACGGTCGCGATGCCGGCCTCCTTGATGCGCCGGATGATGTTCCAGATCTCGCGCGAGATCAGCGGCGCGAGGCCCTCGGTCGCCTCGTCCAGGATCAGCATGTCCGGATTGGTCATCAGCGCGCGGCCGATCGTGAGCATCTGCTGCTCGCCGCCGGACAGCTGTCCGCCGCCGTGGCTCATCCGCTCGGCGAGCCGCGGAAACGTCTCGACGACGCGCTCGAAGGTCCACTCGCGCCTGCCGTCGGTGCCCGGGCGCGCCGCCATCATCAGGTTCTCCCGCACGCTCAGGTTCGGAAAGATGCCGCGGCCCTCGGGGACGTACGCGATCCCGGCGCGCGCGATCTCGTGCGGCGCGGCCCGCGTCATGTCGCGCCCCTTCACCGTCACGCGCCCCTCGCGCGGCCGCACCAGGCCGAGAATGCTCCGCAGCAGCGTCGACTTGCCCATGCCGTTGCGGCCCATGAGCCCCACGGTCTCGCCGCGCCGCACGCTGAAGTCAACCCCGTGCAGGACGTGGCTCGCCCCGTAAAATGTGTGGATGCCTTTCGCCTCGACGAGGACTTCGCCGCTCATCGCCGCACCGCTCAATGCGCCTCCTCGGTGCCGAGGTACGCCTCCTGCACCTCGGGGTTGCTGCGTATCGCCTCCGGCGGGCCGCTCGCCAGCACGGCACCGTTGACCATCACCGTGAGCACGTCCGCGACGGCGAACACCGCGTCCATGTCGTGCTCGACCAGCAGGATCGCGTGGCCGGCGACGAGCTTCTGCAGGAGCTCCACGATGCGCGCCGATTCCTCGGCGCCCATGCCGGCGAGCGGCTCGTCGAGCAGCAGCGTGCTCGGCCCGGTGGCGAGCGTCATCGCGATCTCCACCTGGCGCTGCTCGCCGTGCGAGAGCGCGGACACCGGAATGCCCTCGCGGCCCTCGAGCCCGGCCTGAACGAGCGCGCGCTCGGCCGCCTCGTTGACCTGCCGGTAAGTCCGCGCCGAGCGGAAGAACCGCATCGATGACGGAAGCCGCGACTGCGCCGCGACCCGCGCGTTCTCGAACGCCGTGAACGGCAGGAACACGTTGGTCTTCTGGTAGCTCCGGCCCACGCCCAGGCGCGAGATCGCGTCGGACCGCAGGCCGGTGATCTCGCGGTCGCGCAGGAACACCCGCCCGGCGGACGGCGGCAGGTCTCCCGAGAGCAAGTTGATCAGGGTGGTCTTCCCGGCGCCGTTCGGGCCGATGACCGCATGCACTTCGCCCATGCGGCACTCGAGCGCGACGTTGTCGACCGCCGCGAGCCCGCCGAAGCGGCGCGAGAGCGCCTCGGTGCGCAGCACCGTCTCGCGGGCCGCGGCCTCAGCCACGCGAGTCGTCCTTTGCGCGCGCGCCGGTCACGAGACCGACCAGCCCGCGCGGCAGCAGCAGCGCCACGAGCACGATGAAAACGCCCATCGGGAGCAGCCAGTGGTCGGTGATCTTCTGGAACAGGAGCTCCAGGGTCATCATCACGGCCGCGCCGATGGCCGGACCGACCAGCGTTCCCATCCCGCCGAGGATCAGCATCATCAGCGCCGACGCGGAAACGTGGAAACCGAGCATGTCCGGATTGACGACGCCGAACTGCACCGCGGCGAGGTAGCCCGCCAGCCCGGCGAGCGTGCCGGCGAGCACGAAGCAGACGAGCTTGTAACGGAAGGTGTGGTACCCGAGCGACCGCATGCGATGCTCGTTCACGCGAATCCCCACGATCACGCGCCCGAACGGCGATGCGAGCACCATCCGCAGCAGCGCGTACACTCCGAGCGCCGCCACGAGCACCACCAAGTAGAAGTGGGTGAAGTCCTCGAAGTCGAACGGCTGCCAGCCGAAGATCGTGCCGACCGGGCGCACATAGACGTAGATGCCGTCGGACCCGCCGGCGATGCTCGTGTCGTGGAACAAGTGGAACAGCATCTCGCCGAAGGCGAGCGTCACCATGATGAAGTAGATGCCCGACGTGCGCAGCACCAGCGCGCCGATCACCAGCGCGAGAACCGCGCTGCCCGCGAGAGCGATCGCGAGCGAGGTCCACAGGTTCGCCGCCTCGTACTGCGGCGAGACGAGCGCGAGCAGGTACCCGGCGAAGCCGAAGAAGGCGGCGTGCCCGAGGCTGACGAGCCCCGTGTAGCCCACCAGGAGATCGAGGCTCATCGCGAAGATCGCCAGAATCAGGATCTTGGTGGCGAGCTGGACGTAGAACTTGTCGGCGAGGAACGGCAGCGCGGCGAGCGCCAGGGCGAGCACGCCGAGGACCGCAAGGCGGACGCGCGCGCCGGCCACTCAGAGCCGCCTTCCGAAGATTCCCTCGGGCCGCCACAGGAGCACCGCGGCCATGAGGAGGTAGACGGTCATCCCCGCGAGCTCCGGCAGCACCCGGAAGCCGGCGATCTCCACCTGGACGATCTTGCCGAAGGTGTCGACCAGCCCGATGAGGATGGCTCCGGCCATCGCGCCCTTCACCGAACCGATGCCGCCGATCACGACGACGACGAAGCAGATGATCAGCACCTGGTTGCCCATGCCGGGAAAAACCGACGAGACCGGCGCGGCGATCATGCCGGCGAACGCGGCGAGGGCCACACCGAGCGCGAAGACGAGGCGGTAGACGAGCTGGATGTTGATCCCGAGCGACTGGACCATCTCGCGGTTCGAGGCGCCGGCGCGGATCATCATGCCGAGACGCGTGCGCTGGATGAGCAGGTACATCAGCACCGCGAGCACCA
This sequence comes from Burkholderiales bacterium, assembly GCA_023383795.1. GTDB lineage: Bacteria > Pseudomonadota > Gammaproteobacteria > Burkholderiales > SG8-39 > JAABRB01. The sequence goes on along the minus strand of JAHDYJ010000019.1, from coordinate 31,858 downwards.
GGCAGACGGCCGAGATCCAGAGCCGGTAGACCGGATAGGCGAGCGTGTCGGTGAGCCGGATCGAAGCGGCGAGCCACTCGGGCACAGCGACTCCGTGCACGTCGTTGCCCCAGATCACGCTGCGCAGCTCCTCGAAGACGAGTATCAGGCCGTAGGTGAGCAGCACCTGGTACAGGTGATCGCGGTGGTAGAGCTTGTTTATGAGCAGCCACTCCAGCGCCACGCCGATCAGCACGGTCAGGACGACGCCGGCGAGGATCGCGAGCCACAGGCTGCCGAAGTGCTGCGACAGCGACCAGGCCAGATAGGCCCCGATCATGTAGAAGCTGCCGTGCGCGAGATTGATGATGCCCATGATGCCGAACACCAGCGTCAGGCCGCTCGCGACGAGAAACAGCAGCAGCCCGTACTGAACGCCGTTCAGCACCTGGATGAGGAACGTGCCGAGGTCCATGATTCACGAAAACGGGCCGACACCCCCGGGAGGCGTCGGCCCGTGTCGGAGCGGCCGGGGTCAGGCCATCTTGCAGAGGCTGGCCGGCGGATAGTCGAGCGACTTCGCCGCCACGCCGATGACCTTGTTCTCCTTGCCCACCACCTTGCGCAGGTAGAAATCCTGCACCGGGTTGTGCGCCTTCGACATGCGCCACCGCCCGCGCGGGCTGTCGATCTCGGCCTTCTCCATCGCGGCGATCATCGCCTTCCTGTTCCCGATGTCACCCTTGACCGCCTTCATCCCGGCGACGAACAGCAACCCGGCGTCGTAGCCCTGCACCGCGTACACGTCGGGCTGGAGCTTGTACGCCTTGGCGTAGCTCAGGCGGAACGCATTGTTCTTGGCGGTGTCGATGCCGTCGCCGTAGTGCAGCGTCGTCTCGACCCCCTCGGCCGCCTCCGCGACCCCGGCCGCCTCGAGAATCCCGTCGGTCAGGAATCCGGCGCCGTACAGCGGGATCTTGCCCTTGAGCCCCGCGGCCTGGTAGTCGCGGAGGAACTTCGCCGCGCCGCCGCCGGCGAAGAAGACGTAGACCGCCTCGGGCTTGAGCGACGCGATCTCGGTGAGCAGCGACTGGAACTCGACGTTCGGGAACGGGATCCACAGGTCGCGCATGATCTTGCCGCCGCCCTTGGTGAACGCGTCCTTGAATCCGTTCACGCTCTCCTCGCCGGCCGAGTACTTCCACGTCAGCGTCACCGCGTTCTTCACGCGCCGCTCGGCGAGGACCTTGCCCATCGGATAGGACACCTGCGAGTTCGCGAACGACGTGCGGAACATGTTCGGCGCGCACAACGCGGTCGTCATCGCGTTCAGGCCCGCGTTCGGGCCGATGTGCAGCACCCCCGTCTCGCGCACGATCTTCAGCATCCCGGCCTGGACGCCGGAGTGCACCGTGCCGACCAGGATGTCGACCTTGTCGCCGGTGACGAGCTTGTTCGCGTTGTCGGTCGCCTTGGCCGGGTTCGACTCGTCGTCGAGCTTGACGTACTCGATCTCGCGCCCGGCGATGTTGCCGCCGTTCTCCGCGATCGCGAGCCGGAACCCGTTCTCGATCGCGATCCCGAGCTGGGTGTACGTCCCGCTGTAGGGAAGCATCAGCCCGACCCTCACCTTCCGCGCCTGCGCGCGGGCGATCGCGGGGGCGAACCCGCCGAGCGCGGCCGCGCCGCCGAGGGCTGCCGTATCCTGCAGGAACTTGCGGCGACCGCTGCTACGGAACTTCGCTTCTGTCATGCTTCCCTCCGTGGACGTCGTGGTTGCAGAATGCCTTGCTCTTGGAGTTACTTGCGCGCACCCTCCTCAAGCGCGCGCAGCTTGAAGCGCTGGATCTTGCCGGTCGCCGTCTTCGGCAGCTCCGGAACGAATTCCACCCAGCGCGGATACTTGTAGGGCGCGAGGCGGTCCTTGACGTGCTGCTTCAGGGCGTCGCCGAGCGCGTCGGACGCCTTCGCGCCCTGCTTCGTGACGACGAACGCCTTGGGCTTGATCAGATCCTGCTCGTCCGGAACGCCGATCACGGCCGCCTCGAGCACGTCCGGATGGCTGAGCAGCGCGGCCTCGACCTCGAACGGCGAGACGTAGATGCCGCTCACCTTCAGCATGTCGTCCGAGCGGCCGCCGTAGGTGTAGTAGCCGTCGGCGTCGACCGTGTACTTGTCGCCGCTGCGCGTCCACGCGCCCATGAACGTGTCGCGCGACCGCGCGCGGTTGTTCCAGTACATCGCCGCGGCCGTCGGCCCGGAAATCTGCAGTTCGCCGAGCTCGCCGGTCGGCGCCAGGTCGCCGTTCTCGTCCACCAGGCGCAGCGCGTAGCCCGGCACCGGCTTGCCGGTCGTGCCGTAGCGCACCTCGCCCGGCCGGTTCGACAGGAAGATGTGCAGCATCTCGGTCGAGCCGATGCCGTCGAGGATCTCGACGCCGAAGTGGTCGGTCCAGCGCTTGCCGATGTCGGCCGGCAACGCCTCGCCCGCGGAGGTGCACACCCGCATCGCGACGTCGGTGCGCTTCGGCAGGGACGGCGCCGCGAGGAGCGCCGCGAACAGCGTCGGCACGCCGTAGAAGATCGTCGGCTTGTGCCCGGTCAAGCGCTTGAACACCGATTCCGGCGTGGGGCGCTCGGCCATGAGGACCGTCGTGGCGCCCACCGCGAGCGGAAACGAGAGCGCGTTGCCGAGGCCGTAGGCGAAGAAGAGCTTCGCGGCGGAGAAGACGACGTCCTCCTCGCGGATGCCGAGGATTGGCCGCGCGTAGAGCTCGGCGGTCTGGATCGGGCTCGAATGGATGTGGACCGTTCCCTTCGGCGCGCCGGTCGAGCCCGACGAGTAGAGCCAGAAGCACGGATCGTCGCTCGTCGTGGGCGCGGGCTCGCGATGGCCGGCCGCCTCGGCCATCAGCGCCTGCAGCGAGAGGTAGCGGCCGGGGTTCCGGCCGGAGACGACGACGTGCTTGAGGAACGGCGAGGACTTGATCGCCGGCTCGAGCACCGGCAGCAGCTGCTCGGAGACGACGAGCGCCCGCGCGCGGCTGTCCTGCAGCATGTACTGGTAGTCGGCGCTCGTGAGCAGCGTGTTCACCGCGACCGGCACGATCCCCGCCTTGATGGCGCCGAGGAACACGCTCGGCCAGTCGATGGTGTCGAGATGCACCAGCATCATCCGGTGCTCCATCTCGAGACCCAGCGCGGTGAGCGCGTTCGCCGCGCGATCGACGCGCTCGGCCAGCTCCGCATACGTATAGCTGCCGGCGTCGTCGATGTACGCGATCTTGCTGCCGCGGCCGGCCGCGAGGTTGCGCTCGACGAGGTCGTGCGCCGCGTTGTAGTCCCGCGGGACGGTCACCGACGGCGGGCTCGCGCCGTGGTCGGCCGTGCTCAGGCTCGGCACGCTTCCCCCTCCTCTCTCGTTGCGGCGTCCGCCGGCCGCGATGCGCGGCAACGGCGCTGCCGCCCCTCCTGGTTTGTCCCGCCCGGTCCGGGCCTCCCGCGGCCGCTCAGCTCCGCGTGAACTCGATCGCGCCCTCGGGCAGAAGATACAGCACCAGGGCCTTTCCGTCCGTCACGGTCGGATGGTGCGCGGTGCCCGGACCGTACACGAGCCATCCGGCCCCGTGTCCATCGAACTTGGCGCCCGCGGCGACGGGCATGATCAGGTCGATCTCGCCGTTCGGGTGCCGGTGGTGCGGGCCCTTCACGTTCTCCATCTCCACCACGTCCACGCTGCAGCCGGCGAGCTCCGGCGCCGGCTTGACGACCCGGCCGTATTTTATGCCCCCGGCCTCGCGGTTGCACATCCAGCCCGCCGCGATCGCCTCGCGGCAGGCGCGCGCGACCGCCTGCACCGCGTCGCCGTCGCCGGGGAAGTCCCGGTTCAGGTCGGCCTCGAGCGCCTTGTCGAGCGCCCTGCCGCGCACGCGCTCGGCCATCGGCCGCAGCAGCGCCTGGAATTCGTCTGGCGTCACTTCCTCTCTCCTCGTTCGCGTGCCGGGACCGTGCGCGCGCCTCAGCCGGACTTGCTCCACTCGATGCGGCCCTGGGGCAGCAGATAGAGCACCAGCGCGCGCCCGTCGGTCACCGTCGGGCGGTGGCCGGTGCCTGGCGCGTACACCAGCCAGCCGCGGCCGCGGCCGTCGAATCTCGCCGCCGGCGTCACCGGCATGATCATGTCGATCTCCCCCGTCGGATGGACGTGATGATTGCCGACCAGATCGGTGATGTCCACCACGTCCACGCTGAATCCGGCGAGCGCCGCCTCCGGCTCGAAGATCCGGCCGTACCTGCGCGCGGCATCGCCCTCGCGGCACATCCAGCCCGCCGCGATCGCGGCGTGGCACGCGCGCTCGATCTCGCGAAACGGCCCGCCCCCGGGCGGGAACGCGCGGTTCAGCTCGGCTTCGAGCGTCGCGTCGAGCGGCCGCCCGGCGATGTGCCGTGCGACCGGGGCGACCAGCGCATGAAATTCGCTCGGCGTCATGTTCCGGCTCGTCGTCACGCCGTCAGCTGCAGTTGCTCGCGCGCGAGCGCGATCCAGCCGCCGACCCACGCCTCGGCGACCTCTTCCGGCATCGTCCCGGCGCTCGCGTCGTGGCAGAGGATCTCCCCGATGCGGCGCGCGCCGCACGCCGCGAGCGCGGCGTCGAACCGCCTGCCGCCGTTGCAGAACGTGTCCGCATAGGTCCGGTCACCGAGCGCGATCACGCCGTACCGGACGTCGGCGAGATCCGGCCGCTCGTTCTGCAACGACTCGTAGAGCTGCTTCGCGTTGTCGGGAACATCGCCCTGGCCGTAGGTCGAGGTGCAGATCAGGAACAGGCCGCCGCCAGCGAACGCATCCGCGGCCAACCCGTCCATCGGACGCACGGTCACCCGCGCGTCGCCGTCGTCGAGCGCGAGCTCGAGCGCCTGCGCGACCAGCTGCGCCGTTCCGGTCATCGTGCCCACGAGGATCGTCAGATCCAGCGCCATCGGGTGCTCCTGCGTTCTTCCGGACTTTCCGCGCCTCGGCCTGAGCGCTTGCAATTCGAGTGAAATGCATTATAATGCATGAACTCAAGAACACAAGCAGTATAGTTCACCTAGTTCTTCCTGATGGCGAACGCCGCCGGAGAGGCTAGAGTGCAAGCACCAGGAGATCAAGACACGATGGGCGCCCCGGTCGCGCCGCAACGCCTCGCGCGCAAGGCCGCCGAATCGGCGGTCCGCGAACCGCAGGACGCGGAGTTCCTGCAGCGCCTCGGCGAGCGCGTGCGCGAGGCGCGCGCGCGGCGCGGCATGACCCGCAAGCTCCTGGCGCGCGACTCCGGGGTCTCCGAGCGCTATCTCGCGCAGCTCGAGGCCGGCCAGGGCAACACGTCGATCCTGGTCCTGCGGCAGATCGGCCAGGCGCTCGGCCTGCCGCTCGCCGACCTGCTGCGCGACGAGGGCGAGCACTCTGTCGAGCTTGTGCTCACCCAGCAGTTCCTCAAGCGGCTGCCGCAGGAGAAGCTCGCGGAGCTCCGCACGCAACTCATCAAGGACTACGGCGCCGCGGCGGCCGACCGGCGCAAGCGCTTCGCGCTGATCGGGCTGCGCGGCGCCGGGAAGTCGACGCTCGGCGCGCGGCTCGCCGCCGAGCTCGGCGTGCCGTTCATCGAGCTCGACCGCGAGATCGAGGCCGACGCCGGCACCAGCCTGCACGAGGTCTTCCTGCTGCACGGGCAGACCGGCTACCGCCGCTACGAGCGCCGCGCGCTCGAGCGGATCCTCGAGCGCGGCACCCCGTGCGTGATCGCCGCCGGCGGCAGCATCGTCTCGGAGCCGGGGACCTACGATCTGCTGCTCTCGACCTGCTTCACGGTGTGGCTCAAGGCCGCGCCCGAGGAGCACATGCACCGCGTCGCCGCGCAGGGCGACTACCGGCCGATGGCCGGCAACGACGCGGCGATGGAAGACCTGCGGCGCATCCTGCACGGTCGCGCGGCGCTCTACGGCCAGGCCGATCGCACGGTGGACACCGCCGGGCGGACGATCGAGGAGAGCCTGGGGAACCTGCGGCGCGCGGTGCTGGCCTGAACAACATACGGCAAAGGAGAAGGAGACACACATGAGCGCGGTTCTCGAGCAGACTGCCGGCGGGGAAGCGAAGGCCCTCGTCACCTACGACACCCACCCCGAGAAGTACGCGCACTGGCGCCTCTCGTTCGACGGGCCGGTCGCGACGCTGTCGATGGACGTGAACGAGGAAAAGGGCTTGCGCCCGGGCTACCGGCTGAAGCTCAATTCCTACGACCTCGGCGTCGACATCGAGCTGCACGATGCCCTGCAGCGCATCCGCTTCGAGCACCCGGAGGTGAAGGTCGTCGTGCTCACCAGCGCCAAGGAGCGCATGTTCTGCTCCGGCGCGAACATCTACATGCTCGGCCTCTCGCCGCACTCGTGGAAGGTGAACTTCTGCAAGTTCACCAACGAGACGCGCAACGGGATCGAGGATTCCAGCCGCCACTCGGGCCTGCGCTTCCTCGCCGCGGTCAACGGCGCGGTGGCCGGCGGCGGCTACGAGCTCGCGCTCGCCTGCGACGAGATCCTGATGATCGACGACCGCTCGTCCGCGGTCAGCCTGCCCGAGGTGCCGCTGCTCGGGGTGCTGCCCGGCACCGGCGGCCTCACCCGCGTGACCGACAAGCGCAAGGTGCGGCGCGATCTCGCCGACTTCTTCTGCACCACGACCGAGGGCGTGCGCGCCGAACGCGCCAAGCAGTGGAACCTGGTCGACCACGTCGCGAAGCCGCAGGGCTGGGCGCAGGCGGTCAAGGAGCACGTCGACCGGCTGACGAGGGCGAGCGGACGCGCCGGCGGCAAGGGCATCGCCCTGACGCCGCTCCAGCGCAGGATCGACGACGCCGGCTACCACTACGAGCACGTCGATGCGCGGATCGACCGTGCCGCACGCACCGTGACGATCACCGTGAAGGGGCCGGCGCAGGCGCAGCCGTCCGGCCTCGACGGCATCCACGCGGCCGGCATGGCCTGGTGGCCGCTCGCGATGGCGCGCGAGCTCGACGACGCCATCCTGATGCTGCGCACGAACGATCTCGAGATCGGCACGTGGCTGCTGAAGACGCGCGGCGACGCGGGCGCGGTGCTCGCCGTTGACAAGGTGCTCGCGGCCAACGCGAGAGACTGGTTCGTCAACGAGACGATCGGCATGCTGCGACGGACGCTCGCGCGGCTCGACGTCTCGCCGCGCACGATCTACGCCGTCGTCGACCAGGAGTCGTGCTTCGCCGGCACGCTCGCCGAGCTTGCGCTCGCCGCCGACCGCAGCTACATGCTGCACCTGCCCGACGACGCCGCGGCCGCGCCGAGGATCGTGCTCTCGGAGGCGAACTTCGGCGCCTACCCGATGGTGAACGGCTGGACCCGCATCCAGACCCGCTTCTGCGGCGAGCAGGCGCCGGTGGACGCCGCCCGCAAGCACGTCGGCGAGCCGCTCGCCGCCGAGGCCGCCGCCGGGCTGGGGCTGGTCACGTTCACGCCCGACGACCTCGACTGGGAGGACGAAGTGCGCATCGCGATCGAGGAGCGCGCCAGCCAGTCGCCGGATGCCCTGACCGGCCTCGAGGCGAACCTCCGGTTCCCGGTCGCCGAGACGATGGAGACGCGCATCTTCGGCCGGCTGACCGCGTGGCAGAACTGGATCTTCAATCGGCCGAACGCGGTCGGCGAGGAAGGCGCGCTGAAGGTGTTCGGCAAGGGCGCCAAGGCCAAGTTCAACTGGGAGCGCGTATAGCAGGCAGCGAGAGCGCCGGCGATGGCCGCTGCGGTGACGGGCGCGGCACTGCGGCGCAAGCCCGGTCGTACGAGCAAGGGGGATTCCCCCTTGCGATGTCCCCGGCGGCGCGCAGGCAGGGTCGCTCGCTACGCCACCTGCGGGCGCCGGCCCATGCCTAACGCCTAACGCTCAACGCTCAACGTTCAGCGCTTCACGATCAACGATTCACACACCGGAGCAGTCAATGTCGAACGTCGACTACAACGAACGGATCCCGAACAACGTCCACCTCTCTGACAACAAGACGCTGCAGCGCGCGCTCGAGCGCTGGCAGCCGGCCTACCTCGACTGGTGGAAGGAGATGGGGCCGGAGGAATCGACCAAGTTCGAGGTCTACCTGCGCACCGCCATCAGCGTCGACCCGAAGGGCTGGGCGCATTTCGACTACGTCAAGATGCCCGACTACCGCTGGGGCATCTTCCTCACGCCCGGCGAGGCCGACCGCAGGATCAACTTCGGCGCGCACAAGGGCGAGCCCGCCTGGCAGGAGGTGCCGGGCGAGTACCGCTCGACGCTGCGCCGGATCATCGTCACGCAGGGCGACACCGAGCCCGCCTCGGTCGAGCAGCAGCGCCATCTCGGGCTCACCTGCCCCTCGCTGTACGACCTGCGGAACATCTTCCAGGTGAACGTCGAGGAGGGCCGGCACCTGTGGGCGATGGTCTACCTGCTGCACGCGCACTTCGGGCGCGACGGCCGCGAGGAGGCCGAGGCGCTGCTCGAGCGCCGCTCCGGCGACGCCGACAACCCGCGCATCCTCGGCGCTTTCAACGAGAAGACGCCCGACTGGCTGTCGTTCTTCATGTTCACCTTCCTGACCGACCGCGACGGCAAGTACCAGCTCGCCGCGCTCGCCGAGTCCGGGTTCGATCCGCTCTCGCGCACCTGCCGCTTCATGCTGACCGAGGAGGCGCATCATCTGTTCGTCGGCGAGAGCGGGATCAGCCGCGCGATCCAGCGCACCTGCGAGGTGATGAAGACGCACAAGGTCGACGACCCGGACAAGGTGCGCGCGCTCGGCGTGATCGACCTGCCGACGATCCAGCGCTACCTGAATTTCCACTACAGCGTCACGCTCGACCTGTACGGGTCCGAGATCTCCTCCAACGCCGCGAGCTTCTACACGACCGGGCTCAAGGGCCGCTTCGAGGAGACCAAGATCGGCGACGACCACCAGCTCGCGAACGACGAGTACCCGGTGCTCGACCTCGCCGGCGAGCGGATCGTGCAGAAGCACGTCCCGGCGCTGAACGCGCTGAACGAGCGGCTGCGCGACGACTACATCAAGGACGTCGAGGCCGGCATCGGCCGCTGGAACAAGGTGGTCGAGAAGGCGGGCATCGATTTCCGCTTCAAGCTGCCGCACAAGGCGTTCAACCGCCGCATCGGCATCTTCGCCGGTGCGCACATCAGCCCGGACGGCAAGGTGCTGTCCGAGGCCGAGTGGACTCACATGCACACGCAGTGGCTGGCGACAGAGGCCGACCGCGAGTTCGTCGCCTCGCTGATGGGGCGCGTGGCCGAGCCCGGCAAGTTCGCGAACTGGATCGCTCCGCCGGCGCGCGGCATCAACAACCAGCCGCTCGACTTCGAGTACGTGCGCTTCAGCTGATCGATGAACGCTCCGGCCGAACTCGTCCGCCAGCACCTGATCGACCCGGCCCGATCGCACAAGGGGGCCGAGGTGGGACGGGAAGGGTTCCACCCCTTCCCCGCCCCTTGCAGATCCTCCAAGCCAGTCGACAGGTGCTGGCGTGCGACGACGGTGACCCAAGGCTCGCGTTGAGTGATCGCACCATGAACGCTCCGACCGAACTCGTCCGCCAGCACCTGATCGACCCGGAGATCTGCATCCGGTGCAACACCTGCGAGGAGACGTGCCCGATCGACGCGATCACGCACGACTCGCGCAACTACGTCGTCAAGTTCGAGGTATGCGAAGGCTGCAACCAGTGCATCGCGCCCTGCCCCACCGGCGCGATCGACAGCTGGCGGCGGGTCGCGAAGGACAAGCCCTACACGCTCGAGGAGCAGTTCGGCTGGGATGAGCTGCCGCCGGAGACCGAGGTCGATGCGGGCGGCGCGGCGGACACGCCCGAGGACGTCGTCCGCATCACGGCGGAGGCGACCGCCGGCCAGGGCGGCCAGGTCGCGCCGCCGTGGTCGGCGGCGCATCCCTACCTCAACCTCTACGGCCTCGCCCGTCCGGCGGTGGCGACCTGCACCGGGAACTTCCGCCTCACCGCGGAGGACACCTCGAGCGAGATCCACCACATCGTGCTCGACTTCGGCAACACCGCGTTCCCGGTGCTCGAGGGGCAGTCGATCGGCGTGATCCCGCCGGGCGAGGACGCGAACGGCAAGCCGCACCACGTGCGGCTGTACTCGGTCGCGAGCCCGCGCAACGGCGAGCGCCCCGGCTACAACAATCTGTCGATCACGGTGAAGCGGGTGACCGAGGACCGCGACGGCAGGCCGGTGCGCGGCGTCGCCTCGAACTTCCTGTGCGACCTGAGGAAGGGCGACCAGGTGAAGATCGTCGGGCCGTACGGCGCGACGTTCCTGATGCCGAACCATCCGGGCTCGTCGATCATGATGATCTGCACCGGCACCGGCTCGGCGCCGATGCGCGCGATGACCGAGCGGCGCAGGCGCCGCATCGCGCTCAAGGAGGGCGGCGACCTGATGCTCTTCTTCGGCGCGCGCACGCCGGGCGAGCTGCCCTACTTCGGTCCGCTGATGAAGCTGCCGAAGGACTTCATCGACATCAATCTGGCGTTCTCGCGCGTGCCGGAGAAGCCGAAGCAGTACGTTCAGGACATGATCCGCGCGCGCGGCGACAAGGTGGCGCGGCTGCTGGCCGACGGGAACTGCTACATCTACATCTGCGGCCTCAAGGGCATGGAGAAAGGCGTCGAGGAGGCCTTCGCCGACGCCTGCCGCGCGCACGGCGTCGACTGGGACGGCCTGCTCCCGCAGCTGCGCGCGCAGAGCCGCTACCACGTCGAGACGTACTAGACCGGCACAAGAAGACATCTCATCAGGAGCCTGCATGAGCATCAACTACTCGGAGCGCATCCCGAACAACGTCAACCTCGCGAACGACCGGACGCTGCAGCGGGCGCTCGAGCACTGGCAGCCGAGGTTCCTCGAGTGGTGGCGCGAGCTCGGGCCGCACGACTTCGAGGCGAACGACGTCTACCTGCGCACCGCAGTCGGCGTCGACGCACAGGGCTGGGCGAGCTACGGCTACGTGAAGATGCCCGACTACCGCTGGGGGATCTTCCTCGCCGACGCGATCCCCGACCGCAAGATCGGCTTCGGCGACGCCTTCGGCCAGCCGGTGTGGCAGCAGGTGCCCGGCGAGTTCCGCTCGCAGTTCCGCCGCCTGATCGTGACGCAGGGCGACACCGAGCCCGCGTCGGTCGAGCAGCAGCACCTGCTCGGGCACACCTGCCCGTCGCTCTACGACCTGCGCAACCTGTTCCAGGTGAACGTCGAGGAAGGCCGCCACCTGTGGGCGATGGTCTACCTCCTGCACGCCTATTTCGGCCGCGACGGCCGCGAGGAGGCAGAGGAGCTGCTCGCGCGCCACTCGGGCGACGCCGACAAGCCGCGCATCCTCGGCACGTTCAACGAGCCGATCAGCGACTGGCTGTCGTTCTACATGTTCACCTACTTCACCGACCGCGACGGCAAGTTCCAGCTGAAGAGCCTCGCCGAGTCCTCGTTCGATCCGCTCGCGCGCACCTGCCGGTTCATGCTGACCGAGGAGGCGCACCACATGTTCGTCGGCGAGACCGGCATTGCCCGCGTGATCCGGCGCACGCTCGAGGTGATGAAGGAACTCGGCACCGACAATCCCGAGGCGATCCGCCGGCACGGCGCGGTCGACCTGCCGACGCTGCAGCGCTATCTCAACTTCTGGTTCACGTCCTCGCTGGATCTCTTCGGCTCGGAGGTCTCGTCGAACGCCGCGACCACTTTCGCGAACGGCATCAAAGGCCGGCCGGACGAGTCGCAATACGAGGACCACGTCTGCGCGGACGCGACCTTCGCGCTCGACGTGCCGGACGGCAAGGGCGGCGTCGCCACCGACACGGTCCCGATGCGCAACGCCATGAACGAGATCGCGCGCAGCGCCTACGTCAGGGACTGCGAGATCGGCGTCAAGCGCTGGAACATGGCGATCAAGCGCGCCGGCGTCGACTTCCAGCTCGCGCTGCCCTCGACCCGGTTCCGGCGCTCGATCGGCGCCTGGGCCGGCGTTCCGACCGACCCGGGCGGCACGCCGATCTCGCGCGAGGCGTACGAGCGGCAGCTTCCGGCCTCGCTGCCGAGCGAGTCCGACCGCGCGTTCGTGCGCAGCCTGATGCAGCCGGTCCGCGAGCCCGGGAAGATGGCCGGCTGGATCGCGCCGCCCGACCGCGGCATCAACAACCTCCCGGTCGAGTACGAGTACGTCCGGCTAGGCTGACCTCGCGTCGCGCGGCGGCGCCGCCCGCGCGGGGCCATCCCCGCGAAGGCGGGGATCCGCCGTGCCGGCGCACGCCGCGCCGCCGCTTGCCAGCGCCCGTGCGTTGCGGCCTAATGAACGCCCCGCCGCGGCGCCCGCCGCGGTCCGCGGTCACGCAACGAGGAGGAGCCCATGAAACGCCTGCTCCGCGCGGCGCTCGCCGCGCTCGCCGCGCTGCCGATCCCGGCGGTCGCGCAGGACTACCCGACCAAGCCGGTGCGCATGCTCGTCGGCTTCTCGGCGGGCGGCGGCGCCGACACGCTCGCGCGCATCGTCGCCGGCAGGATGGGCGAGCTCCTCGGCCAGCAGATCGTCGTCGAGAACCGCCCCGGCGCCGGCGGGACGCTCGCCGCCGACGCGCTCGCCAAGGCCGCCCCCGACGGCTACACGACCTACTTCGCCGACACGTCGATCCTGATCGCGCCGAGCGTGTACGCGAGAGTGACTTACGATCCGCTGAAGAGCTTCGCGCCGGTCGGCGGCGCCTGCACGCTGCCGCTCGCGATCATGGCCAATCCCGCGGTCCCGGCGCAGAACGCGGCCGAGCTGATCGCGCTCCTGAAGGCCCACCCCGGCAAGTACAGCTACGGCTCGCCGGGGTTCGGCACGGTGCACCACCTCGCGTTCGAGCTGTTCAAGAGCCGGGCCGGTGTCGACGTGGTGCACGTGCCGTACAAGGGCGCCTCGCCGATCATTCCCGACATCGTCAGCGGGCAGATCCCGCTAGCGATCATGAGCGCCTCGCCGGCGCTGGCGCAGGCGCGCGGCGGCAGGCTCCGCCCGATCGGCCTGACGAGCCCGATGAAGCTTGCCGATGCGCCCGGCTGGGCGGCGCTCGCCGACACGTTTCCCGGGTTCGACGCCTCGCCGCGGCTCTTCCTGATCGCGCCGGCCGGCACGCCGGCGGCGGCGATCGCGAAGCTGAACGAGGCGCTGAAGGGCACGCTGAGCGCGAGGGACGTGCTCGACAGTTTCGTGAAGCAGGGCGCGAGCGCGACCTACAGCACGCCCGACGCGCTCGGCGCCGAGCTCGCGGCGGAGCTCGCGAAATGGAGCGCTGCGGCCAAGGCCTCCGGCCTGAAGGCGCAGTGACCGGGGAGACCCTGCGAAAGGGGCCTACGGGCCCCTGCGCGATCCTCCCGTCCCGACCGCGCGCGAGCGCGGTCTCGCGGAGGTTCCCCGGGCTCGCCCGCGCTGCGTCCGGCCATCTCGTCGCGCTTGCCCTCGCGCTCGCCGGCGCGGCCCTGCCCGCCGCGCCCGCCTGCGCCGCCGACGACCTGCCGTTCGATCCGCGGGTCACCTCGATCGCGCGCATGCTCGGGGGAATCGCCCCCGACTACGCGCTGCACGCGCCGCTCGCAAGCGATCGAGCCTGGCAGGCGCACCGCGACTGGCTCGCCCCGCGTTGGCAGAGGCTGCGCGCGGGCCGCCTGCGGGCGCTGGAGGCCTGGCGCGACGAGGCGCTCGCCGCCGAGCACCCGCGCTGCCGCACCCTCTTCTACCCGTTCAGCGGCCCGGATTTCCTGAACGCGTACCTGCTGTTCCCGCTGTGCGACACCTACGTCTTCATCGGCCTCGAGCCGCCGGGCGCGCTGCCGGAGCTCGACCGCATGCCGCGGCGCGAGGTCGCGCAGACCCTGCACGACATGCGGGCCGCGCTCGGCGACCTCCTGGCGCTCAACTTCTTCATGACCAACAACATGGCCGCGCAGCTCGACACGCCGCGCATCCGCGGCGTCCTGCCGGTCCTCGCGGCCTCGATGGGCGCGATCCGCGCGCGCATCGTCGCGATCCGCGCATTCGATGTCGGCGGCGCCAGCGCGGCGACGGCGGTGCGCTCGGTCGCCGTCGCGTTCTACCACCCGGACATCGGCAAGCTGCAGACGCTCTACTATTTCTCCGCCGACGCGAGCGACGCGGGGCTGCGCGCGCAGCCGCAGCTCGCGCGCTACGTCGCGTCGCTCAGGCCCGCCGCGGTGCTCGTCAAGTCCGCCTCCTACCTGCTGCACCAGCCGGGCTTCGCGCGGATGCGCGAGACCATCCTCGAGATCGCCGATCCGCTGGTGCAGGACGACACCGGCATTCCGTACCGCATCCTGCGCGAGCGGGGCTGGGACATGCGGCTCTACGGCGCGTACTCCGGCCCGATTTCGCTCTTCGCGTCGCGCCGCCAGCCCGAGCTCGAGGCGGCCTACCAGCGCGGCGACGGCCGGCAGCTGCCGTTCGCGTTCGGCTACAAGGGCACGCGCGACGGCTCGAACGCCATGGTGGCGCGGCTCGCCGGTCGCTGAGCCGCCCGCGCTCAGGCGAGCGCCTTGAACTGCGGCAGCGTGATCCGCCACTGGATCGCGGCGAGGCGCACCGCCAGGATGGCGGCGGCGGCCGCGACGGCCGCGACGCCCTGCGCGACCCCGGCCGCCATCAGGCCGACCATCAGCAGCGCACCGCCCCACGCGGCGGTGCCGTAGAGCTCGCCGCCGAACACGAGCGGCACCTCGTTGCACAGGATGTCGCGCAGCACGCCGCCGAGCACGCCGGTCGCCACGCCGAGGAACGTCGCGCCGAGCCACGGCACGCCATACGCGAGCCCGACCTGCGTGCCGACGACGGTGAAGAGCGCGAGGCCGACCGCGTCCGGCAGCAGGAAGAGCCGCGCGGGCAGCCGCATCACGCGCGCGGCGGCGAAGGTCGCCAGGCCGGCAGCGAGCGCCGCGTAGAGGTAGGTCTGGTCGGCGAGCCAGAACGCGGTCCGGTCGAGCAGCAGATCGCGGACCGTGCCGCCGCCGAGCCCCGCGGCGAGCGCGACCAGCACCATCCCGAAGAGATCGATCGGCTTGCGGCCGGCTTCCAGCACGCCGGCGGCCGCCGTCACGGCGACGGCGCTCATCCCGAGCCAGTACACGAACTCGCCCATCGCCTGCCCTCCCCGGAGCTCTCGCTTAGAATGTGCGGTTTCAGCGCGCCAGTCTGCCATGCTTCCGCTCGCCGGCATCCGGGTCATCGAGTTCTGCCAGATCGCCGCGGGCCCGTTCTGCGGCATGCTGCTCGCCGACCTGGGCGCCGACGTGATCAAGGTCGAGTCGCCCGACGGCGACGGGCTGCGCAGCTGGCCGCCGCTCACCGGCGGCTACTCCGAGAATTTCGCCTCCCTCAACCGCAACAAGCGCTCGGTCGTGCTCGATCTCAAGGACGCCGGGCAGCGCGCGGCGGCGCGCGCGCTCGCCCTCTCGGGCGACGTCGTGATCGAGAACTTCCGCCCCGGGACGCTCGAGCGCCTCGGGCTCGGCTACGACGCGCTCGCGCGCGAGAAGCCGGCGCTCGTCTACTGCTCGGTCTCGGCCTACGGCCAGACCGGCCCGCGCGCCGGCGAGGGCGGCTTCGATCTCACGGTCCAGGCGATCGGCGGCGTGATGAGCGTGACCGGCGAGCCGGGCGGCGCGCCGGTGAAATGCGGCGTGCCGATCGCCGACTTCAGCGCCGGCCTCTACGCCGCGTTCGCGATCGTCGCGGCGCTGCGCGCGGCCGAGCGCGAGGGCCGTGGCGACCACATCGACGTCTCGATGCTCGGCGCGACGCTCGGCGTCGCCGCGCTGCAGACGAGCGAGCACTTCGGCACCGGCCGCGACCCTGCGAAGCTCGGATCGGCGCACCCGCGCAACGCGCCGTACCAGGCGTTCCGGGCGCAGGACGGCTACTTCGCGATGGCCGCGGGAAACGACCGCCTGTGGCGCGCGGTGTGCGAGGGCATGCGCCGCCCCGATCTCGCGGCCGACGCGCGCTTTGCCAGCACCGCGCTGCGCGCGCAGCATCAGGCGGCGCTGCGCGCGCTGCTTGAGGCCGATTTCGCGCGCGCGACGGTCGCGCACTGGCTCGCGCTGTTCGGCGGGCTCGGCGTGCCGTGCGCGCCGATCAACACGTACGGCCAGGTGCTCGCCGACCCGCAGGTCGAGCACATGGGCTGGGTGCAGCCGATCACGCTGCCCGGCGGCGCGCGCACGCGCACCTTCGGGTCGCCGCTCGCGAGCCGTCGCGGGCGATTCGCGATCTATCGCAACCCGCCGGCGCTCGGCGAGCACACCGACGAGGTGCTCGCCGGGCTCGGCGCCGGGAGCAGCAAGGGAGAGAAGCCATGACCGACGCAGCCCGGTTTCGCGAGTTCATCGCCCGGTTCAGCGCCGTGATCGACCGGCACGGCGACGACGAGGCCAAGGTGTTTGCCGAAGGCGCGCCGCTCCTCGCCGAGCTCGTGCGCCACGACGACTGGCTGCCGGAGGCGTTCGCGCGCGAGGCCGCCGACTCGTACCGGCAGTATCTCCTCTACTGCGATCCGCGCGAGCGCTTCTCGGTGGTGAGCTTCGTGTGGGGCCCCGGCCAGCGTACGCCGGTGCACGACCACACCGTTTGGGGCATGGTCGGCGTGCTGCGCGGCGCGGAGACGTGCGAGGAGTACGCCGTGCCCGAACCCGGGGCGCCGATGCGGCGGACCGGGGCTCACCGGGTCGCTCCCGGCGAGGTCGACAAGGTCTCGCCGACGGTCGGCGACATCCACGTCGTCGCCAATGCCCTGCCCGACCGACCGTCGATCAGCATCCACGTCTACGGCGCGAACATCGGCGCCGTGGCCCGCCACGTCTTCGATCCCGCGACCGGTCGCGCGTCGCGCTTCGTTTCCGGATACCACAACGCGACGTTGCCGAACTTCTGGGACCGGTCGGCGGAGGTCCGCGCCCGGTCGGGCGCCTAGCCCGGACCCCGGGCCGTCCCCGGCGACCGCAACGAATGCACAGCCACTGCGTTCCGCGCGGGAGGCCCGCGCCGGCAACGTGTCGAATGCCTCCGTCCCGGCGCTGAAGGGGATAGGCAAGGGCCCCGCCCCTTGCTCCAATTGCCGGATGTGCGTCTCGAGGGCCTGCCCAGATGGACCTGCTGGTCGAGCGTGACGGCCCGGTCACGCTGCTCACGCTTAACCGGCCGGACAAGGCGAACGCGCTGTCGTCCGACCTGATCGAGGCGCTGCTCGCCACCGTGTCCGAAGCGCACCGCGACGGCACGCGGCTGCTGGTGCTCTCCGGGGCCGGCAAGAACCTCTCCGCGGGCTTCGATTTCACCGATTTCGAGAACGCGAGCGAGGCCGAGCTCGTCCTGCGCTTCGTCCGTATCGAGCAGCTTCTGCAGGCCGTCTACCACGCGCCGTTCGCCACGCTCGCGCTCGCGCATGGCCGCAACTTCGGCGCCGGCGTCGATCTGTTCGCCGCGTGCGGCATCCGCATCGCCGCCCCGGAGACGACCTTCCGCCTGCCCGGGCTGCAGTTCGGCGTGCAGCTCGGCACCCGCCGGCTCGCGCACCGCGTCGGCGCCGACCACGCCCGCGCGCTGCTCGCCGCATCGAAGGTGGTGAGCGCGCCCCACGCGCTCTCGATCGGGCTCGCGCAGCGGCGCGCGCCGCGCGAGCGCTGGGCCGAGGAGATCCTCGCCGAGCGGGAGCGCGCCACGACGCTCGGCGCCGAGGCCGTGGCGCGCCTGAACGCCGCCACCAGCCTCGACACCCGCGCGCAGGACATGGCCGACCTCGTCGCCTCGGTGGCCGCACCGGGATTGAAGGACCGCATCCGGACGTATCGCGCGGCCCATGCGAAGTAGCCCGGTGCACGTCGCGAAGCAGGCAGACGTGAACGCGGTGCGCGGTGCGCCGCGCCGCCGGATAGCGCTGGCGGCCGTCGCGCTCGCCGTCGCGGGCTGCGCGTCCGACGCCTGGCGTCCGGACCCCGGATTCGACGCGTTCCTCGGGCAGGTCCAGCAGGACTGCCGCGGCCAGCGCATCGGACCCGCTCCCGTCGATCAGCTGATCGCGAGCCCGGGCTCGCGCGAAGGCGGCTACTTCGTCGACCAGACGTCGCGGCTCTACGCCGGCAGGATCACGCGGGAGGCATGGACCGCATCAGTGACCGGAATCCTCGTCGGCCGGCCCTCCGATCCGGGCATCCGCTGCGTGCTCGACCGGATGCCGGCGAAGTGACGTGCGGCCGGCGCGGCGGCGCTCAATCCCCGGTTGCGTTCCCTGCGGTCGCCTCCGTGAAGTCGAGCTCCTCGAGCGAGGCCGGCTCGGCGACCGGTCCGGCGTGCGGCACGAACTGCGGATCGACCGGGATCCGGTAGCCGTTCGCGAGACGATTGGTCTCGTTCGCGAGGCCGACCACGGCGAGCAGCTCGCCGAACATCGCGTCGGTCATCCCCTTCGACCGCGCCGCGGCGGCGTGCGAATGAATGCAGTACTCGCAGTTGTTGGTCACGCTCACCGCGACGTAGACGAGCTCCTTCACCAGCGGGTCGAGGGCGCCGCCGGCGCCCATCACCTGCTTCACGTCGTTCCACACGCGCGCGAGGGTCGGCGGATGGCTCGCGAGCGCCTTCCAGAAATTGTTGATCCAGTCGGTCTTGCGCGTCGCCATGATGTCGTCGTACACCGCCCGCACTTCGGGCGAGGCCTCGGCGTAGTCGATCAGTGGAACCATCGGCATGGTCGCCTCCGCATAATCGGGCTCGTGCGCTATGGTAGCGTTCGCGCTGCGCCCGCGGCGCGGCCGGATTGCGCGCCGGCGCGGGGCGCGCGCCGCCGGCTGCCGGAAGGCGCGCCGGGACCGA
>JAHDYJ010000019.1:0-12887 GCA_023383795.1 Burkholderiales bacterium | reverse complement strand
GGTTGGCACGGCCGCGCGCGGCCGCGCCGGCTTCGGGACGGAAGAGCCATGAGCGAGAGCGCACCCAAGACCAAGGTCGTGAAGACCGACGCCGAGTGGCGCCGGCAGCTGCCCGACGTGGCGTACCGCGTCGCGCGCAAGCACGCGACCGAGCCCGCCTTCACCGGGGCGTACTGGAACCATCACGAGGCCGGCGTATACCACTGCGTGTGCTGCGGCGCGCCGCTCTTCGCCTCGCAGGCCAAGTTCGACTCGGGCACCGGCTGGCCGAGCTACTGGGCCCCGGTGGACCCGGCGGGCGTCGCCACGCAGGAGGACTACAGCTTCTTCATGGTGCGCACCGAGGTGCACTGCGCGACCTGCGACGCGCACCTCGGGCACGTGTTCGACGACGGCCCGCAGCCCACCGGGCTGCGCTACTGCATCAATTCCGCCTCGCTCAAGTTCGAGAAGGCGTGACGGCCGCGGGCGCGCGAGCTCCGCCCGGTCCGCCGCCTTGCCCATGGCATAATCCCGCCGCGAATGAAGTTCCTCTTCGACCTGTTCCCGGTCATCCTGTTCTTCGCGGCGTACAAGGCCGCCGGGATCTACGTGGCGACCGGCGTCGCCATCGCCGCCAGCTTCCTGCAGGTCGGGTGGCTCGCGCTGCGCGGGCGCCGGATCGACCCGATGCTGTGGGCGAGCCTGGTCATCATCGTGGTGTTCGGCGGCGCCACCCTGCTGCTGCAGAACGAGACGTTCATCAAGTGGAAGCCGACCGTGCTGTACTGGCTCTTCGGCGCGGTGCTGCTCGGCGGCGCGCTCGCCGGACGCAACTTCATCCGCGTCCTGCTGCGCGAGCAGATCGCGCTGCCCGACGTCGCATGGCGCAAGCTCAACTGGAGCTGGATCGCCTTCTTCCTGCTGATGGGCGCCGCCAACCTGTACGTCGCCTTCACGTTCTCGACCGACGTCTGGGTCAACTTCAAGCTGTTCGGCTCGATGGGGCTGATGCTGCTGTTCGTCCTCGCCCAGGGGCTGCTGCTCGCCAAGTACGTCGAGGAATCGAAGCCGTGAGCGCCCTGGAAGCCACCATCCGCAGCCGCCTTGCGGCGCTCGCACCGGAGCGCCTCGAGCTCGAGGACGAGAGCGCGCTGCACGCCGGTCACGCCGGCGCGCAGGGCGGCGGGAAGCACTTCCGCCTCACCCTCGTCTCGGAGCGGTTCCGCGGCAAGAGCACGCTCGCGCGGCACCGGCTCGTCTACGAGGCGCTCGGGCCGCTGATGGAGCGCGACATCCATGCCCTCGCCATCCGCGCGTATGCGCCGGGCGAGACCTGATCAACCGATCCATGCATCCAACCAGAGGAAACCGAATGCAAATCCCTCTCCCGCGGCTCTCGACCGTCGTCGCGGTCGTGATCGCCGCCGCAGCATTCCCCGCGCTCGCGCAGACCGCCAAGCCCGCCGCCGCCCCGGCGAAGGCGGCGACGGTGAACGGCGTCGCGATTCCGCAATCGCGCGTCGACGTCATCGTCCGCGCGCAGGCGCAGCAGGGCGTGCCCGACTCGCCGCAGCTGCGCCAGGCGATCCGCGACCGTCTGGTGATGGACGAGATCGTCAGCCAGGAGGCCGCGCGCAAGGGCATCACGAAGAGCCCCGAGGTGCAGGCCCAGCTCGACCTGATGCGCCAGCGGGTCATCGTCGGCGCCTATCAGGCCGATTTCCTGAAGACGCACCCGGTCACCGACGCGCAGGTGAAGGCCGAGTACGACCGCATCAAGGCGAGCATGGGCGACAAGGAGTACAAGGCGCGCCACATCCTCGTGGACAAGGAGGAGGAGGCGACCGAGATCATCGCCAAGCTGAAGCGCGGCGAGAAGTTCGAGGACCTCGCCAAGGCGTCGAAGGACGCCGGGTCCAAGGAGGGCGGCGGCGCGCTCGACTGGAACTCGCCCGCCGGCTACGTGAAGCCGTTCTCCGACGCGATGGTCAAGCTCGAGAAGGGCAAGCACACCGAGACGCCGGTCCAGACCCAGTACGGCTGGCACGTGATCCGGCTCGACGACGTGCGCCCGGCCAAGTTCCCGGCGATGGAGGAAGTCAAAGGCCAGCTCGTCGAGCGGCTGCAGCAGCAGGCGCTGGAGAAGAACCTCGCCGACCTGCGCACCAAGGCCAAAGTCGAGTAGCGGCGGGCGCGGGAATCAGGCGGTGAAGCCGATGCGGCGGTGGGAGCTGTCGCAGAACGGCTTGTCGATCGACGCCCCGCACCGGCAGAGCCGGCACTTCTCGCCGCGATAGCCGAGCGCGCCGTCCGCACCGTAGATCGCGACCGGCCCCTCGAGCAGCAGCGGGCCGTTCGGCACCGGCGTGATCCGCAGGGGACCGGTCGCGCCCGGCGCGTCGCCGCCCTTGGGAATGAAGATCCCGTCGTCGGGGAAGCCGGCGGCGATGTGGCTGCTGTCGCAGAACGGCTTGTCCTTCGAGTTCCCGCACCGGCACAGCCATACGCTGGATTCCCGGCGGACGACGTTGCCCGCCGCGTCGACGATCTCGACCTCCCCCTCGACGTAGAGCGGACCGAACGCGTTCAGCTGGACGACGTTGCCCTGGCTCATGCTCGCCCTCCTCTCCCTGGTAGCGCGGTCAGTAGACGTTCTCCACCCTGGCGATCTGCGGATGGCGCCGGCGCACGAGCGCCTCGACGACGTTCCTGAGATCGAGCGCCGCCCGCGGGCACCCCGCGCACGCGCCCTTCAAGCGCACCCGCAGCACCCCGCCCGCGAGCTCGGCGAACTCGAGGTCGCCGCCGTCGCGCCGCAGGATCCGGCGCGCCTCCTCGAGCGTCGACTCGATCTCGCCCCGCGCGGGCGGCTCCGCCGCCGCGCCCGCCGGGACCGCGCGCGCGAGCTGGGTCCGCAGCAGGTGCTGCTCGCGCGAGATGCGCATCGCCTCGACCGGGTTCGTCTCGTACAGCGCGTCGAGCTCCTCCTCGGTGTAGAACGGCGCGTCGAGCTTCATATGACACAGTGGGCAGTGAACAGTTGGCAGTTGGCAGTTGGCAGTTGGCAGTTGGCCTCGAGTTCAGGTCCACCGTTCACTGTTCACGGTTCGCGGTTCACCAGTCACCGTCCACTGCCCACTTTCATTCCACCCATGCCCGCGCATTGCGGAACAGCCGGAGCCACGGGCCGTCCTCGCCCCAACCGGGCGGGTGCCAGGAGCACTGCACGGTGCGGAACACGCGCTCCGGATGAGGCATCAGGATGGTGAAGCGTCCATCGCGCGTCGTCACGCCGGTCACGCCGCCAGGCGAGCCGCCCGGGTTCAGCGGATAGCGCTCGGTGGGCGCGCCGAGATTGTCGACGTAGCGCAGCGCGATCACGGCGCCGGCCGCCGCCGCGGGGCTCGCGAACGCCGCGCGGCCCTCGCCGTGGGCGGTCGCGATCGGCAACCGGCTGCCGGCCATGCCGCGGAACAGGATCGACGGGCTGTCCGCGACCTGGACGAGGACGTAGCGCGCCTCGAACTGCTCGGAGCGGTTGCGCACGAACTTCGGCCAGTCGGCGGCGCCGGGGATGAGCTCGTGCAGGTTCGACATCATCTGGCAGCCGTTGCACACGCCGAGCGCGAAGGTGTCGGCGCGGGCGAAGAACGCCGCGAACGCCTCGCGCGCGCGCGGGTTGTACAGGATCGTCTTCGCCCAGCCCTCGCCGGCGCCGAGCACGTCGCCGTAGGAGAAGCCGCCGCACGCGGCGAGCCCCTTGCAGCCAGCGAGCGTCGCGCGGCCCGCGATCACGTCGGTCATGTGCACGTCGTGCACCGCGAAGCCGGCGCGCTCGAACGCGGCCGCCATCTCGACCTGGCCGTTCACGCCCTGCTCGCGGACGATCGCGATCCGCGGCCGCGCGCCGCGCAGCACGAACGGCGCGGCGACGTCCTCGGCCGGATCGAACGTCAGCGCCGGCGCCAGCCCGGGGTCCGCGGCGTCGAGAATCCGGTCGAACTCCTCGCGCGCGCACTCCGGATTGTCGCGCAGCGACTGCATCCGGAACGTGACCTCCGACCACGCCCGCTCGAGATCGATGCGCCGCTCGGCGAGCACCGGTTTCGCGTTGCGCACCAGCCGCACCTCGCCGCGGTCGTTCGGATGGCCGACGACCTGGGCGTGCAGCCCGGCCCCGCTCAGGGTCCGCATCACCCGCGAGCGATCGTCCGAGCGTACCTGAACCAGCGCGCCGAGCTCCTCGGCGAACAGCGCACCGAGCACGCGCTCCAGGTCGCGGCCGCGCATCAGCTCGGGCCGGCGCTCGTTGCCGTCGACGTCGTGCGCGAGCGGATCGTACGCGAGCGCATCGAGATTGAGCGTGACGCCGACGCGGCCGGCGAACGCCATCTCGCACGCGGCGGCGAAGAGCCCGCCGTCCGAGCGGTCGTGGTACGCGAGGATGAGCCCGTCCCGATTGAGCGCCTGGACGGTGTCGAAGAACGCGCGCAGCGTCGCCGGATCGTCCACGTCCGGCGCCGCGTCGCCGATCTGGCCGTAGACCTGCGCGAGCACCGAGCCGCCCAGGCGGTTGCGGCCGCGCCCGAGGTCGATCAGCACGAGCTCGGTCGCACCGGCGTCGGTGCGCAGCTGCGGCGTCAGCACCCGCCGCGCGTCCTCGCACGGCGCGAACGCCGAAACGACGAGCGAGAGCGGCGCGACCACCGTCTTCTCGACGCCCGCGTCGGTCCACGTCGTGCGCATCGACAGCGAATCCTTGCCGACCGGAATGGCGACGCCGAGCTGCGGACAGAGCTCCAGGGCCACCGCGCGCACCGTGTCGTACAGGGCGGCGTCCTCGCCCTCGAAACCGGCTGCCGCCATCCAGTTCGCCGAGAGCTTGACGCGACCGAGCGCGGCGACCGGCGCCGCGGCGAGGTTGGTGAGGGCCTCGCCGATCGCCATGCGGCCGGACGCCGGGGCGCTGATCAACGCGAGCGGCGCGCGCTCGCCCATCGCGAACGCCTCGCCCGCCGCGGTCTGGTAGCCGAGCAGCGTCACCGCGCAATCGGCCACCGGCACCTGCCAGGGGCCCACCATCTGATCGCGCGCGCAGAGGCCGCCCACGGTCCGGTCGCCGATCGCGATCAGGAAGGTCTTCGATGCGACCGTCGGCGAGCGCAGCACCCGGTAGCAGGCCTCGCGCAGCTCGACCGCGTCGAGCTCGAGCGGCACGAGCGCGGGCCGCGCGCGCCGCACGTCGCGCAGCATCCGCGGCGGCCGGCCGAGGATGGCCTCGAGCTCCATGTCGACCGGGACGTCGCCGAAATGCGGATCGGCGACCCGCAGGCGCGCGTCGCCGGTCGCCTCGCCCAGCACCGCGACCGGGCAGCGCTCGCGCTCGCAGATCGCCCGGAACTCGGCGAGCCGGTCGGGCGCGATCGCGAGCACGTAGCGCTCCTGCGCCTCGTTGCACCACACCTCGCGCGGCGACATGCCGGGCTCCTCGCTCGGCACGGCGCGCAGGTCGATGCGCGCGCCGCGGCCGGCCGAGTGCACGATCTCGGGCAGCGCGTTCGACAGCCCGCCGGCGCCGACGTCGTGGATCGACAGGATCGGGTTGGCGTCGCCGCGCGCCCAGCAGGCGTCGATCACCTCCTGCGCGCGCCGCTGGATCTCGGCGTTGCCGCGCTGGACCGAATCGAAGTCGAGATCGGCCACGTTCGCGCCGGCGTCCATGCTGGACGCCGCGCCGCCGCCCATGCCGATCAGCATGCCGGGGCCGCCGAGCTGGACGACGAGCGCGCCCTCCGGCAGCGGCGCCTTGTGCGTGTGCCCAGCGCGGATGTTGCCGATCCCGCCCGCGATCATGATCGGCTTGTGATAGCCGCGCACGACCCCGCCCGACTCGGTCTCGAACGCGCGGAAGTAGCCGCACAGGTTCGGGCGCCCGAACTCGTTGTTGAACGACGCCGCGCCGATCGGCCCCTCGAGCATGATCGCGAGCGCCGAGACGATCCGGTCGGGTCGCCCGAAGTCGCGCTCCCACGGCTCGATTGCGCCGGGGATGCGCAGGTTCGACACCGAGAAGCCGCACAGCCCGGCCTTGGGCTTCGCGCCGCGGCCGGTCGCGCCCTCGTCGCGGATCTCGCCGCCGGCGCCGGTCGCCGCCCCCGGGAACGGCGAGATCGCCGTCGGATGATTGTGGGTCTCCACCTTCATCAGGGTATGGGTGAGCTCGTCGACGTGGCCGTAGCGGCCGTCCGCGCCGGCGAAAAAGCGCCGGACCTCGCGTCCTTCCATGACCGCGGCATTGTCGGCATAGGCCACCACCGTCCCCGCCGGGTGCGCCGCGTGCGTCGCGCGGATCATCCCGAACAGGCTGTGCGACTGGCGCTCGCCGTCGATGACCCAGTCGGCGTTGAAGATCTTGTGCCGGCAATGCTCGGAGTTCGCCTGCGCGAACATCGTGAGCTCGACGTCGGTCGGATCGCGCCCGAGCCGGCCGAACAGCCCGGCGAGGTAATCGATCTCGTCGGCCGCGAGCGCGAGGCCCATCGCGCGGTTCGCCTCCTCGATCGCCGCGCGGCCCTGCCGGCCGACCGGAACGCGCTCGAGCGGGCGCGGGGCGACGTGGCGGAAGAGCCGCTCGGCCTCGTCCGGCGTCTCGAGCACGCTCTCGGTCATGCGATCGTGCAGCGGCACCGCGACCGCCTCGCGCGCGAGATCGTCGGCGCCGGTCAGGTAGAACAGCGTGCCGCGCTCGACGCGGCGCACGGCGGCGAGGCCGCAGTTGCGCACGATGTCGGTTGCCTTGGACGACCACGGCGAGATGGTCCCGACGCGCGGGGTCACCAGCAGCACGCGCCCGCGGCGCTGCGGCGCGGCCTCGCCGTACGCCAGGATCCGCTCGAGCACCGCCCGCTCGGCCGCGTCGAGCGCCCGCTCGATCTCGACGAAGTGCCGGAACTCCGCGCCGACGAGCCGCGCACCCGGCGCCGCCGCGGCCAGCGCGGCGTTCAGCTTCTCGATGCGGAACGCGGAAAGGGCGTCAGCCCCGCGCAGCTGGAGGATCGGCATGAGGGCGCGGCGGTAGGTGCCGATTATACCGGGCGCCAGCCGGTCGAGCCCGCGGCGCACGGACGGGCGCCGCGCACGGCCGGTCGACGCCCGCCTACCGTCCCGCCTGCAGCTTGGAGACCGACCCGGTCAGATTGAGGTTGCCGCGCCGCACGCCCGCTGGCGTGTTCATCTCGACCGCCACCCGGCCGCTGATGCCGTCCGAGGACGCGAGCTCGATGTTGCCGCTCGCGGTGAGCGGCCCGGCGAGCAGGCGCAGGTTGCGCAGCTGGACGCGCTCGGGTCCCGCGACCACCTGGCCGGTGACCTCGTTGAAGGTGGTCGTGCCCGCCGCGCTCGCGCCGGTCTGGATCATGCGGGCGAGGTCCATCGTCGAGAGCTGGCCGCGCTGGACCACGAAATCGCCCTCCACCCGCGGCGCACCGAGCAGCTTCTCGCCCGACCTGGCCTGCGCGTACACCTTGCCCTGGCCCTCGAGCCGGCCGCTCGAGAAGATCGAGGGCGCGATCCGGGTGACGTCGAGCTGCCGCACCTCGACGTCGCCCTCGAAGGTCCAGTCGGCGCCCCACCGCAGCGTGCCGCGCCCCTTCAGCACGCCGTCGAGCAGCTTGCCGTCGAACTGGCTGACCCGGAGCTCGCCCGGCACCGCCACCGCGCGCGCGCTGAAGTCCTCGACCGAGAGCTGCAACCCGAGCGTTCCCTGCAGGTCCCGCGCGGTGATGTCCACGTTCGCCCGTCCCGGCTGCGGCGTGATCTGCGCCACCAGCCGCTTCTCGGCCGTCGCGGCGACGAGCTTCTCCAGGCCACCGCCGGCACCGAGCGTCGCGGTGATCTCGAGCTCGGGCAGCGCGACGCCGGGCAGCGCGAGCTTCACGTTGGCCGCGTGCACGCTGTCGAACACGAGGTCCTGCCCGGACAGCCGGCCCCACAGCACGCCGGCCAGCGCCGCAGGCTGCGCGCTGACGCCCCTCAGCTCGAGGCCCTTCAACACCCGGGTCTCGCCGAAGAGCGAGCCGATCTCGGGCGTCGCCTCGACCGCGGCGATCTTCACCGCGCCGTCCTTGCCGATCACCACGTCGCGGAACTTGACCCTCGGCGTCGGCAGGATCGAGAGCTCGCCGCCGCCGATCTTGACCGGCGCCCCGAGCTTGCCGCTCGCGAGCCGCTCGTAGAATGCCGTGTCGACCGGCAGGAACTGCGCGACGACCACCGCCGCGACCAGCACCACCACCGCGCCGGTCGCGAGGATCCGCTTCAGCCGGCCCGCGCGCCCGCTCTTGATCGCCTCGATCCGCGCTGCGACCTCGGCGCGCGCCTTCTCCTCCTCCCGGGCGCGCACCTGGGCGCGCTCCTCGGCTTCGGCCTTCTCGCGCGCGCGCTCCTCGCGCCGGGCGCGCGCCGCGGCCTCGGCCTCGGCCTTGGCCCGCGCCTTCTCTTCCTCGCGCCCGCGCCGCGCCGCTTCGGCGCGCTCCTGCTCCTCGGCCGCGCGCTGCGCCTTCTCCTGCGCCTCGCGCTCGGCGCGCTCGGCCGCTTCGCGCTCGGCCCGCTCGGCGGCCTCGCGCTGCGCGCGCTCCTCGGCCTCGCGTCGTTCGCGCGCCTCGGCTTCCTGCCGCGCCCGTTCCTCGGCCTCGCGCCGCGCGCGCTCTTCGGCCTCGCGCCGCGCCCGTTCCTCGGCCTCGCGCCGCGCGCGCTCTTCGGCCTCGCGCCGGCGCCTGGTCTCCGCCTCGCGCTGCGCCGCCTCCTCGGCGACCCGGATCCGTTCCTCGAGCTCGCGGCGGATGCGCTCCTCGTCCTCGCGCTCGCGGCGCAGCCGCTCCTCGTCCTCGCGGCGCTTGCGCTCGGCGCGTTCTTCGGCCTCGCGCCGCGCCCTCTCCTCGGCCTCCTTGAGCTCCCGGTCCTCCGCATCGCGCTGCGTGCGCTCGGCCGCTTCGCGCCGCGCCCGCTCGTCGGCTTCGCGCTTCTCCTCCGCAGCGCGCTTCGCCTTCTCGGCCTTCTCGGCCTTCTCGGCCTTCTCCGCCTTCTCCGCCTTCTGCTTGTCCTGCGCCTCGCGCTTGGCCCGCTCCTTCGCCGCCGCGGCTTCCTGCCGCGCCCGCTCTTCCGCCTCGCGCTGCGCGCGCGCCTCGGCCTCGGCCCGCGTGCGCGCCTCGGCCGCCTTCGCCTGCGCCTCGCTCTTGGCGCGGGAGGCGGCGACCTGCCGCGCCACGTCCTCGGCCTCCGCGCGCTCGACGGCAGCCTGCACCGCGCGCGGGGGGGCGCTCACCAGGTCGGTGAAGTCGAGGTCCGGCCCCTCCTGCACGATCGGCACCTGGGAGGGCGGCGAGATGCTGGTCGGGGCCGACACGAACTCGCGCACGAAGCCGTCCTTCGACAGCTTGCCGAGCATGTCGAGCAGCTTGTTCTCGGAGAACTTGTCGAGCTTCTGGTGGATGTCGCCGACGGTCGCCTTGCCGTCGACCTGCGACAGCACGTTGCGTTGCTCGCGCGAGAGCAGGCTGGTCTTCCCGGTGACCTCCATCAGGCCCTTGGCCGTCTTCGTGAGGACGGTTCTTCTGTCCATAGCCTCGCGTCTCTGCCCCTTCGAAACCGACCCCGATTGGATCCGAACGACTTTGCATGCTAGCACTACGGCCACGGGGCCTGCAGTCAATAATGCCGCCCGTCCCCGCCGCCCCGCCGCGCCCGAGGGGCGTGCGCGCCGCTTGCGCGCACGCGACTGCCCCGAACCGTGCCTTTTCGCACACAAGGCGGGCGCGTGCTGCCCCTAGAATGCCCCGTCGCCACAAGCCGGCCGCTCCCTCGCACCCGCATGGACCTCGCGTCGCTTCGCATGATGGTCGTGGAGGACCAGTACGTTCCGCGCCAGGTCGCGGTCGCCATCCTGCGCGACATGGGCGTGGCCGAGGTGCTGCAGGCCGAGAACGGTCGCGACGCCCTCGAGAAGATCCGCCGCACGACCGCGCCGCTCGACGTGATCATCTGCGATCTCGACATGCCGCAGATGGACGGTGTGGAGTTCATCCGCAACGTCGGCGCCGCCACGGCGGGCGCCTCGATCGTGCTCGCGAGCGGGGTGGAGCCCGCGGTGCTCGCCTCCGTCGAGGCGATGGCGCGCTCGCAGGGCCTGGAGGTGCTCGGCGTGGTCGAGAAGCCCGTGACGCCGCAGAAGCTCGGAGACGTGCTCGCGCGCCACCGCCCCGAGCCCGCGCGCGCCGCGGAGCGCAGCGCCCCGCCGGTCGATCCGGCCGAGCTGCGCGACGCGATCGCCGAGCGCCACATCGCGCCCCACTTCCAGCCGATGGTGCGGATCGCCGACGCGCGCGTCGTCGGCCTCGAAGCGCTCGCGCGCTGGGCGCATCCGGACCGCGGCACGCTGGGACCGGACGCGTTCATCCCGCTCGCGGAGAGCTGCGGAATGATCGACGCCCTGACCTGGCTCATGCTCGAAGCCGCGTTCGCCGAGGCGGTGCACTGGCGCCGGGCCGGGCATCATTGGCGGGTCTCGGTGAACCTCTCGCTGCCCTTCCTCGAGGGGGACGACGTCGCCGACCGCATCGCCGGCCTGGTCGAGCGCCACGCGATCGCGCCGCAGGAAGTGGTCCTGGAGGTCACCGAGCGTCTGGCGACGACCCAGATCGCTCCGGTCCTCGCCAACATCGCGCGCCTGCGCATGAAGGGCTTCCGGATCGCGATCGACGACTACGGGACCGGGTACTCCTCGCTGCAGCAGCTCTCGCGCATGCCGTTCACCGAGCTCAAGGTCGACCGCACGTTCGTCGGCGGCTCGCCCGACCGGCCGAATCTGCAGGCGATCCTGGGATCGAGCATGCAGCTCGCGCGGCAGCTCAACCTCGTGTCGGTCGCCGAAGGCGTCGAGACCGGCAGCGAGTGGCAGCTGCTGGAGGAGACCGGCTGCGACGTCGCGCAGGGCTACCTGATCGCGCGCCCGATGCCCGCCGAGGCGGTGCAGCCGTGGGCCGGCGGATGGGTCGGCGCCGCATAGCTCCCGCGGGACGCGGAGCCCGCAGGCGCGCCCCGCGAGTGTCGCCCTAGCCCGACAGCGGCCCGTAGCCGCCGCCACCGGGCGTTTCGATCACGAACACGTCGCCCGCGGCGAGCTCGGCCGAATCGGCGCCGCCGAGTGCGACGCGCGTGCCGTCCGCCCGCTCCACCCAGTTGCGCCCGGTCGCGCCGTCGCCGCCGCCGGCCGCACCGAACGGCGGCACGCGCCGGTGCCCCGACAGGATCGCCGCGGTCATCGGCTCGAGGAAACGCACGCGGCGCACCACCCCGTCGCCTCCGTGCCAGCGACCGGCGCCGCCGCTGCCGCGCCTGATCGCGAAGCTCTCGAGCAGCACCGGGAAGCGCCACTCCAGCACCTCCGGATCGGTGAGCCGGGTGTTGGTCATGTGGGTGTGGACCGCGTCGGTCCCGTCGAATCCGTGCATCTCGCCGCCCGCGCGCGCCTCCAGCCGGCCCGCGCCCGAGCCGCCGCAGATCGTCTCGTAGTACTGGTAGCGGTCGTTGCCGAACGTGAAGTTGTTCATCGTGCCCTGGGCGCCGGCCATCACCCCGAGCGCGCCGTACAGCGCGTCGGTCACGTACTGCGAGGTCTCGACGTTCCCGGCCACCACCGCGGCCGGGTAGCGCGGCCGCAGCATCGACCCCTCGGGAACGACCACCTCGAGCGGCTTCAAGCAGCCGGCGTTGAGCGGGATCTCGTCGGCCACCAGCGTGCGGAACACGTAGAGCACCGCGGCCATCGTCACCGCGGCGGGCGCGTTGAAGTTGTCCGGCAGCTGCGCCGACGTGCCGGTGAAGTCGATGCGCGCGGAGCGCCGCGCGCAGTCGATCGCGATCGCGACGCGCACCAGCGCACCGTTGTCCATCTCGTAGGCGAACGTCCCGTCGCGCAGGACGTCGATCACGCGCCGCACCGCCTCCTCGGTGTTGTCCTGCACGTGCTTCATGTACGCGTGCACCACCTCGAGGCCGAAGTGCGCCACCATCTTGCGCAGCTCCTGGACGCCCTTCTCGTTCGCCGCGATCATCGCGCGCAGGTCGGCCATGTTCTGGTCCGGATTGCGCGAGCGATAGCGCGCCGAGGCGAGCTGCGCGATGGTCTCGCGCGCGCGCAGCCGGCCTTCCTCGACGAGCAGGAAGTTGTCGAACAGCACCCCCTCCTCCTCGATGTGCCGCGATCCCGGCGGCATCGAGCCCGGCGTGACCCCGCCGATCTCGGCATGGTGCCCGCGCGAGGCGACCCAGAACAGGATGCCCGGCGCGGCGCCGTTCGCGGGGCGCTCCTCGAACACCGGCGTGATCACCGTGATGTCCGGAAGATGCGTTCCGCCGTTGTACGGCGCGTTCAGCATGTAGACGTTGCCCGGACGGATGCGTCCGGCGTTCTCCCGGATCACCGTGCGCACCGACTCGCCCATCGAGCCCAAATGCACCGGCAGGTGCGGCGCGTTCGCGACCAGGCCGCCGTCGGCGTCGAACAGCGCGCACGAGAAGTCGAGCCGCTCCTTGATGTTCACCGAGTAGGCGGTGTTCGCGAGGCGCACGCCCATCTGCTCGGCGATCGACATGAAGAGGTTGTTGAACACCTCGAGCATCACGGGGTCGACGTCGGTGCCGATGGCGACGCGCCGCGGCCGCGCCTCGACGCGCCGCAGGACGAGGTGGTCGAGCGGCGTGACCGCCGCCTCCCAGCCCGGCTCGACCACCGTGGTCGCGTTCGCCTCGGCGATGATCGCCGGACCGCGGATGCGGTGGCCCGGTGCGAGCGCGTCGCGGACGAACACCGGCGTCTCGCGCCACTCGCCGGCGGCGTGCATCGGGAC
>JAHDYJ010000187.1 GCA_023383795.1 Burkholderiales bacterium | reverse complement strand
AAGGGGCACCGAGGGGGAAGGGAAGGGGCCCCCTCATGCCTTCCCGCCCCTTGTATATCCCCGAACGAACAAGGGGCCCGAGGGAAGGGTTGGGACCCTTCCCTTCCCAACCGCCCTTGCAGATCCCCTCTTTCGCGACCGCATGCGCATTTTGAGATAGGTTCTAGGCTGTCCGCTGAACAGCGGGGGACCCGCGCATGAAGACCATCAACCTCACCGACGTCGGCGCGCTCCGGAACGAGCTCGCCAAGTACAAGAAGGGCAAGAAGCTCGACATCGGCCAGTTCAACCAGGCGGCGCGGCTCGCCTGGCTCGGGCGGATCGTGCTCTCGCCGCTCGACCCGGAGGATCCGGACAACCGCGCGTGGCTGCTCTACGTCGAGCGGCCCGAAGGGCTCGCCGCCCGCTGCCTCGTCGTCGACGAGGAGCTCTACCAGCAGATCCACATCCTCGACGCCGAGCAGGGTGCACACCTCGCGGCGATCCTGGCCGAGAGCGTGGAGAGCCGCGCGAGGGAGCTGCAGGCGCTGAACGGACGCGACTTCTACTTCGAACGCTACTTCAAGCCGGGCGAGGACAAGGGAAAGGACGCGCCCGGCACGGAGAACGGGTCGTAGCGTGCGGGACCCGCGCGCCCGCGCAGTCCACGCGATCCGGCTTCGAGTCCCTGGACGCTGACCCGGCCATGGTTCCCACCCGCTGGATCGATCTCGGCCGCACCGATCCGCTGACGTTCCACGCGACCTATGCCGGCGTCGCCGACGCCCGTGCGGCGGACGATCCGCCAGCCGTCGTCTGGGGCCGGGCCGGCGCGCACGTGTGCCTCGGGCAGAGCCAGGGCAGATGCGAGCTCGACGCCGCCCCCGAAGTCGCGGTGGTGCGCCGGCCGCTCGGCGGGGGGGCGGTCTGGGTGGACGAGCAGCAGCTCAGCTACGCGCTGGTCGCCCCGCTCGCCGCGGTGCCGCGGCGGCACGCCGAATGGTATGGCTGGGCGCTCGCGCCGGCGATCGACACGTTCCGCGCGTTCGGCATCGCGGTCGAGCGCATCGACGAGGACCTCTGGCATGCGGGGCGCAAGATCGCGGGCAGCGGCGCGGCGACGATCGGACGCTCGGCGGTCGTCGGGTCGAGCTTCCTGCTCCGGTTCCCGCGCGAGCGGTTCGCCCGGGCGGTCGCCGCGCCGACGCCGGCGTATCGCGCGCGCCTGCTGGAGGGGCTCGCGCAGGCGATGACCGACTGGGCGACGGCGGGCAGCGTGCCCGACGAGAGCGCGCTGCGGATCGCGTTCCGGGCTGCGCTGGCCGACCGGCTCGCATGGCGCGTGCAGGACGATCGGCTCGGCCGCGAGGAGGCGGACGAGGTCGCGGCCTGGCGCGCGGAGCTCGCCGCGCCGATCGAGACCGGCGTGCGCCGAGTGTCCGCCGGAATCAAGCTGAATGCCGAGCTGACGCTCGCGGTGCGGGGCGACGAGGCGCGGGTGGAGCGCCGGTGGGCGCGGCGGAGCGCATGAGGGGGAGGCAAAGATGCGACGGCGTGCGACGAAGCGGCGGACGGTGTTCAAGGGCGCACTGCTTGCCGCGGCGGCCGGCGGCACCGTGCTGCGCCTGGTCGGCGAGGCGCTCGCGCTCGGCCTCGTGCAGAAGGGCGTGTACCGCGTGAAGGGCGACGTGCGCATCAACGGCCGGCCGGCGCGCGAGAACATGGAGCTCGCCGCCGGCGACGTGATCGTCACCGGTCCGGGCGCCGAGCTCGTCTTCGTCGCGCAGAAGGACGCCTACCTCGTGCGCGAGAACTCGCGCGTCGAACTCGCCGGCACGGCCGGCGCGCTGGTCCTCGCCGGGCTGCGCGTGGTCACCGGCGCGGTGCTGGCGGTGTTCGAGCGCGGTCACGCGAAGCGCCTGGTGACCAGCACCGCCACGATCGGGGTCCGCGGCACCGGCGTGTACGTCGAGAGCGAGCGCAGCCGCAGCTATGTCTGCACCTGCTACGGCGTGACCGAGATCGCGCCGCTCGCCGATCCGGCGCACTCCGAGCGGATCTCCACGACGCATCACGAGGAGCCGCGCTACGTCTACGCCTCCGGCGAGACGATGATGGTCAAGGCGCCGGTGCTCAACCACTCCGACGCCGAGCTGACGCTGCTCGAGTGGGTGGTCGGGCGCGAGCCGCCGTTCACGCCGGCGCCCTACAAGTGATGCGCACGCCGCCCCGTCCGCGATGAGCACGCCGACCGTCGCTTCGCGGCTGCGGCGGCGCTGCATCCTGATGACGCGCGACGCGGACCTGGAGCGGGCGCTGCGCGCGCGGCTGCCGCAGGGCTGGGAGATGAACTCGACGGCGGACCTCGCCGCGCTGGGCGGTTTCGAGGAGATCCTGCAGCACCGGTTCCTGCTGCTCGATCTCGACGAGGCCGCGGCGTTCGATCCGGTGGACGTGCTGCGCGAGCTGCGCGTCGAGCTCATGCTCAACGTGCCGGTGTTCTGCTTCGGCGGCACGGCGGCCGCGCGCGACGCCGCCCGGCTGGCGCGGGCCGATCGCTTCCTCGACCGGACCGAGATCGTGGACCGCCTGACCGCATTCTGCGAGCAGTACGGCTGGGGCGGGCGCTAGCCGCCCGCGCCGCCGCGCGGTCCGGCGATCATGCCCAGCCGCGCGTAGACCTCGCGCATCGCGACCCGCCACGCCGCGTAGCCGTGCACGAACGCCGCCGCGCACGCCGTGAGCGCAAGCCCGTACGCGAAGAGCGTCCAGCGCGCGCCGATCCGCTCGGCGATCGCCCCGGCCAGGAAGTTGCCGATCGGGCCCATGCCGAGAAAGACCGTGACGTAGATGCTGATCACGCGCGCCCGCAGATCCTCGTCGGCGACGGTCTGCAGGATGGTGTTCGTGGACGCTCCGGCGACGATGACGCCGAAGCCGAGCACCGGCAGGCCGAGGGCCGCGAGCGGCAGCCAGGGCGCGATCGCGAAGAGCGTGAGGCCGACGCCCGCGGCCACGCTCGCCCCGGCGATCATCCGGCCGAGGCCGAGCACCGAGCTGCGCAGCGCGAGGAAGAGCGTGCCGCATAGCGCGCCCCCGCCCACCGCGCCGATCAGCATGCCGAGCGTGCGCGAGTCGCCGCCGAAGCGCTCGGCGGCGACGATCGGCATCAGCGGCTGCCAGGGTGCGCTGAAGAACGAGACGCCGGCGATCAGGAGGATCAGCCGGCGCGCCGGCATCAGCCCGAAGACCCAGCGGAAGCCCGCGGCGAGCTCGGCGGCGAGGTGCGCCGGTCGCGCCCGCCGCTCGCGCGGCCCGACGCGGATCGCCGTGTAGGCGGCGAGGATCCCGAAATAGGAGAGCGCGTTCAGCACGAAGCACCACGCCTCGCCGAACCCCGCGACGACGAAGCCCGCCAGCGTCGGTCCGACCAGGCGCGCCGAGTTGAACATCGTCGACTGCAGCGCGATCGCGTTCGGGAGGTCCTCCTTCGACTCGACCAGCTCGAGGAGGAACGCCTGCCGCGTCGGCGTCTCGATAGCGACCGTCAGGCCGAGCACGAGCGAGACCAGAACCACGTGCGTGACGGTGACGGCGCCGGCGAACGTGAGCGCCGCGAGCAGCGCCGCCTGGAGGAGGGCGACGACCTGGGTCGCGACCAGCAGGCGCCGGCGGTCGACGCGGTCGGCCCACACGCCGGCGATCGGCCCGAGCACGAGCATCGGCAGCTGCTGCGCCGCGGCTACCAGCCCCAGCAGGAACGCCGAGCCGGTGAGCTGGTAGACCAGCCAGCTCGCGCCCACCGTCTGCATCCACGTGCCGAAGACCGAGATCGCCATCCCGGCGTAGAACACGCGGAAGTTGCGGTGGCGGAGCGCGCGCAGGCCCTGCTTCATGGGCGAACGAGGCCGGCAGGCGCGGCGGCGCCGCGCCTGCGCTAGGGCACCTGCGGCTTCAGCCTCGCGAGCTGCTCGTCGAGCTTGGCGAGCGTCGCCTCGAAGCCAGCGAGCCGCTCGCGCTCCTGCGCCACGACCGGCGCCGGCGCCCGCTCGACGAAGCTCGGGTTGGCGAGCTTCGCGCCGGCCTTCGCGGCCTCCCCGGCGACGCGGGCGCGCTCCTTCTCGAGCCGCGCGACCTCGGCGGCGACGTCGATCTCGATCTTGAGCATGAGCCGCGTCTCGCCGACGATCGAGACCGGGGCGTCGGCCTCGGGCAGCCGCGCCACGGCCGTGGCGTCGGAGAGCCGCGCGAGCGCGCGCATGTACGGGAAGAACGGCGCGAGCGCGTCCGCCCGGCCCTCGGCGTAGAGCGGGATCCGCGCGCCCGGCGCGATGCCCATCTCGCCGCGCAGGTTGCGGCACGCGTCGGTGAGCGCCTTGAGCATCGCGACCCGCGTCTCGGCGCCGGTGTCGATCTTCTCCGGCTGCGCGACGGGATACGGCGCGATCATCACGCTGTCGCCCTGCTTGCCGGCAAGCGGCGCGACTTTCTGCCAGAGCTCCTCGGTGATGAACGGGATCAGCGGATGCGCGAGCCGCAGTGTCGCCTCGAGCACGCGCACCAGCGTGCGGCGCGTGCCGCGGCGCTCGGCCTCGCTTCCCGTCGCGAGCTGCACCTTGGCGAGCTCGACGTACCAGTCGCAGTACTCGTCCCACACGAAGCGGTAGATCGCGTTCGCCACGTTGTCGAGCCGGTACTCGGCGAAGCCGCGCTCGGCCTCGGACTCGGTACGCTGCAGCGCGCTCACGATCCAGCGGTCGACGAACGAGAGCCCGACCGGGCGCGACTCGTCCAGCCCGCAGTCCTCGCCCGCGGCGTTCATCAGCACGAAGCGCGAGGCGTTCCAGAGCTTGTTGCAGAAGTTGCGGTAGCCCTCGCACCGCTTCAGGTCGAAGTTGATGTTGCGTCCGAGCGTCGCATACGCGGCCATCGTGAAGCGCAGCGCGTCCGCGCCGTACGCCGGGATGCCGTCGGGGAACTCGCGCCTGGTCTTGTCGGCGATGCGCGGCGCGTCCTGGGGCCGGCGCAGGCCGGTCGTGCGCTTCTCGAGCAGTCCTTCGAGCGCGATGCCGTCGATGATGTCGACCGGATCGAGCGTGTTGCCCTCCGACTTCGACATCTTCTTGCCCTCGGCGTCGCGGATCAGGCCGTGGATGTACACGTGCCGGAACGGGACGCGGCCGGTGAAGAACGTCGTCATCATGATCATCCGGGCGACCCAGAAGAAGATGATGTCGAAGCCGGTCACCAGCACCGAGGAGGGCAGGTACAGGTCGTAGGCGTCGACGTCCTCGCCCTGCGGCTCCGGCCAGCCGAGCGTCGAGTGGCACACCAGCGCCGACGAGAACCAGGTGTCGAGCACGTCCGGATCGCGCGTGAGCGGGCCGGCGTGGCCGGCCGCGGCGGCCTGGGCGCGCGCGGCCGCCTCGTCGCGCGCGACGTAGATGTTGCCGGCCGCGTCGTACCACGCCGGGATCTGGTGGCCCCACCAGAGCTGCCGCGAGATGCACCAGTCCTGGATGTTCTC
>JAHDYJ010000186.1:1449-5507 GCA_023383795.1 Burkholderiales bacterium | reverse complement strand
CGGGCGCCGGAAAGCGCCCGCCGACCACGCCCGCCATGATCTCGCAGAGGGTCGCGATATGGTCCTCGGGCTCCACGTTTCCGTCCGCGCGGGCGATGCCGAGCGCCGCGAGATCGCCGCGCAGGCGCGCGAGCGGGCGCTCGTGCAAAAATCCCGTCAGGTAGTAGGAGGCGTAAGGCAGCAGCTCGCCGCGCCCGAGCCCGATAAAGAGGTTGAAATACTCCCGCTCCACCTGCGCGACCGTGGCCGCGCCGGCCGCATCGGCGAGCGCCATGTGCGCGAGCCCGAGCGGTGTCGCGTCGCCGCGCAGGTCGGCGAGGCGCGAGAGCAGGTCCTGGTTCGGCGCCCGGGCCAGCAGCACGGCGAGCAGCGCATATTCCTGCGCGCGCGCGGCAGCGACCTCGTCGACGTCGTCGTTCACGATTCCGCGTTCCTCGTAGAGATCCGGCCGCAGCACGGCGCGGCTCACGCCGGTCGCGGATTCCACCGCCAGGACGCGTTCTGCGGGTATACGGTCCCAGTTGGAAACCGACGGCTGCGAGATGCCCAGCCGGCGCGCAAGCTCGCTCACGCCCCCGGCCGCCCGGATTGCGACGCTGAGTCCCGGCTCGCGCATTTCCCTCCCGCCAACCCGACTTGGACTTCCGAATGTGGCTTCGAATTAGTCCAATGAGCATTGGGAGATTGCGACGGGATTCCGGCCGGGTCAATAGTCCCGCGCTATGGGCTCAACATATTGCACTGCAACTGAGAACTATTTCAGCGCGGCAGGGCGCCGCCATGGCCACGTCGCGGCAACTTCGTAATGCTTTCGTATGTCGAGACCGATTCACTTGCACTCTTGTCTTCTATTGATTGCTGAGACTTCTGGCGCTCCCCCGCGTTGCTCTCGACGGGATTGCTTGGAACTTCGGTGACTTCATTTTCCTTCGACGCGAAATCTCGACTGGCGGAGTCGACAACCGCCGGTGTCGGCAATGCGGAAGAGCCCTGTGCCGGCAAACCGGCTGTCTCACGGGATGGCACCTCCGGGCCCCCCGGGATTTCCGGAGTCTCCGGGTCCCGGGGCGTGAACATCTCCTCCACCATGCGTCGCAGGTCGTCGGTCATTTCCAGCCGTCCGAAGCCGGGGACGCCCTCGGTTGCATTGAAGTCCCAAGAATTCTCCGAAAGTCCGATGAAGTCGCGGATCGCCGGATCGCTCACCCAGGCGCGTCGAAGGGCCGCACGGGAAACCTCGAGCGGCACGCCCTTGCGCAGGAAGACGTCGACCTTGGTCCCGGGGCCGATCTCCTCGAGGGACGGCAACGAGGACAGGTCGAATTCCGGCTCGGGCGCCGGCCTTGCCGGCTCGGGCTTCGCGGCGACTTCGTCCCGGCGCTCCGGCTCGCCCGGACTCTGCGGACCCGTCTCCGGCACGCCGGCCGCGCGCTTGCGGCGCGACCAGCGCTGCAGGAAGCCTTCATCCTCGCTCATCGCTCGTCCTCGCGCGCGGGGCCGCGCCGGCCGAGCGCGTCCGGGTTGGCGCGGTCGCGCTTGCGCTTGAAGAACGGCCGCTCGACGTGGTGCTCCGCGACGAAGTCCTCGATCGCGGCACGGATCGCCTCCGGCATCGGCACCGGCTCGACCAGGTCGGTCCCGGTTTCCGTGTAGCCCTCGCCTTCGGCGGGGTCGGCGGTCGCCAGGAACAGCTCGTAGGGATGCTCGCCTTCGCACGGCCGCAGCACCAGCCAGATCTGCGGCGTGCCGCTCGCCAGGTTGTCGCGGTAGTGCCCGGTCTCGCTGCGATAGAGGTCGATGGTGGTGGTCCCGACGAAGAAGGTGGCGACGTCCTCGTCCTGCGACAGCATGGTCCAGGGCGCCGCCGCCGGGATCCCGTCGAGCACCGCGAGCGGTCGCCAGACATGATCGATCCAGGCGCTCTTCGCCTTGCGGCGCTCGGCCACCACGCCGACCGGGATGCTCGCGAGCGGCGCCACCGTCACGACACGGCCTCCAGGTGGCGCACCGGCAGGCCGGTCACCAGGTTCTGCGGCTTCAGGCGCAGCCGCTTGTCCGCCGTCATCGCGAGGATGAGATAGACCGGCTCGCCCGCGACCTTCTGGATCATCACGGCCGGGTCGCGGAAGGTCAGCCGGTAGAGCGCCGCGATGCGCCGCGCGGTCGCCTCGTCCGGCGGTTCGCCGTTCCACAGCAAGTCGCCGATCTTCGTGCCGTCCTGGTCGAGACCGACATACCAGGCGAGCTGCACGTCGCGCGCCTCCACGATCGGCTCCACGTCGACGTCGACGCCGAGCATGTGGCGCACGAAGCCCGCGATCACCTCGCCGAGCGCGGCATGGCCGCGCTGCCCGCCGCTGAGATCGAGCGCCATGTCGAACCGGTCGCTGCGCTCCCAGTAGCTCGCGGCATTCTCGTCGGTCATCACGTCGATCTCGGCTTCCGCCGGCAGTCCCATCATCGAGACCAGCGGCGAGACCTGATGGCCCGTATGGTCCGCGATGGTCTCCTCGTCGGCGGCGAGGAGCGAGCCCTCGTGCAGGGTGACGAGCTGTGGACGGAACATGATCTCGGCTGCGCGCAGCACATAGGGGTCCTCGCAGCCGTCGAGCACGTTGCGCAGGATCACGTGCACGAGCTGGTTGAGGAACAGGATCGGGGTCCTGGCGCCGCCGCGGATGAGCGCCGCATAGGCGCCCTCCAGCGTCGCGTGGCGCAGGAGATGGTCGCGGAAGCCGATCATCAGCTCCCAGTTCTCGCGCGCGTCGGCGTCCTCGAGCGCCGCGATCTCCTGCGCCGCGACCGGACGCCGCGGGTCGGCCAGCAGCGTCGCGTGCAGCGTGCGCTCCAGCACGCCGGCGTCCGGCGGCGGCGCGAGCTCGGGCCGCGCGAAATACACCTTCAGGAACTCGTCGGTCACGACGAGCCCGCCGCCGGAATCGCGGTCGAGCAGATGATGGCCGCAGGACAGCCAGAAATCCGTCATTTCGTCGTCTCGTCCTTGGCGCCGGTGCGTGTCGGCGCACCGGTACCCGGATCGCCGGAGCCTGCGTCGGCGAGCGCCATGAGGTCGACGCCCTCCGCCGTCTCGTCCTCGCCTTCCACCTCGAGGAACGCGAAGGCGCGCAGCGGCTTCGGCCCTTCGCGCGGCGTGAGCGTGCGGAAGGTCTCGCGGATGGCGCCGTCCTCGCATACCCGATGCATGGCGATCAAGGTGTCGCGGGGATGCTCGCAGAGCGAGGCCGCGAAGGCGATCTCCTCGGCCGCGGCCGCGCGCGCCGCCGCCATGTCGGGAGCGCCGAATTCCGCGAGGAGGCGGGCGGCGAGCTGGCCGGTCGCGGCCGCGTGCTCCTCCGCACCCGCCTCGACGATCTGCACCAGCGTCGACCAGCCGAACGAGGCGAGGCCGAGGAAGCCGGAGCGGAACGCCACGCGCTCCTTGCCTTCCAGGGCCGCGGGATCGAGCTCCATGAACATGAAGCCGCCCGGCACCGCCCATTCGCCGGGCTCGGCCGCGCGCGCGAAGATGAACGTGTCCGAGGGATCGAGCCGGATGGTACGCAGGAGCTTCACAGGCGCGGCCCTCGCGTCTCGGGATCGAGCCAGGCCGGCGCCTTCAATGCCGGCACGAGCTTGCGCTTCTCGACCTCCGCCTTGCCAACACGCCGCGCGATCAGGTCGCCGGTCTCGTCGATCTCGCGGCGCAGGCCCTTTTCCGGCGCGAGGCGCTGCAGGTATTCCCGCTCGACGGCCTTGAAGCCCTGCTCCTGCCAGGCGTCGGTCGCCACCATGAGATGGCGCGCGAAGCTCTCGACCAGGCGCGTCGCCGCGGTGTCGTCGAAGCCCTCGTCCTCCAGCGCCGTCGTCAGCGGCCGCAGGCCCGGTTCGCCTTCGGCGAGCGAGACCATGCGGATCATGGCGCCGAACACCAGCCAGGCCGGCGGCTCGTCCTCGCGCGCCCGCGCGGGCCAGGCGAACTGGCCGCCGCCGACCAGCCCGCCCGCGATGCGGATGGTGTCGGGCCAGTCGATCGTGATCATGCGCTCGGGCGGCGCGTG
>JAHDYJ010000186.1:0-1349 GCA_023383795.1 Burkholderiales bacterium | reverse complement strand
CGATGCGGATGGTGTCGGGCCAGTCGATCGTGATCATGCGCTCGGGCGGCGCGTGGAACAACAGTGCGTCCGCCAGCGCCACCATGCCGGCATAGAAGGCGCGGCGCGCGGTCCTGAGCGGCTCGTCCGGCTCCAGCACCACGGCGAACTCGGCGAGATCGAAGCGCCCCACATAGACCAGGGTTCCGGCCCCCGCCTCGGCCGCGATCTCCTTCGCATGTGCGAAGGCGTCGCCCACCTCGCGCAGCGCCACCGCGCTGTAGACGGGCGGAAGATCGAGCTGCGGCGCGAACGGCATGCGCATGCGGGGTGTCGGGGGCATTCACGTTTCTCCTGCGCCGATCGACGCGCCTGCCGAATTGGTATTGTTACAATTATAACGTGGCGCTATCGGTGGCTAGGCACCGGTCCGCCGAAGGGTTTCGCGCGGCCTTGCCGGTTCCTCGCCCATGGCGAGCCGAGGAGAACGAATGAGCAAGGCAAGAGTGTTCCTGTGCTCCTGCGAGGACACCATGCGGCTCGATGCCGCCACGGTCGCGCATGGCTGCCGGGGCGCGCGGCTCGACACCGCGCACGCGCTCTGCCGCGCCGAGGTCGAGAAGTTCCGCGCGGCCGCGACCGCGGGTGCCGCCCTGACGGTCGCCTGCACCCAGGAAGCGCCGCTGTTCGCCGAGATCGCAGAGCAGAGCGGCGCCGCCGTGACCTTCGCCAATGTGCGCGAGAATGCCGGCTGGTCGCGCGAGGGCGCCGCCGCGGGACCCAAGATGGCGGCGCTGATCGCCGCCGCGGCCGAGCAGGTTCCGCCGCTGCCGCTGGTCTCCTTCGAGAGCGAGGGCGTGGCCCTGGTCTACGGCCGCGACGAGGCCGCGGTCGAGGCGGCGCGCCTGCTCGCCGATAAGCTCGACGTGACGGTGCTCGTCTCCAGGCCGCGCGACCTCGCGCCGCCGCGCGTCACCGACTTCCCCATCGTCAAGGGAACCATCCGCGCCGCCAAGGGCCGGCTCGGCGCCTTCGAGCTCACCGTCGACGATTTCGCGCAGCCGGTCCCGTCCTCGCGCGGCGCGCTCGCCTTCGGCGCGGCGCGCAACGGCGCGACCTCGCGCTGCGACATCGTGCTCGACCTCTCGGGCGGCGCGCCGCTGTTCCCGGCCGCCGACCTGCGCGACGGCTACCTGCGCGCCGACCCCGGCGACCCGGCCGCGGTGCTGCGCGCCGTCATGAAGGCCGCCGACCTCACCGGCACCTTCGACAAGCCGCGCTACATCGACTTCACGGCCGAGCTCTGCGCCCAGTCGCGCTCACGCATCGTCGGCTGCCGCCGCTGCCTCGATCTCTGCCCGACCGGCGCG
>JAHDYJ010000185.1 GCA_023383795.1 Burkholderiales bacterium | reverse complement strand
TTCCCGCACCAGAGCACCGCGGACCAGTTCTTCGACGAGCCGCAGTTCGAGAGCTATCGCAAGCTCGGCCACCACGTCGGGCTGGCGGTGCTGCGGCCGGCCGCCGCGCGGCTGCGCGAGCGGGGCAAGTCGCCCGACCGCGAGACGCTCGCCGAGCTCGGCGCCGACGCCGCCGCCCCGCCGCCGCGCGGCGCCTGACTCGCGTGTAATATTGCCGGCACGCAAGACGCGCCGAGGCGACGGCAGACCGCCAGCGCGATCCACCCGGAGGATCCTTGAACATCCTGGAGGTCGAGCGTCTCTCGCTCAGCTTCGGCGGCATCCGCGCGCTCGACGACGTCTCGCTCGTCGCGCCGCAGGGCGCGATCACCGCGGTGATCGGACCGAACGGCGCGGGCAAGACGAGCCTCTTCAACGCGATCTCGGGCTTCTACCGGCCGGAGCGCGGCGCGATCCGGTTCGAGGGCCGCGACATCGGCCGGGTTCCCGCGAGCCGGCGCGCCGGGCTCGGGCTCGCGCGCACGTTCCAGAACGTGTCGCTCTTCCGCGGCATGACGGTGCTCGACAACATCAAGCTCGGCGGGCACAGCGGCCTGCGCGCCGGCGCGCTCTCGGCGATGTGGTACCTCGGCCGCGCGCGCGAGGAGGAGATGCGCCTGCGCGCCGAGATCGAGCGCGAAGTCATCGACTTCCTCGAGATCGACCACATCCGCGGGCTCTCGATCGGCGCGCTCGCCTACGGCCTGCAGAAGCGCGTCGAGCTCGCCCGCGCGCTCGCGATGCGTCCGAAGGTCCTGCTGCTCGACGAGCCGGTCGCCGGGATGAACCGCGAGGAGACCGAGGACATGGCGCGCTTCATCCTCGACATCCAGGAGGAGCGCGGGATCACCGTGATGCTCGTCGAGCACGACATGGGCCTGGTGATGGACATCTCCAACCACGTGGTGGTCCTCAACTTCGGGCGCGTGATCGCCTCCGGGACGCCGGCCGAGGTGCGCGCGAGCCCGCAGGTGATCGAGGCGTACCTCGGCGCCAAGGCCGCGCGCAAGGCAAGACATGAGGCGTGAGACTCCGATGCGCGGCGGCGCCTGACCCCGCACCCGCTGCCCGCTGTCCACTGTCCACTGTCCACTGTTTCCTGAATGGACTTCCTGACGTTTCTCGAGTTCAGCGTGGTCGGCCTCGCGGGCGGCGGCCTGCTCGCGCTGATCGCGCTCGGCTTCGTGCTGATCTACAAGGGCACCCGGGTCGTCAACTTCGCGATGGGCGAGTTCATGATGATGGGCGCCTATCTCTTCTACACCACCCACGTCGCCTGGAAGCTGCACTGGGCGCCCGCGCTCGCGCTCACGCTCGCCGGCATCGCCGCGCTCGGCGCGCTCGTCGAGCGCACGATCCTGCGCCCGCTCTCCGGGCAGCCGGTGATCTCGATCGTGATGGCGACGATCGGCCTCGGCACGATCCTGCACGGGGCGGCCGACGCGATCTGGGGCGGCGACAACCTCGCGCTGCCGGAGCTGCTGCCGCGCAAGCCCGTCTTCGTCGGCGAGATCCTGATCCCGGGCCAGGTGCTGTGGAGCTTCGCGGCGGCGTGCGCGCTGATCGGCGCATTCCTCGCGTACTTCCGCTTCTCGCGCACCGGCGTCGCGATGCGCGCGGCCGCGAGC
Organism: Burkholderiales bacterium; assembly: GCA_023383795.1. Lineage (GTDB taxonomy): Bacteria > Pseudomonadota > Gammaproteobacteria > Burkholderiales > SG8-39 > JAABRB01. Next base: position 3,847 of record JAHDYJ010000185.1, on the reverse strand, counting down.
GACCCGGTGACCGCGTACGCGATGGGCATCGACGTCCGCCGCACCTCGCGGCTGACGTGGATCTTCGCCGGCCTCACCGGGGCGGTCGCCGGGATCATCGTCGCGTCGATGACGAGCCTCTCGCCCGCGCTCGGCAACGTGGCGCTCGGCGTGCTCGCGGTGATCATCCTCGGCGGCCTCGACTCGGTGCTCGGCGCGATCGTCGCCGGCCTCGCGATCGGCTGGCTCGAGGCGGTCACCGTCGGCTTCATCGGCGGCAAGGCGCGCGACCTCGTCCCCTACGTCGTGGTGCTGGTCATCCTGATGGTGCGGCCCTACGGGCTGTTCGGGACGCGGGAGATAGAAAGACTATGAACAGTCGGCAGCCGTCAGCCGGCAGTCTGCAACAGGCCGGCGAGCGGGCACGGCCGTTCTCCGGGGACGGCTTGCTGCCGACTGCCGACTGCCGACTGCGAACTCGCGTCGCGAAGCGCAGCGGGGCGTAGCGATGCGCACCGGCGACTACCGCGCAAGCTACGCCCAGGACGAGGCGCTCTTCGTCACGCCCGTGCAGCGCGCGTGGCTCCTCGCGCTCATCGTCGGGCTGGCGGCCTTCCCGTGGGCCGCGGGGAGCTACCTGACCTACATTGCGGTCCTGCTCGGCATCCACGTGATCAGCGCCACCGGGCTCAACATCATGACCGGGTACACCGGGCTGATCTCGCTCGGCCACGCCGCGTTCATGGGCGTCGGGTGCTACGCCGTCGCCTACGCCGCGAACGCCGGCGTCCCGTTCTGGATTGCGCTGCCGCTCGGAGGCCTGGCCTCCGCCGCGATCGGGCTCGTCGTCGGCATCCCGAGCCTGCGCATCAAGGGCCTCTACTTCGCGATCGCGACGCTCGCCGCGCAGTTCGTGCTCGGATTCGTGTTCCGCGAATGGGAGCCGGTCACCGGCGGCGTGCGCGGCGTGAACCTGCCGGCGCCCTCGCTCTTCGGGCTGGCGATCGAGGGCGACCGCGCCGTGTACTACATCGTCGTGCCGGCGGCCGTGGCGATGCTCGTCGCGGCGCGCAATCTCTTCCGCACCCGCGTCGGCCGCGCGTTCATCGCGATCCGCGACCGCGACATCTCGGCCGAGGTGCTGGGCATCAGCCTGCTGCGCTACAAGCTCACCGCCTTCGCGATCGGCTCGTTCTACGCCGGCGTGGCGGGCGGCCTGTGGGGCTACTTCTTCCGCGCCGCCACGCCGGAGGCGTTCTCGCTCGGCCTGTCGGTCTTCTACCTCGCCGCGATCATCGTCGGCGGGCTGGGCTCGATCCTCGGTGGCATACTGGGCGCCGCGTTCATGACCATGGTGCCGGAGGCGCTGCGGGCGATCGTGGCGTGGATCGCGCCGTGGTACCCGCCGGCGACGGTGCTGCTCTCGCCGATGCGGGAGATCGTGTTCGGCGCGCTGATCGTCGGGTTCCTGGTGTTCGAGCCGCACGGGCTCGCCGAGATGTGGCGGCGCGTGCGGCGCTTCTTCCATCTGTGGCCTTTCAAGACCTGAAAAGAGGAGGACGTCATGGTCGATTCAACCCGTCGTCGAATCGTGCAGGGTAGCCTCGCCGCGGCCGGAGCGTCGGCGCTCGGCCTGCCGCTGCGCACCGCGCTCGCGCAGTCCGGCGAGATCGTCATCGGCGCCGCGCCGCCGATCACGGGTGTGTTCGCCTTCGCCGGCGCGGCGTTCCAGAGCGCGTTCCTCGACTGGACCGAGTGGAAGAACGCGCAGGGCGGCATCGCCGGCCGCAAGATCCGCTACGTCGCCGAGGACTCCGGCTACAAGACCGACCAGGCGGTGGCGATCTTCAAGAAGATCATGGCGAACGAGAAGCCGCCGGTCTTCTACGGCGACTCGACCGGCTGGGCGAAGGCGATCGCGGCCGAGGTGACCCAGCTCGGCTCGGTGCTGACCTCGGGGCCGTCGTTCTCCTCCGACCTCGCCGATCCGCAGAAGGTCCCGTACTACTTCATGGCCGGTCCGACCTACTCTGGGATGATCGAGATCCTGCTCGAGTACGTGCGCCGCGAGGCGAAGGGCGCCGCCAAGCCCTCGGTGGCGCTCGTCTACAGCGACACCGAGTTCGGCCGCGACCCGATCGCAGCGGCGAAGTCGACCGCGGCGAAGCTCGGCATCCCGGTGGCGCTCGAGGTCGTCACGAAGCCCGGCGGCGTCGACGTTTCGGCCGAGGTGATCAAGCTGCGCCGCGCGAAGCCTGACTACGTGATCTTCCACGGCTACGTCCTCGCGCCGATCCCGGAGTTCCTCAAGCAGATGCGCGAGGCCGGCATGAAGACCGTCGGCATGGGCACGATCTGGAGCATGGACAAGAGCACCATCGACAAGATGGGCGCGGTCGGCGACGGCTTCGTCGGCGTCATGCCCTACCGCTACGTATTCGACTCGCAGAAGACCCCGGCCATGGAGCTGATCCGCGAGGTCGGCTCGAAGAAGGGCGGCACCGCGTGGCAGACGCTCTTCTACACTCACGCGTGGCTGGTCGGCTCGATCTTCGCCGAGGTCATCAGCCGCACGCTCGGCGGCTACAAGGAGCTGAACGGCCCGAACCTGAAGGCGGCGCTCGAGTCGATCGACAAGTGGGACACCGGCGGGATCTTCGGCGTGCCGGTCTCGCTGAAGAGCCACTCGATCCCGGTCGGCCGCGTGTACCGCGCGACGCCGTCGAAGGGGACCATCGAGCCGGCCTCCGACTGGATCACGATCGGATGAGGCGGGTGAACGGTGAACGGTGAACGGCAAGCGGTGAAAACCAGGCTCCGGGTTTGCCGAACCTGTTCCCCTGGCGCATCGTAGCCGCCCCTCACCGTTCACTGTTCACCGTTCACTGTTCACCCTCATGACCCCCGCCCTCGCCGTCGAGAACATCGAGGTCGTGTACCACCACACCGTGCAGGTGCTGCGCGGAATGTCGGTGTCGGTGCCCGAGGGCGGCATCGTCGCGCTGCTCGGCGCGAACGGTGCCGGCAAGACCACGGTGCTGAAGACCGTGTCGGGCCTGCTGCCGCTCGAGGACGGCGCGCTCGTCGCCGGGCGGCTCCGCTATCGCGGCGAGCCGATCGAGACGACGCCGCCGCACCTGCTCGCGCGCCGCGGCCTCGTGCATGTGCGCGAGGGCCGGCACGTGTTCGAGGACCTCACGGTTGAGGAGAACCTGGTCGCGGCGGCGTTCGCGCTGGTGGGGCGCGAGACGCCGCGGCCCGACTTCGAGCTCGCCTACGGCTACTTCCCGCGCCTGAGGGAGCGGCGCGCGCAGACCGCGGGATATCTCTCCGGCGGCGAGCAGCAGATGCTCGCGATCGCGCGGGCGCTGGTCGCGAAGCCGCAACTGATGCTGCTCGACGAGCCCTCGCTCGGGCTCGCGCCGATGATCGTCGACGAGATCTTCGACATCATCGCCCGGATCAACCGCGAGCAGGGCGTCGCGATGCTGCTCGTGGAGCAGAACGCCGCGGCCGCGTTCGCGATCGCGGCCTACGGCTACATCATGGAGAGCGGCCGCATCGTGATCGACGGCCCGGTCGAGCGGCTGATGCACGACCCGGACGTCCAGCGCTTCTATCTCGGCTACGCCGAGCGCGCGGCGGAGGTGGCGAGCTTCCGCGACGTGAAGCACTACAAGCGGCGCAAGCGGTGGCTCTCCTAGAACCTGTCCCAGAATGCGAATGCGGTCGCGAAAGAGGGGATCTACAAGGGACGGTTGCGAAGGGAAGGGTCCCAACCCTTCCCTCGGGCCCCTTGTTCGTTCGGGGATGTACAAGGGGCGGGAAGGCATGAGGGGGCCCCTTCCCTTCCCCCTCGGTGCCCCTT
>JAHDYJ010000018.1 GCA_023383795.1 Burkholderiales bacterium | reverse complement strand
GCCTCCTCGACCGCGCGCTCGCGCGCGAGGTGCTCGCGCAGCCGGCGCACCTGCGCATCGGTCGCCTGCGCCGCGACCCGCGCCACCAGCTCCGCCTCGACCGCGCGCCGGGCGTCGAAGACCTCGCGCGCCTCCTGCACGGTGGGCTGCGCGACGAACGCCCCGCGGTTGGCGATCTGCGTCACGACCTTCTCCGCGGCCAGGCGCAGCAGCACCTGCCGGATCCGGGTGCGGCTGACGCCGAACACCTCGCCGAGCCGGTCCTCGCCGAGCTTGGTGCCCGGCGGCAGGCGATGCTCGACGATCGCCGCCATGATCCGGTCGATGATCGCGTCGTCGGTCAGGCGCCGCCGCGGTGCACCGGTGCGCATCATGGTGCGTCCGCGCCGCGGGTTGGACGCTGCAGCTCGCATGGGCCGGATCGGGAGGCTCACAAGTGTATACAGATCGTATTCCCGGCGATTATATACAGCGCCGCGCGACGCGGCGCGCGGCCTCGCGAGCGTGCACTGCCGTCGTGCAGCGCACCGTCGCAGTGCGGCGCGCGCAGGGTTTACACGGCGGCAGCGGCGCCGTACACTGGGCGCGTCCGTCTTGTATACGATCGTCGGGCTTCCTGCCGCCATGTGCGCTGCCGCGCTGCGCCTCGCCGACCTGAACGCCATGAGCGAGGCCGAGTTCGCCGCGGCGCTCGGCGGGGTGTTCGAGCACTCGCCCTGGATCGCCGAGCGCGCGAGCGCGCGCCGGCCGTTCGCCGACGCCGGCGCGCTGCACCGGGCGATGGTCGAGACGGTGCGCGCGGCGAGCCGCGCCGAGCAGCTCGCGCTGCTGCGCGCGCACCCGGAGCTCGCCGGCAGGGAGGCGCAGGCCGGCACGCTGACGACGCACTCGAGCGCGGAGCAGAAGGGCGCCGGGCTCGTCGACCTGAGCCCGGAGGAGAAGCGGCACATCGCGCGGCTGAACGCCGAGTACCGCGCGCGGTTCGGGTTTCCGTTCATCATCGCCGTGCGCAACTACACGCGGCGCGAGATCTTCGCCGAGCTCGAGCGGCGCGTGGCGAACGACGCCGCGGCCGAGCTCGCCGAGTGCCTCGAGCAGGTGTTCGAGATCGCCCGGCTGCGCCTCGGGGGCGTGATCGCGGACTGAGCGGCCGGCGCGCCGCGGGCGGGCGCCGCAACCGACGGAGGGGGAGATGGGCAGGCTCAGCACCCACGTGCTCGACACGCGCGCCGGCCGGCCGGCGGCCGGGATGCGCATCGATTTCGCGATGCTCGAGAGCGGCGCCTGGCGCAAGCTGAAGAGCGTGCAGACCAACGCCGACGGCCGCACCGACGAGCCGCTGATGGCCGGGGACGCGATGCGCACCGGCGAGTTCAAGCTCGTCTTCCACGTCGCCGAGTATTTCCGCGGCCAGGGCGTGGAGCTGCCGCAGCCCCCGTTCCTCGACCGCGTGCCGCTGCGCTTCGGCATCGCCGACGCCGCGGCCCATTACCACGTGCCGCTGCTCTGCACGCCGTGGAGCTACAGCACCTACCGCGGAAGCTGAGGACGATGCCGCCGGGCGCGCCCGCCGCGATGGGCCACAGCCTGAAGCTCGAGGCGATCACGCACCGCTTCGGCGAGTTCGTCGCGGTGCGCGACATCGACCTCGACATCGCCGCGGGCGAGTTGGTGGCGCTGCTCGGTCCGAGCGGCTGCGGCAAGTCGACGCTGCTCAGGATCGTCTCCGGCTTCCTGGCGCAGAGCGCCGGCCGCGTGCTGTTCGACGGCGAGCCGGTCGACCACCTGCCGCCCAACCGCCGCGGCGTGGGCATCGTGTTCCAGAACTACGCGCTGTTCCCGCACATGACGGTCGCCGAGAACGTCGCCTACGGCCTGCACGCCCGCGGTACGCCGCGACAGGCGGTGCGCGCGCGGGTGGACGAAATGCTGGAGCTCGTGCACATGAGCGCGCTCGCGGACCGGCTCCCGCGGCAGCTCTCCGGCGGCCAGCAGCAGCGGATCGCACTCGCCCGCTGCCTCGCCGTGCAGCCGAAGATCCTGCTGCTCGACGAGCCGTTCGGAGCGCTCGACAAGAACCTGCGGCTCGACATGCAGATCGAGGTCAAGCGGCTGCAGCGCGCGAGCGGCGTCACCGCCATCATGGTGACGCACGACCAGGAGGAGGCGCTCTCGATGGCCGACCGCATCGCGGTCATGAACCACGGCGTGATCGAGCAGGTGTCGCCGCCGACCGAGGTCTACGACCGGCCCTCCTCGCTCTTCGTCAGCCAGTTCGTCGGCACCACGAACGTGCTGCCCGGCAGGGTCGCGACGTGCGACGGCGCGCGCGCCGACGTGACCCTCGCCGACGGCACGCGGATCGCGTGCGAGGCGACGGTGCGCGCGGCGGTCGGCGAGGACGTGCTCGTCTCGGTGCGCCCCGAGCGCCTCGCGCTGCGCGGCGCGCCCGGCGACGGCGCGATCCCGGCGACCGTGAAGGTGGTGCTGCCGCTCGGTCCGGTGGTCGTCTACGAGGCCGAGACGCAGGCCGGACAGCCGATGAAGATCAGCGCGCCGCGCGAAGGCGGCGCGCGGCTGCTGGAGCCCGGCGCGCGCGTGTACGTCGCGCCCGCCGCACCCGACGCGGCCCGGCTGTTCCGGCCCGCAGCTTCGCGCGCGGGGTCCTCCGGGACCCGCGCGGCATCCTGAGCCGCACCCGCAACCAGACCACAGGAGGACACGCGACATGACCACCACCCTCGACCGCAGGAGCTTCCTCGCCGCCGGACTCGGACTCGGCGCGTCGCTCGCGCTGCCGCGCCGCGCGCTCGCGGCCGACAGCCTCGTCGTGGCGACCTTTCCGGGCACCTGGAACGAGGCGCACTCGAAGATCCTCGCGCCCTACTTCCGCAAGCGCACGGGCGCCTCGGTCACGCAGACGATCCAGCTCGCGCACGACCAGATCGCGAAGCTCGCCGCGGCCGGCGGCAAGCCGCCGTTCGACGTCGCGATCCTCGACGATCCGCAGGTGCTGGACGCGATCAAGCAGGGCCTGATCGTCGAGTACCCCACCGCGAAGTCGCCGAGCTTCAAGGAGCTCCTGCCCGAGTACCAGGACAGGTGGGGGCCGAAGATCTCGATGCAGGTGATCGGCATCGGCTACAACCCGAAGCGGGTGAAGAACCCGCCCACGTCGTGGGACGCGCTGTTCGACCCGAAGTACAAGGGGCGCGTCGGGCTCACCGCGCTCAACAGCCAGCTCGGCATCGCCTTCCTCGCCGAGCTGAACCGGATCAAGGGCGGCTCGCTGGCCGACTTCGAGCCCGCGTTCAAGGCGCTGCGCGCGGTGCTGCCGAACGTCGGCGCGATCGGCGCCAACCTCGGCGCGTACGCCACGCTGTGGCAGCAGGAGCAGATCGACATCGCGCCCTACAACTTCAACTTCGTCCAGACCCTGAAGGGGCGCGGCGTGCCGGTCGAGCTCGCGATCCCGGACACCGGCGCGGTCGGCTGGAGGACCAGCCTGCACCTGGTGAAGGATGCGGTCGCGCCGGACCTCGCCGTGCAGTACATCGACTCGCACCTGGTCGCCGAGGTGCAGGCGCAGATGCAGCAGGCGCCCTACAACGTGATCCCGACCAACGGCAAGGTCGCGCTCACCGGCGAGATCACGCGGTCGCTCGGCAGGACCCACGCGGAGCTCGCGAAGATCCGCACGATCGACTGGGAGAAGCTCAATCCCCAGCGCTCGGCGCTGATCGAGCGGTTCAACCGCGAGATCCGGGTGTGATGCACGGCGGCGGCGTCGGCGGCCGCCGCCCGCGCGGCTGAGATGGCGGCGCGCGCGGCGGCCGGGGGCCGCGAGTGGCGGCTCGCGCTGCCGCTCGCCGCCTTCTTCCTGGCGTTCTTCGTCGCGCCGCTCGGCGTGCTCGTGGCGTGGAGCTTCTACGATTCCGCCGAGCTGCGCGCGCTGACGCTCGCCCAGTACGCGCGCTTCCTCGGCGACCGCTTCACGCTGGGCATCCTGTGGGACACGCTGACGCTCGGGGCGAAGGCGACGCTGGTGTGCCTCGTGTTCGGCTACCCGCTCGCCTGGCTCGCGCTGCGGCTGCCGCCGCGCTGGCAGGCGGCGCTCGTGTTCCTGGTGATCCTGCCGATCCTGACCAGCGTCGTGGTGCGCACGTTCGCCTGGATCGTGATGCTCGGCTCGCAGGGCGTCATCAACCAGGCGCTCGCGGCGATCGGCCTGGTCGACCGGCCGCTCAGGCTGCTCTACACCGAGGTGGGCGTCGTCATGGTGCTCGCCCAGGTGCAGATGCCGCTGATGGTCCTGCCGATCATGGCGACGCTGGCACGGGTCGACCCGAATCTGTCCGACGCCTCGTCCTCGCTCGGCGCCGGCGCCTGGCGCACCTTCTGGAAGGTCACGGTGCCGCTCTCGCTTCCCGGCGTGGTCGCCGGCTGCATCCTGGTCTACGCCGCCTGCGTGACCGCGTTCGTGACCCAGACGCTGATCGGCGGCGCGCGGCTGATCTACATGCCGCTCTACATCTACCAGCAGGCGACCGGCGCCAACAACTGGCCGTTCGCCGCGGCGATGTCGGTGGTCTTCATGATCGCGGTGCTGGCGGTCGTGTACCTGCTCAACCTGGTCGGCCGCGCGGCGCGCGGCGCGTATGCGTAGACGGCGCGACTACGAGGCGCTCTCGTTCGGCGTCGCGATCGGCGTCCTGTCGGCGGTCGCGATCGCGTTCCTGATCGCCCCGACGCTGATCCTGCTCCTCACCTCGTTCACCGACTCGGAGTCGCTGAAGTTTCCGCCGAGCGGGTACTCGTTCCGCTGGTACGCCGCGCTGCTGGAGGCCGACCAGCTGCTCGCCACGGCGTGGAACAGCCTGGTGGTCGCCTGCTGGACCACCGTCGCCTCGGTCGTGCTCGGCGTGACTGCGGCGCTCGGCATCGGCCGCAGCCGCAGCCCGTGGGCCAAGGCCGCCGATGCGCTGTTCATGTCGCCGCTCCTGCTGCCGGCGCTCGCGTTCGGCTTCGGCGCGCTGATCTTCTTCAACATGATCGGCCTGGTCCAGTCGATCGCCGGACTGACGCTCGGCCACGTCGTCGTGTGCGTGCCGTTCGTCCTGCGCAACAGCATCGCCGCCCTGTCGCAGCTCGATCCGGCGATGCTCGAGGCCTCGGAAAGCCTCGGCGCGAGCCGCTTCTACACGTTCCGCCGCGTCACGCTGCCGCTGATCGCGCCGGGCGTCGGCGCCGGCGCGTTCATCGCCTTCATGTCGTCGTTCGACAACATCCCGGTGTCGCTGTTCGTCGCCGACGCGCGCACGCAGATGCTGCCGATCTACCTGTGGGAGATCATCGAGACCAATCTCGACGTGCGCACCGCCGCCGCGTCCGGCGTCATCGTCGTCGCGACGCTGGTCCTGATGATCCTCGCCGAGCGCTTCGCCGGGCTGACAAAGCAGCTGCGCTGAGCTACGCTCGCGCGCAGATGGAGGCCGCCCGCCCGCCCGATCGCCCGGACCGTCGCCGGCGGCGCCTGCTCGCCGCCGCCGGCGCGGCCGCGCTCGCCGGCTGCGCGGGCAGGAAGCACCGGCCGCCCGAGGCGGGCCCCGTCGCCGCGATGTTTCCGGGCCGCGTCGACGACGGCGGATTCTTCGAGCTCGGCCATCGCGGCCTGCAGCGCGTGCGCGCCGAGCTCGGCATCCCGGTGCGGCACCTGGACGGCGTGGCGCCGGAGCGCGAGCCCATGCTCGCGGCGCTGCGCGAGCTCGCCGCCTCGGAGGCCACGCTCGTGGTCGCCTACGGCGCGGTGACGAGCGAAGCCGTCCAGCGCGTCGCGTGGGAGTTCCCGGCGCAGCGCTTCGTCGCGATCGAGGGGCGCCTGACGCGGCCGAACCTGGCGGTCTACGGCGTGCGCCAGGCGGAGTCGGCGTGGCTCGCGGGCGCGGCCGCCGGTCTGCTGACGCGCGCGAACGCCGTCGGCCATCTGGGCGGCGCGCGCAGCGACGCCGCGCTCGCCGCGCGCGCGGCGTTCGCCGGCGGCCTGCGCGCGGCGAATCCGCGTGCGCGGCTGCTGACGCGGTTCGCCGGCGTGGACGACGACGCGGCGCTCGCGCGCACGCATGCGCTCGCCGCGATCGAGGCCGGCGCCGACGTCGTGTTCACCATGCTCGACGCCGGGGGGCGCGCGGGTGCGACGGAGGCCTGCCGCGCCCGCGGCGTGCGCCAGATCGGGGCGGTGCGCGACTGGGTCGCCGCGGCGCCCGAGGCGTACGTCGCGTCGGCGGTCGCCGACTCGGGCTATGCTCTGTTCATGGCGGCGCGGGACCTGCGCGACAACCTGCTCAAGGGCGACCTCGTCAAGCGCTACGGCGTGCGCCACCCGGAGGCGGTGCGTCTCGCGCTCGCCGCGGACGTCGCGCCGCGGGTGCGCGCGGGCGTCGAGGAGTACCGGGAGCGGATCGCGGCGGGAGCGATCCGGATGCCGGAGGCGTTCGAGGGGCCGGAGCTCGCCGGCGCGTAGCGCGCGCGGAGGATGGCATGTCGGGCGGAATCTCCATCCATGTCGTCGACGTCTCGCGGGGCGTGGTCGCCGCGTGGATGCGGGTCGAGGTGTACCGCCTCGACCCCGACCGCAAGCTCCTCGCCGGCGGCATCGTCAGCGCGAAGGGCCTGGTCGAGGAGCCCGCGCTCGCGAAGCGCTTCGCGGCGGGTCGCTACGAGGCGGACTTCCACGTCGGCGCGTACTACCGGGCGGTCGGCGTCACGCTGCCGCCGGTGCCGTTCCTGGACGTGGTGACCTACCGGTTCGGCATCGCCGACCCCGAGCAGCATTACCACCTGCCGATGAAGGTGACGCCGTGGGGCTTCTCCTGCTTCCGCGGCGGCGCCTGATCGCGGTGGCGCGGTCCCGCAACGCCTTGCCGGGAAACCAGCCGGGCCGACGGCCGGCGCGCTGAGCATGCGTCTCGCGCTGCGCGCGGCGCTGCTGCTCAACGTCGTCCAGGTGTTCACCGCGGTGAGCATGCTGACCGTGCCGGTGCTCGCGCCGGCGATCGCGGCGGACCTCGGCGTGTCGACCACGCTGCTCGGCGCCTACTCGGCGATCCTGTGGAGCGGCGGCCTGGTCACTTCGCTTCTCGCCGGCGCGATCATCGCGCGGCTCGGCCCGCTGCGCACGGCGCAAGCGAGCCTCGTGCTCTGCGCGCTCGGCCTCGCCGCCGGCGCGCACGGCTCGCTCGCCGCGCTCGCGGTGCTGCCGGCGCTCGTCGGTTTCGGCTGCGGCGTGGAGACGCCGGCCGCCTCGCAGCTCCTCGCGCGCGTGACGCGGCCGGAGGAGCGCCCGTTCATCTTCTCGCTCAAGCAGACCGGCGTGCAGCTCGGGGGCATGTTGACCGGGCTCGTCATGCCGGCGCTCGTGCCGTGGACCGGATGGCGCGGCGCGCTCGCGCTCGGCGCGGCGCTCGCCCTCGCCTACGCGCTCGCGATCGAGCCGGTGCGGCGCCGGCACGAGGCGAACGCCCCGCGCGGCGCGCATCGCCTCGGCGGCCTCGCCGCGCTCCTGCGGCGCGTGTTCGGCACGCCGCGCCTGCGCCAGCTCGCCATCGCCTCGTTCGCGTTCCACGCGATGCAGATCTGCCTGAACGGGTTCCTGGTGAGCTTTCTCGTCACCGCGGCGGGGCTGCCGCTCGCCGCGGCCGGCGTGCTGCTCGCGATCGCGCAGTTCGGCGGTTTCGCCGGCCGGCTCGCCTCCGGCGTCGTGACCGGGCACCGGCTGGCGGCGCGCGCGGTGCTGGCGGCGATGGGCTTCGCCATGGCGGCCGCCGCCGCGGTGGTCGGCCTCGCGGCGCCGGCGATGCCGTTCGGAATGCTCGCGTTCGCGTGCCTCCTCTTCGGCCTCACCGCCAGCGGCTGGAACGGCGTCTTCTTCGCCGAGATCGTCCGCGAGGCGCCGGTGGAGGACGTCGGGCTCGTCACCGGCGGCATGCTGCTCACCGCCTACGCCGGCCTGATCGTCGGCCCGCTCGCGTTCGGCGCGGTCGCCGAGGCGGCGGGCTACGGGCTCGCGTACGCGTTCATCGCGCTGTGGGCCGCGGCCGGTGCGGCGGTGCTGCTGCGGCGCCCGGCCGCCGGCGAGCGCGCGCGTTAACATCGGGGTTTCGCTGCCGCGTCTTTCCACCCCCCGCCTGCGTTTGCGCTTCCGTACCCCCACCCGAGGTCGCCGATGCCTTCGTTCGACATCACTTCCGAAGTCAACAAGATGGAGCTCAAGAACGCGGTCGACCAGGCCAACAAGGAGATCGCGAACCGCTTCGACTTCAAGGGCTCCGACGCGCGCATCGAGCTCGCCGAGCTCGCGCTGACGCTCCACGCGGACGACGAGTTCAAGCTCGGCCAGGTGCGCGACCTCCTCACCGCGAGATGCGCCAAGCGCGGCGTCGACGTCCGGGCGCTCGTGCCGAAGGCGGTCGAGCAGGCCGCCGGCGGCAAGGTGAGGCAGGCGATCGAGGTCAGGAACGGCATCGAGCAGGACGCCGCGAAGCGGATCGTGAAGCTCGTGAAGGACTCGAAGCTGAAGGCGCAGGCGTCGATCCAGGGCGCCGCGGTGCGGGTGTCGGGCGCGAAGAAGGACGAGCTGCAGGCGGTCATCGCGCTGGTGAAGGGCGCGGTCGCCGACATCCCGCTGCAGTTCGGCAACTTCCGGGATTGATGCGGCGGCGTCGCGGCCGCTCCTCCTCGGCGCACCACCCCGGCCGCTTTGCGGCCACCCCTCCTCGGCGAGGAGGGGAGAAGATGTCCCCGCCTTTTCAAGGCGGGGTGCCGCGCGAACGCGCGGCGGGGTGGTTGCGACCGCTGCAATCGCTCTTGCGCCGGCACCACCCCGTCCGCTTCGCGGCTACCTCTCCTCAGAGAGCAGGGAATCCAGTTATCGAAGGCACGCCGCGCGGCAGCGCGCGGTCAGCGCGTTTGCGGCCGCTCTGCGCCGTTCGCCACGGCCGCGGCGAGGCACCCGTCCATGGTGTTCGTCACCGCAGCGGTCGCGCCGCGCGTCTGGAACTGCGCGTGGATGCGGCGGCGGGAGTCGCGCGGGTCCTGCACCGTGACCACCACCAGCACCGCGCCGAGGATGATCGCGTCGGTAATCCACTTCACCTCGTTGCGTCCGACGAGCGGCGCGCTCAGGGTGAAGGCGAAGAAGCCGTCTTCCTGGTAGCCGCCGGCGAAGGACGTGGTGACCGACACGTCGCGGCGCAGCGCCACCACGCGGATCGTGGCGAGCTTGCGCCTGGCCGCCGGCGCGTCCGCCCCCTCGAAATCCTCGAAGCTGAAGGTGCGCATATCCTGCGCCCCGCGCACCGCGAGCGCGATCGTCGCCGCGCCGTCGGGGCCGGGCCGGCAGCGCACTTCGAGCTTCATCGGCACCTGCCCCGAGGGGGTCCGCCCCTGCGCCCAGATGGAGGCCGCGCGCATGCCGTTCTCGCTCTCGGCGAAGTGCCAGCTGGGCGCGGCCCGCGCCGGCGCGACCAGGACGGCCGCCGCGAGCGCCGCGGCGAGAATCCGAATCCACCTCATCGTCGGGCTAGCGCGCGAGGCCCTCGGTCCAGCGGTCGTACAGGCGGTCGGCGACCGCATGCAGGTCGGGCAGCCGCTCGTCCAGGCCCTCGGTCATCTCGGCGGCGGTCTGCACCGCCGGGCTCGCGCGCGACTCGCGGATCTCGCGCTCGCCGCTCGACGCCCACGCCCGGATCAGGTCGGCGGTCATCTCGACGTGGCACTGGAGGGCGAGATGCGGCCCGAGCGCGAAGCCCTGGTTGGCGCAGTGGGCGCTCGAGGCGATGCGCGCCGCGCCCGCCGGGATCGCGAACGTCTCGCCGTGCCAGTGGAAGCTCTCGAACTCGCGCAGCCCGCCGAACCAGCGCGCGGCCACCTCGCCCGGCACCACGGCGACCGGCCCCCAGCCGATCTCCTTGACCGGGTTGCGGGTCACCTCCGCGCCGAGCGCCTTCGCGATCAGCTGCCCGCCGAGGCAGTGCCCGAGCACCGGCACGTCCGCCGCGACCGCCGCGCGGATCAGCGCGAGCGTCAGCGCGATCCACGGCAGGTCGTCGTTCACGCTCATCGGGCCGCCCATGAACACGAGCCCGGCGAAGGCGCGCGGATCATCCGGCACTTTTTCACCCTCGTCCGTCCTGGACAGCGTCCACGGCATGCCCCTTGCCTCGAGATACGCGCCCAGATAGCCTGGACCCTCGCCGGGATGGTGCCGGAAGATCGCGATCGGTTTCATTCTCGGCCGGAAGGGGACCGCCAAATATGGCAAAGACGACGATGATGGCAGCGACAAGCAGGAAGTGCGCCGGCTATTTTATGTCATTGCTCGCCTTCGTTCTCGCGCCGGGCGCGCTGGCGGCCGACGTGCGGGTGGTGGGGTTGTTCGGCGGCAAGGCGGTCGTGAGCGTCGACGGCGGCGCGCCGCGCACCGTACGGGCCGGCGAGCGGCTGGCCGACGGCGTGCGGCTGCTCGCGGTGGAGCGCGACGGCGCGGTGTTCGAGATCGACGGCAAGCGCCGCACGCTCAAGATCGGCCAGCCCTACGTCTCGCGGGCACCCGCGGCCGCGGCGAGCGTCACGCTCAGCGCCGACGCGGCCGGCCACTTCATCGCCGAGGGCACGGTGAACGGCGCCGCGATGCGGTTCCTGGTCGACACCGGCGCCACCCTGGTCGCGCTGCCCGCGGCCGATGCGCGGCGCGCCGGCGTGATCTACGCGAACGCGCCGCAGGGGATCGTCTCGACCGCCGGCGGGCCGGCCCGCGCCTACAAGGTCAAGCTGGACGCCGTCAGCATCGGCGGCGGGGTGTCGGTCGCGAACGTCGACGCGGTGGTGCTGGACAAGGGGCTCAGCGTGCCGCTGCTGGGCATGAGCTTCCTCGGCCGCATGGACATGCAGCGCGTCGGGCAGACGATGGTGCTGAGAAAGCGCTTCTAACTAGAAGCTATCTCAAAATCGCGGCCGCGCTTCGGTTGACGAAGAAGCACGGCCGCGATTCCGAGATGGCTTCCACCGATCCGCGCCGCAAGGCGCGCATGCTTCAGCGCCGGTGCGTGAGCGTGAGCGTGTCCCCGACCCGCCGCATCTCGACGCCGTTCAGGAAGCTCATGCCGATCACCGCGGCCGGCAGCCCCGCCGCGCCGCCCGCCATCACCACGCCGTCGACGTTGTGCAGCGTGATGTCGCCGACCCGCACGCTCGCGAGCGTCACGCGGTAGCCTTCGCGCGGGCCGCCGGCAGTGCGCAGCGTGATGCGCTGGCCGGGCCCGTAGGCGATGCCGAGCCGGCCCGCCTCCTCGGCCGGCAGCGTCACCAGCGTCGCGCCGGTGTCGATCAGCGCGCTCACCGGCGCGCCGTTGACGTAGGCGGTGGTCCAGAAATGGCCCTGGCGGTCGGCCTTGAGCGCGGTGCTCGGGGCGTTGGTGCCGCCGAGCGTGAAGACGTACTGCCGGCCGTCGACCTCGATCAGCGCCTCGCTCGCGCTCGCGCGGAGCAGGCGCACGCCCTCGGGCGAGGGCTGCCCTTCGCGCAGGCTGCGGATCGTGGTGCCGTTCACGACCACGTCGGCGCGGCCCGGCGCGAGCGACATGACCATCACGGTGGTGGCCGCCCACGCCGGCGGGGCGAGGGTCGCGGCCAGGGCGAGCGCCGCGGCGAGCGCGACGCGCCGGCTCATCCGGGGCGCCGCTTCTCGATCAGCGCGTAGGCCGAGTGGTTGTGGATCGACTCGAAATTCTCCGATTCGACCCGGTACCACTCGATGCGGTCGTCCGCGTTCAGGTCCGCGGCGACGTCGCGCACGATGTCCTCGACGAACCGCGGGTTGTCGTAGGCGCGCTCGGTGACGTGCTTCTCGTCGGGCCGCTTCAGCAGGCCGTACAGCTCGCACGAGGCGTTGCGCTCGGCGTACTCGACGATCTCCTCGATCCAGACGAAGCCGCGCGTGCGCGCCCGGATCGTGACGTGCGAGCGCTGGTTGTGCGCGCCGCGCTCCGAGATGTCCTTCGAGCACGGGCACAGGCTCTGCACCGGCACCACCACCGTCATCTCGAAGCGCGGCCGGCCGGCCTCGATCGCCCCGGTGAACGTCACGTCGTAGTCCATCAGGCTCTGCACGCCCGAGACCGGCGCCGCCTTGTTGACGAAGTACGGGAAGGTCATCTCGATGTGGCCGGACTCGGCCTCCAGCCGCGCCACCATCTCGTGCAGCATGGACTTGAAGGTCTCCACCGAGATCTCGCGCTCGTGCGCGTTCAGGATCTCGACGAAGCGCGACATGTGCGTGCCCTTGAAGTGGTGCGGCAGGCCGACGTACATGCTGAACGTGGCGACCGTGTGCTGCACGCCGCCGCCGCGCTCGGCGACCCGCACCGGGTGGCGGATCGACTTGATGCCGACCTTGTCGATCGCGAGCCGGCGCGTGTCCGCGGAGCCCTGGACGTCAGGCATGGCGGTGAGGGGAATTCGGGTGTTCATGCTCGGACGGCGGGGCGCCGGGCGCGCGGCCGCTCACTGGAGAAGTTCGCCCGATTGTAGCAGAGCGCCGCCACGCCCCGGCCGGCGGCGGCGATCACCCCGGCAGGCGCGCGCGGATCGCCGCGAGGATGCCGGCGGCGTCGAGCCCGGCGAGCGCGAGCTGCTGCGCCTGGTCGCCGTGGTCGATGAAGCGGTCGGGCAGGCCGAGATGCAGGAACGGCACGGTCACGCCGCGGGCCGCGAGCGCCTCGGCCACCGCGCCGCCGGCGCCGCCCATGACCGCGTTCTCCTCGACCGTCACGACCAGCGCATGGCCGCGCGCGAGCTCCTCGGCGAGGTCGGCGTCGAGCGGCTTGACGAAGCGCATGTCGGCCACCGTCGCATCGAGCGCCTCGCCGGCCTCGAGCGCGGCCTTGAGCGGCGTGCCGAACGCGAGGATCGCCACGCCGGATCCGCGGCGACGCACCGCGCCCTTGCCGACCGGCAGCGCGGCCATCTCCGGCGCCGGCGCCGCGCCGGGGCCGGCGCCGCGCGGATAGCGCACCGCGGACGGGCCGTCGAGCGTGTAGCCGGTGTAGAGCATCTGCCGGCACTCGGCCTCGTCGGACGGCGTCATCACGACCATGTTCGGCAGGCAGCGCAGGTACGAGAGGTCGAAGGCGCCGTGGTGCGTGGCGCCGTCGGCGCCGACCAGCCCGGCGCGGTCGAGCGCGAACAGGATCGGCAGGTTCTGGATGCACACGTCGTGGATCAGCTGGTCGTAGCCGCGCTGCAGGAAGGTCGAGTAGATCGCCACCACCGGCTTGACGCCGTCGCACGCGAGGCCCGCGGCGAACGAGACCGCGTGCTGCTCGGCGATGCCGACGTCGAAGTAGCGGTCCGGGTACTCGGCGGCGAAGCGCACCAGCCCGGAGCCCTCGCGCATCGCGGGCGTGATGCCGACCACGCGCGGATCGCGCGCCGCGATGTCGCACAGCCAGTCGCCGAACACCTGCGTATAGGTGAGCTTGCCGCCGCCCTTGCCCGAGGCGATGCCCGATTCGGGCGTGAACTTCGACACGCCGTGGTAGAGCACCGGGTCGGCCTCGGCGAGCTTGTAGCCCTGCCCCTTGCGCGTGATCACGTGCAGGAAGCGGGGCCCATCGAGCTGCTTCAGGTTCGCGAGCGTCGGAATGAGCGACTCCAGGTCGTGGCCGTCGATCGGACCGAAGTAGTTGAAGCCGAACTCCTCGAAGAGCGTCGAGGGCACGACCAGCCCCTTCGCGTGCTCCTCGACCCGCTTGGCGAACTCGAGCAGCGGCGGCACCGCCTTCAGCACCTTCTCGCCCGCGCGGCGCGCGCGCTGGAACACGCTGCCGGAGATCAGCCGCGCGAGGTAGCGGTTCAGCGCCCCGACCGGCGGCGAGATCGACATCTCGTTGTCGTTCAGGATCACCAGCAGATCGAGGTCGGTGACGCCGGCGTTGTTCAGCGCCTCGAACGCCATGCCGGCCGACATCGCACCGTCGCCGATGACCGCGATCGCATGGCGCCGCTCGCCGGCGAGCCGCGCCGCGCAGGCCATGCCGAGCGCCGCGGAGATCGAGGTCGACGAGTGCGCGGTGCCGAACGTGTCGTACACGCTCTCCTCGCGCCGCGGGAAACCCGAGATGCCGCCGTACATGCGCAGCCGGTCCATCGCCTCGCGGCGGCCGGTCAGGATCTTGTGCGGGTACCCCTGGTGGCCCACGTCCCACACGATGCGGTCCTTCGGCGTGTCGAAGACGTAATGCAGCGCGATCGCGAGCTCGACGGTGCCGAGGTTCGACGACAGGTGGCCGCCGGTCCGGCTGACCGACTCGAGGATGAACGCGCGCAGCTCGTCGGCGAGACGGTGCAGGTCGTGCCGGTCGAGCGCGCGAAGCGCGCGCGGATCGTCGATCGTCTTGAGGAGCTCGTACGCCTTCACGTCGCCGCCGGCCGCCGCCGCCGCCGGCTCGCCGCCGCCGCCGAGGGTCAGTTGATCCCTGCCAGTCATTCTCTCCGACCTATCCCAAAGTTGCAGCCATGCCGCCTCGGACAAGCGGGGCCGTGCAGCCGGCCGGAACGACGCGCGCGGCGGGGGAGCCCGTCGCCGCGCCTCCGTCCTCCGTTCGCCGTCCCCTGCTGCCGGTCCCTTGCTCCCGGTTTCCTCGTCCCGTTGTATATCCCCGGCGCGGGCACGGGGCAAGCCCCCTGCATCTCCTCGAGTGCGCCGGCGTAGCCTCGTCCCGCGACGGCCGCGGCTTTCGCCTCGCGACGCTCGCGCGCGCCGGGTCCGTCAGAACCGCCGCAGCACGATGAAGTCCGCGAGCGCACGCAGGCAGTCGCCGCGGCCGCCGAAGCCGGCGAGCGTTTCGTGCGCCTCGCGGCGCAGCTCCTCCGCGAGCTCCCGCGCGCGCTCCACGCCGAGCAGCGAGACGTAGGTCGGCTTGCCCTGCTCGGCGTCCTTGCCGGCGGTCTTGCCGAGCGTCGCGGTGCTCGCCTCCGCGTCCAGCACGTCGTCGACCACCTGGAACGCGAGGCCGACGAGCTTCGCGTAGTGGTCGAGCCGCTCGAGCTCGGCCGCGCCGAGCGCGCCGCAGCGCGCGCCGAGCCTCACCGACGCGCGGATCAGCGCCCCGGTCTTCAGGATGTGCATGAACTCGAGCTCCGGCAGCGTGAGCATCCCGCCGACGGCCGCGAGGTCGATCGCCTGGCCGCCGGCCATGCCGCGCGAGCCGGCCGCCTGCGCGAGCAGGCGGACCATGTCCGCCTGCACGGCGGCGTCGGCGCCCGCCGCCCCGCCCGCCAGCACCTCGAACGCGAGCGATTGCAGCGCGTCGCCGGCGAGCAGCGCCGTCGCCTCGTCGAACTCGACGTGCACGGTCGGCCGCCCCCGCCGCAGCACGTCGTCGTCCATGCACGGCAGGTCGTCGTGCACGAGCGAGTAGGCGTGCACCAGCTCCACCGCGCACGCCACCGGCTCGAGCCGCGCCGGCGCGGCGCCGGCGGCCTCGCCGGCGGCGAAAGCGAGCAGCGGGCGCACCCGCTTCCCCCCGCCGAGCACCGCATAGCGCATCGCCTCGTGCAGGCGCCCCGGCGGCAGGTCCCGCGCCGGCAGGGCGCGCTCGAGCGCCGCCTCGACGCGGGCCTGCACGGCGGCCATCCACGACTGGAACTCAGGCCGTCTGATCGCCACCGGGCAGGGCCTTGAGCGTTTCTTCCTCCAGCACCCGCACCTGCTGCTGCGCCTGGGCGAGGGCCGCCTGGCAGAACCGCGCGAGCTCCAGCCCGCGCCGGTGCGCCGCGAGGGACTGCTCCAGCGTGAGATCGCCCGATTCCATGCGCGCGACGATCTGCTCGAGCTCGGCGAGCGCGCCCTCGAAGGTGGGCGAGGCTTCCTTCTGCGGAGGTTCGGCCATGGCGGAGCGGGATCGGCTGGCGGGCGGCGCGGCGCGCCGGAAGGGCGAAAGAGGTCAAAAATACCGCGTCGGCCGCCGCTGGGTCAAATCGCGGTGCCGCCCGTTCGCTGCAGCACGGCCGACCCGGCACGGATCACGGAACTTGCGGTGCCGGCGGGTATCATATGCGCGGCAAATTCGCATCCCTTGCCGCGAGGATCCAGGCAGATGGCAGACATACCGAAGAGCGCCGCCGAGCTGGCCGCGAGCCGGCCGCAGCTCCCGGTCGCGTGGTACGTCGATCCGGAGATCTTCGCCGCCGAGCAGCGGACGATCTTCGAGGATGCGCCCGGCTACGTCGGCCACGAGGCGATGGTGCCGGAGGTGGGCGACTACCACACGCTGGCGTGGACCGGGCACGGCAAGCTGCTCGCCCGCGCCGCCGACGGCGTGCGCCTGCTCTCCAACGTCTGCCGCCACCGCCAGGCGCTGATGCTCGAGGGGCGCGGCGCCGCCCACAACATCGTCTGCCCGCTGCACCGCTGGACGTACGACCTCGGCGGCAAGCTGATCGGCGCGCCCCACTTCGACGAGCGGCCGTGCCGCGATCTCGAGCAGTGGCCGCTGCAGAGCTGGCACGGGCTGCTGTTCGCCGGCCGGCGCGACGTCGCGGCCGATCTCGCCGGGTTCACGCTCGCGCGCGAGTTCGACTACTCGGGCTACGTCTACCACTCCACGGTCGTCGACGAGCTGCCGTTCAACTGGAAGACGTTCCTTGAGGTCTACCTCGAGCTCTATCACGTCGAGGCGGTGCACCCCGGAGTGTCCAGGTTCGTCGATCCGGCGAACTTCAGCTGGGAGTTCGGCGAGCGCTGGTCGAACCAGGCGCTGGGCGTCTACGAGGGGCTGCAGCGGCCGGGCACGCCCGCGTACGCGCGCTATCAGCAGCTCCTGCTCGAGCACCGCGGCGGGCAACCGCCGCGCTACGGAACGCTCTGGTTCGTCCTGTACCCGAACGTGATGCTCGAGTGGTACCCGGAGGCGCTGGTCGTGAGCACGCTGGTCCCGCGCTCGGCGACGCACACGACGAACGTGGTGGACTTCTTCTATCCCGAGGAGATCTTCCACTTCGAGCCGCAGATCGTCGAGGCGCACCAGGCGGCCTACGCGGAGACCGCGGCCGAGGACGCCGGCGCCTGCGAGCGCATGGACCGCGGACGCCGCGCGCTCCACGCGCGCGGCGCCGACGACCGCGGCCCGTACCAGTCGCCGGCCGAGGACGGCATGGTCCACTTCCACGAGTTCGTGCGCAAAGCGCTGGGTGAAGGGTAACGGGGGATGGGTGATGAGTAGATAGCGTTGCGAGAGCGCGCATTCGCGCGCGCGGTGGCTTTCCGGGTTTCGCGCGCCTTTGCCCACATCACCCATCACCCATCACTCATCACCCGTTCACAAATGCCCTACACCACCATCGTCTCCACCGCGACCCTCGCCGAGCATCTCGACGACCCGGCGTGGGTGATCGTCGACTGCCGGCACGATCTCAGGAATCCCGACTACGGTCCGCGCGAGTACGCGAAATCGCACATCCCCGGCGCGCGGTTCCTGCACGTCGACAAGGACCTGTCCGGTGCGCCGCACGGGCGCAACGGCCGCCATCCGCTGCCGGATCCGCCGGCGTTCATGCGCACGCTCGGTGCGGTCGGCGTGGACCGGGCGAAGCAGGTCGTCGCGTACGATGCCCACGGCGGCGCGTACGCCGCCCGGCTCTGGTGGATGCTGCGCTGGGTCGGGCACGACGCGGTCGCGGTGCTCGACGGCGGCTTCGGCAAGTGGCTGCGCGAGGACCGGCCCGAGACGAGCGAGGTTCCGGTCCTGCGGCCGGCGACGTTCGACGGTGCGGTGCGCGCGCTCGGCGTCGACCTGGCATTCGTGCAAGCGCACCTGCGCGATCCGGCCGTCACGCTGGTGGACGCGCGTGCCGCCGAGCGGTACGTCGGCGCGACCGAGCCGCTCGATCCGGTCGCCGGACACATCCCGGGCTCGATCAACTCGCCGAACAGCGCCATTCTCGGGCCGGACGGCACGTTCAAGCCCGCCGCCGAGCTGCGCGAGCACTGGCGGCGGGTCCTCGGCGAGCGGCGCGCCGAGGGCGTCGTCCACACGTGCGGATCCGGCGTCGCCGCGTGCCACAACCTGCTCGCGATGGAGATCGCCGGGCTCTCCGGCTCGCGGCTCTACGCCGGCTCGTGGAGCGAGTGGTGCGCCGATCCGGCGCGGCCGGTCGCCACCGGCCCGCGGCCCTGACCCGTTGAGCCGCCTCCTCGCCGACGCGATCCTGGTCGTCCATTTCGGGTTCGTCCTGTTCGTCGCCGGCGGGTTCGTCCTGATCCTCGCCGGCGCGGCGCGCGGCTGGTCCTGGATCCGCAACCCGCTCTTCCGCTACCTGCACCTCGCGGCGATCGGCTTCGTCGCGCTCGAGTCGGTCGTCGGAATGGCCTGCCCGCTGACCGTGTGGGAGGACGCCCTGCGGCAGGCCACGCCGGCGCATCCGAGCTTCATCGGCCGCTGGTTCGGCCGCCTGCTTTACTACGATTTCCCGCCATGGGTTTTCACGGCGGCATACCTCGTGTTCGTCGCCGCGGTCGGCGCGACGCTGAAATGGATTCCACCGCGCAGAATGGCCGGGCGCGGGCCATCACGGCCGGGACGCCGGGGCGCATAAGGGGCTATCATCGTCGCGACGGCCCGCCGTCGCTTCCCCGCAGATGCGCGTCCTTCTGATCGACGATTCAGCCGAGTTCCGCGACCAGGCGCGCCGGATGCTCGCCGAGGCGCTGCCCGAGGCGGCGGTTCTAGCGTGGGACCCGGCCGTGCAGGGGCGGCCGGTCGCCGGATTCGACTGGGGCCGCTTCGACTGCCTGGTGCTGGACGACACGCCCGGCGCGGAGGCCGACGGGCTCGCCTGGCTGCGCGAATTCCAGATGGAGGGCGCCGTCCCGCCGACGCTGATCGTCTCGGACGCCGGCGGCGAGGAGACCGCGGTGCGCGCGATCAAGGCCGGCGCCGCCGACTACCTGCGCAAATCCGACCTGACCGGCAAGCGCCTCGCTGCCGCCATCCGCGAGGCGATCGCCGATGCGCGCGCGAGCCCGCGCGGCGTCGATTCGCTGCTCCTCACCCAGCCGCTGCGGGTGAGCGAGATCGGCCAGCCGATCGGCGGACATCCGGTGAACGTGCCCGGCTACCGCGTGCTGCGCCGCATCGGCGAAGGCGGCATGTCGCGGGTCTATCTCGCCGAGCGCGAGTCGGACGGCCTGCAGCTCGTGCTGAAGGTGCTCGACCCGCGCCTGCGGCGCGACGAGAGCTTCCGGCAGCGCTTCCTGCGCGAGTACAAGGTGATCCAGCGGATCCAGAACGAGCACGTCGTGATGATCTTCGACCAGGGGTTCACCGACGACTACCCGTATCTCGCCATGGAGTACTTTCCGGGCGGCGACCTCACGGTGCGCATCCAGGGCGGCGTGAGCTCGATGGCGGCGCTCAAGATCCTGGTGCAGATCGCGCGCGCGCTCGACGCGGTGCACGCCGCGGGCGTCGTGCACCGCGACCTCAAGCCCGCGAACATCATGTTCCGCGCAAGCGGCCGACTCGCGATCCTCGACTTCGGCCTCGCGCGCGAGCTCGACGCCACGTCCACGCTCACCCAGCGCGGCATGGTGATGGCCACCCCGCTCTACATGAGCCCCGAGCAGTGCCTCGGGCAGCCGCACGATCCGCGCGGCGACCTCTACAGCGTCGGCTGCATCCTGTACGAGATGCTGACCGGCGACACGCCGTACCAGGGCGAGAACCCCTCCGCGCTCGCCTACCAGCACGTGCATGCGCCGGTGCCGCGGCTGCCAGGGCGCCTCGCCGGCTACCAGTCGCTGATCGACCGGCTGATGGCGAAGCAGCCGGAGGAGCGCTTCCAGTCGGCGCGCGATCTCTTCGCGCACATCGCGCATTGAGCAGCGGCATGGACACCGACAACCCGGTCGACCGCCAGTACCTCGACCTGATGCGGCACGTGCTCGAGCACGGCGCCGCGAAGACCGATCGCACCGGCACCGGGACGCGCTCGGTGTTCGGGTGGCAGATGCGCTTCGACCTGCGCAGCCGCTTTGCGCTGCTCACCACGAAGAAGCTGCACCTGAAATCGATCGTCTACGAGCTGCTCTGGTTCCTGCGCGGCGACACGAACGTCCGCTGGCTCCAGGAGCGCGGCGTGACGATCTGGGACGAGTGGGCCGACGCGCGCGGCGAGCTCGGCCCGGTCTACGGCCACCAGTGGCGCAGCTGGCCGGCGCCCGGCGGCGGCACGATCGACCAGATCGCGCAGGTGGTCGCGTCGCTGCGGACCAATCCCGATTCGCGGCGGCACATCGTGACCGCGTGGAACCCGGCCGACGTCCCGAAGATGAAGCTGCCGCCCTGCCACGCCCTGTTCCAGTTCTACGTCGCGGACGGCGAGCTCTCCTGCCAGCTCTATCAGAGAAGCGCCGACATCTTCCTCGGCGTGCCGTTCAACATCGCCTCCTACAGTCTGCTCACGCTGATGGTCGCCCAGGTCTGCGGCCTGCGGCCGGGCGACTTCGTGCACACCCTAGGCGACGCCCACCTGTACCTGAACCACTTCGAGCAGGCGCGCGAGCAGCTCGGCCGCGCGCCGCGGCCGCTGCCGCGCATGCGGCTCGACCCGGCGGTGCGCGACATCTTCGCCTTCCGGTACGAGGATTTCACGCTGGAAGGCTACGACCCGCATCCGGCGATCAGGGCGCCGATCGCGGTGTAGAGAAAAAACGGCGGGAGGATCGCCTCCCGCCGTCGCAAAAGAGGGGCTTTGCGCCCGCTCTCCCCGCTTACGCATCCTCCCGTGGCGCTCGCGCGCCGCGAGAGGCAGCCGAAGTGTAGGTCAGCCCGCGCCGCGGTTGAACACCTCGGATGTGAAACTCTGTGAAATGGCGCCGGCAGTGTGAACTACTACCGGTCCACGCGGCGGCCGGCAGGGCGCGAGCAAAAAAAAAGGCCCGCAGGGAGGCTGACGGGCCCTAACGCGGAGAGCTTGGGGAAGATCTCGCTCGGAGAAGCTCTCGCTCGAGGAGATGCGTGCGCGCTCAGCCGCCCGGGACCACCACACCGTCGACGATCCGGACCTTCTCGCCGGGGCCGATCCCCGGCGCGCGCGGCTGCGAGATCGTGCGGTACGAGCCGTCGTCCATGCGGATCGTGATCCGGTGCGTCCCCGGCGTGCCTCTGCTCGCGGTCGCGCGCACGAGCTCGACGGTGCCGCACGTCGCGCAACCGCTGCCGATCGGCCGCGGCGCCACCCGCTCGGCCTGCGCCGGCAGGGCGTTGCCGTCGTCCGGCCTCGCGGCGCCCGTGGATCGCAGGGCGAGCGCGCCCGCCGCCATCGCGCCGCAGAACACCAGCGCGACTGCGGCGACGAGCGCGACGCGCCGCTTGTGCGCCGCGGCTGGCGCCGGGCCACGGACGCCGTGGCGCGCGCCAGTCGTTGCGTCGGCGTCGTCCGGAATGTAGTGCTCGATTTCCATGCCGGGATCCTTGCAACGGCCATGCCAGCATCCGATTCGCCGCCGCGTCAACGACTTGCGTGCCTGGTCGGCGGCGATGCCGTCGTGCGCTCCCGACGCACGGGGCGCCGCTTGCACGCGCCGTCAAAGCGGCTCAATCAGTTGCATTGTCGCCGCCGCACGACAACGCAGCTCCATGCGGAGTCGGATCGGGCCGGCGAAGCGCGGCCGCGTCGGTTCGCGCCGCCCGCGGGGCGGGCGCCGATGTGATCTATTTCGCGTCGCGGGGCTTGCAGTAATCGAACCCGTCGTTCCAGCCGACGGCGTACTGGCCGTCGGCCGGCGGGCGGGCGCCCGGCTGCCCGGCCCGCGCGGCCGCGCAGCCGTCGCTGAAGCCGCGCCGGAACTCCGGCGGAAAGCCGGACAGGTTGATCGCGCTCGTCACGGTCCCCGGATCGGACGCGCCCGGGCGGCCGGAGTCGGTCGCGGCGCAGCCGGCGGTCAGGGCGACGATCAGGGCGGCGACCGGAGCGCCGCCGGGAAGCGGAAAGCGCAAAGACATCGTTCGGGTACTCCGCGTCAACCAGGCGATGCGCCGCCACGAGCAACCGGCATGCCTGCGGTCCGGTTGTGGCGCGCAATCAACGATGTGGGCGATGCGCCCTCGTTCAAGCCGCCGGGCGCGGCGCCGCCGGCCGCCGCTTCGCGTCGGGAGCGGGCGACGGTGCGTCGCCTCAGCCGCGCCCGCCCTTGAACATCGCCGGCTGCAGCCGATGGCGCTCGAGCAGCTTGTAGAACTCGGTGCGGTTGCGCTGGGCCATGCGCGACGCCTTCGTGACGTTGCCGCCGGTGAGGCGCAGCAGGCGGATCAGGTAGTCGCGCTCGAACGCGCGCTTCGCCTCGTCGAGCGGCGTGAGGGCGGCGGGCTCGGACTTCAGCGCCGCCTGGACCAGCGTCGCGGTGACGATGCTCCCGGTCGCGAGCGCCACCGCCTGCTCGATCACGTTCTGCAGCTGGCGCACGTTGCCGGGCCACGGCGCGCCGATCAGCAGCTCGAGCGCCTCGGGCGCGAACGCGCGCACGTCCTTGCCGTAGCGCCGGGCGACCTCGCCGAGGAAGTGGTTCGCGAGCGGCACGACGTCCTCGCGGCGATCGGCGAGCGCCGGCAGCCGGAAAGACACGACGTTCAGCCGGTAGTAGAGGTCCTCGCGGAACGCGCCGGACCTCACCTGCGCGTCGAGGTCGCGGTGGGTCGCCGACACGATGCGCACGTCGACCGGCACGGACTGGGTCGAGCCGACCGGCCGCACCTCGCGGTCCTGCAGCGCGCGCAGCAGCTTCGCCTGCAGCGCGAGCGGCATGTCGCCGATCTCGTCGAGGAAGATGGTGCCGCCGTCGGCGCTCTGGAAGAGCCCCTTGTGATCGTAGGCCGCGCCGGTGAACGCGCCCTTGCGGTGGCCGAAGAGCTCGGACTCGAGCAGCGCCTCGGGGATCGCGGCGCAGTTCACCGCGACGAACGGGCATGCGGCGCGCTTGCTCGCCTTGTGCAGCGCGCGCGCGAGCATCTCCTTGCCGGCGCCGCTCGCGCCGTGGATCAGGACCGAGGCATCCGACTGCGCGACGAGCTTCGCCTGGCGCAGGAGATCCTCCATCGCCGGGCTGGCGGTCACGATCTCCGCGCGCCACGCTTCGTCCGCGCCGCCGGCGGCAGCGACCGAGAACCGGATGGCCTGCGCAACCTGCTCGAGGAGCTGCTTGCCGTCGAACGGCTTGGGCACGAAGCCGAAGACGCCGCGCTTGGTGGCGTCGACCGCTTCCGGGATCGTGCCGTGCGCGGTGAGGATGATGACCGGCAGCGTCGGCGCGACGCGCTGGATCGCGTCGAAGAGCGCCATGCCGTCCATGCCGTCCATCCTGAGGTCGGTGATCACCACTTCGGGCCGCGTCACGGCGATCGCGGCGAGGGCGCGCTCGCCGCTGTCGGCCGACGCCACGGCGTAGCCGGCCGCGGAGAGCCGCATCGAGAGCAGCCGCAGGATGTCCGGATCGTCGTCGACGATCAGGACCCTGTGACGGGTCGCCGATGGCTGGTGCATGGTCGGTGCGTCGATGGTGGCTGTGCCCATGTCCGTATCCTCTTGTCGTGTCACTGTCGTTTCGCCGGCGGCCCCTGGCCGCGGTCGATGATCGCCCGCTCGACCGCGCGCAGCGCGTCGAGCTGCTCCTTGAACTGGTCGGCGCGGCCGCGCGCCTTGGCCCGCTCGCTGACCTGCGCGTGCAGTATCGCGCCCAATTGCCCCACGCGTCCGGCACCGCCGTCGCCGGCCGCGAACGGCTCCAGCAGGTCGAGCGCGCGCGCCTCGTCCTGGAACGCGGTGCCCGGCATCGCCGCGAGCATCGCGAGCCGTACCCGGTTGAACGCGCTGCGCTCGCGATTGAACGCCTGGCTCGCGCTGCCGTATTCCCGGCGCTGGTCCTCCGGCGCCATGCCGGCGACTCGCGCGTAATAGTCCATCAGCGCCGTGATCTGCCGGGCGTCCTCGGGCACGACGATGACCTCGGTCACCCGCGGCGGCACGACCACGATCTCGCTCACCGGCGGCGGCGCGGGCTCTGCCGCCTCCTCCGGGCCGGGCAGGTGGCCGCACGCGCCGAGCACGATCGCCGCCGCGAGCAGCGGGCCGCGCCGCGGCCGGCCGGCGCGCGTCATGCCCCCGCCTCCGCGGCCGCGAGCATCACGCGAAAATGCGCGCCGCCCTCGCCGGAGACGAGCTCGAGCGTGCCGTCGTGCGCCCGCACGAGCTCCTGTGCGATCGCGAGCCCGAGCCCGCTCGATTGTACCCGCGCCCCCGGCGCCCGGCCGCCGTGAAAGAACCAGTCGAACACCTTCTCCCGATCGGCCGCCGCAATGCCGGGGCCCTGGTCGGTCACGTCGATCGCGACGGCCGGGCCGGCGCGCGCCACCGCGATGCGCACCGTGCCGCCGTCCGGCGAGAACTTGACCGCGTTCGAGAGCAGATTGTCGAGCACGGTGCGCAGCTTGTCACGGTCGGCGAGCGCCGAAGTCGGCGGCGCGTCGAGCTCCAGGGCGATCGCCCGCGCCGACGCGGTCAGCTTGTGCGCGCCGGCCACCTCGCGCGCCACATCGGCCACGTCGACCGGCCGGCGCACGAGCCGGCCGCCGGTCGCGACGGCGCGCTGGTACTCGAGCAGGTCCTCGATCAGGCGCTGCAGCTGCGCGCCGTTCGTCTGCAGGATCTCCGCGATCTCGCGCTGCTGGGGCGTGAGCGCGCCCGCGGCGCCGTCGACGAGCAGCGCCGCGCCCTCGCGCAGCGCCGTGAGCGGGGTCTTGAGCTCGTGCGACACGTGGCGCATGAAGCGCGCCTTCTGCTCCTCCAGCGCGCCGAGCCGGCGGCGCAGCCACTCGAGCCGCTCGCCGAGGTACTGCAGGTCGGCCGGCCCCTGCACCCGGATCCCGGCCGTGAACTCGGCGGCCCCGAGCTGCCGGATCGCGCGGTCGAGCTGGCCGATCGGCCGCGCGATCAGGAAAGCGACCGCGGCGGCGATGCCGAGGCCGAGCGGGATCGACGCGAACAGCTGCAGGAACAGCGCGCGCTGCGCCTCCGCGGCCGACGCGCGCACGTGATTGATCTCGCGGTCGATGAGCTGGTTCGACTCGTTCAGGACCGCGCCCGCCAGCCCCGAGAGACCGACGTAGTCCTCGACGAGCCGGACGCGGTCGGCGTTCGACTCGGGCCGGTGGCCGAGCGTCTCGTACAGTTCCTGCTCGCGGTCGATCGCGCGGTTGAGCTCGGCGAGCTGCGCATCGTCGAGCGGCAGGAGCGAGAGCTCGCTGGTCGTGCGCTTGAAGTTCACCCGGATCTTCGCGTAGTCCTCGAGCAGTCCCGGGTCGTCCAGGATCACGTACTGGCGCACCACGCGCTCCATCGAGAGCACCTGCTCCATCAGCAGCCGCGAGCTGCGCGCGGCCTGCGCCGCCTGTCCGACGATGCTCTCGCTCTGGTCGGCGATGCGCTGCACCGACACGGTCGCGTTGGCGAGCGCCAGCACCAGCGGCGCGGCGACCACCGCGAAGCCGAGCGCGAGCAGCCGCAGGAGGGACCGCGGATAATATCGATGTGAAAGCTCTAGCCGCACTTACAGGCGCCGGTCCGGCGCTCGCTGATGCCGCAGTCATGATACAGGGGAGCACGTCCGGACGCGCGGGCGGCGGCCGGGACGGCGGCCGCGGGGCGGCGGCACGGCCTGCGCCATGGCGCGCGTGACGCTGGTCGCCGCCCTGGCGCGCAACCGCGTGATCGGCCGCGGGAACGCGCTGCCCTGGCGGCTGCCCGCCGACCTGCGCCGCTTCAAGGCGCTCACGCTCGGGCACCCGGTCATCATGGGTCGCAAGACCTTCGAGTCGATCCGCGCCGCGCTGGGCGGTCCGCTGCCGGGCCGGCTGAACATCGTCGTCACGCGCGATCCGGGCTACGTCGCGACCGGATGCCGGGTCGTCGCATCGTTCGACGCCGCGCTCGCCGCGGCCGGCGACGCCGGCGAGGCGTTCGTCATCGGCGGCGGCGAGATCTACCGCGCGTCGCTGCCGGTGGCCGACCGGCTGCAGCTCACCGAGATCGACGCCGACTTTCCGGGCGACGCATGGTTTCCGGCGCTGGCGCCCGGCGCGTGGCGCGAGATCTCGCGCGAGCCGCACGCCGCCGGTCCCGAGTTTCCGCATCCGTTCGCGTTCGTGGTGTACGAGCGGGCCTGATCCGCGCCCGCGAGCCCTCGCCCGCTTCGCGGGAATGCGGAACGAGGCGGGCGCCCGCGGCGCGGAAGGTCACGCGGGCGCGTCGGCCCGCCCCATCATGCACATCAGCGTCTGCAGCCCGTAGGCGCAGGGCCTGGCGGCGCCGCCCTTCACCGCGCGCACCTCGAGCTCGCACACCGTCAGCGACCGTCCTGACTTCTTCACCTGCCCGATCGCGACGAGCTTCTCGCCATCGGCGGGCGCGACGAGGTTCATCTTGTACTCGACGGTGAGCACCGAGCTCGCGGCCGGGAACAGCGTGTAGCCCGCGTAGCCGCCCGCCGAGTCGGCGATGGTGCTGGTGACGCCGGCGTGGAAATAGCCGTGCTGCTGCGTGAGGTCGGCCCGATAGGGCAGCTCGATCTCGACCCGTCCCGGCTCGACCCGCGTCATGCGCGCGCCGATCAGGCGCATGATGCCCTGGCGTTCGAAGCTCGCGCGCACGCGCGCCTCGAACGCGGGGTCGGGTGCGGTGAAGCTCGTCATCGTCGTTCTCCTCCGCGCCGGAGTTTGGCACAGTTCGAGGCGAGCGGCGGGGCGACCGCGGACCCTGGAGCGGCGCCGTGCGCTGTGGCAGCATAGCGCCGGCGCGCGCTGGGCGCGAGGCGGCGAGGAGCGGCATGAACGACGAGATCACGATCACCGGCTACGCACCCGGCGCGATCGGCCGCGTGGTCGAGCTGCACGCGCACTACTACGCCGAGCACTGGGGCTTCGACGCGGCGTTCGAGGCCAAGGTGGCGGCCGGACTCGGCGAGTTCTTCGGCCGCATGAATCCGGCCGTCGACGGCTTCTGGCTCGCGCGGCGCGGCCGCGAGCCGGTCGGCTCCGTCACGATCGACGGCGGCGACTGGCGCGAGGAAGGCGCGCGCCTGCGCTGGTTCATCGTGGGCGAAGCGGCACGCGGCCGCGGCGTCGGCAAGGCGCTGATGCAGGAAGCGATGCAGTTCTGCCGGCGGGCCGGCCACACCCGCGTCTACCTGTGGACCTTCGCCGGGCTGGATGCGGCGCGCCGGCTCTACGAGCGGCACGGCTTCCGCCTCGTCGAGGAGCACGAGGGCACCGAGTGGGGCAAGCCGATGCGCGAGCAGCGCATGGTCGCGGACCTCGCGACCGCCTAGCGGCCGCCGCGGCGCCCCGCGCCTGGCCCGCGCGCAGGATTCGGGCTGCGGCGAGACCGCCCGCGGGCGTATTCTCGCGGCTCTTCCGTCACCCCGCGCTCGCGCCCATCCCGCTCCGCCGACCGCCATGCACGCCCGCGACACGCTGCTGCTCGTCGTGCTCGCCGCGATCTGGGGCGGGTCGTTCCTCTTCATGCGCGTCGCGGCGCCGAGCTTCGGCGCGCTCCCGCTCGCCGAGGCGCGCGTCGCCCTCGCCGGCATCGCGCTCGCCGCCTACGCCGTCGCGCTCGGCCGCCCGCTGCCGCGGCTCGCCGACTGGCGCGCACACCTGGTGATCGGCGCGTTCAACTCCGGAATCCCGTTCGCGCTGTTCTCGTTCGCGGCGCTGCACATCGGCGCCGCGTACATGGCAGTCATGAACGCAACCAGCCCGCTCTTCGGCGCGCTGATCGGCGCCGCGCTCGGCGCCGAGCGCATCGGTCCGGGCAAGCTCGCCGGCATGGCGCTCGGCATCGCCGGCGTCGCGCTGCTGGTCGGCCTCGGGCCGCTCGACGTGACCCCGTGGACGCTCGCCGCGGCGCTCGCCTCGCTCGCCGCCGCGGCGTGCTACGGCTTCGCCGGCCACTACGCCAGGCGGAGCGGAACCGGCATGACGCCGCTCGCGCTCGCGCTCGGCAGCCAGATCGGCGCGGCGGCGGTGCTGGCGCCGCCGACCGCGTTCGCGCTGCCCGCGGCGCTGCCGCCGCCCGAGGCGCTCGCGAGCGTAGCCGCGCTCGCGCTCCTCTGCACCGCCGCCGCCTACCTCGCGTACTTCCGCCTGATCGTGCGCGTCGGGCCGGTGCGCGCGCTGACCGTGACCTTCCTGATCCCGGTGTTCGGCCTGCTGTGGGGCGCGCTCTTCCTCGGCGAGCGCATCACCGCGACGATGATCGCCGGCTGCGCGGCCGTGCTGGTCGCGACGTACGTGGCGCTGCGCGCGGAGGAGCGTTGATCTGCCGCAGAGGCACAGAGACACAGAGGACACAGAGGACACAGAGGACACAGAAAACCGGATAGATCTTCCTTCCTCCGTGCGCTCTGTGCCTCTGCGGCCGATCTCACGCCACCCGCGGCAGCGTCACGCCCTGTTGACCCTGATATTTCCCGCCGCGGTCCTTGTACGAAGTCTCGCACACCTCGTCGGACTCGAAGAAGACGACCTGCGCGACGCCCTCGTTGGCGTAGACCTTCGCGGGCAGCGGCGTGGTGTTCGAGAACTCGAGCGTCACGTAGCCCTCCCACTCCGGCTCGAACGGCGTGACGTTGACGATGATGCCGCAGCGCGCGTAGGTCGACTTGCCGAGGCACACCGTGAGCACGTTGCGCGGGATGCGGAAGTACTCGACCGTGCGCGCGAGCGCGAAGGAGTTCGGCGGGATGATGCACACTTCGCCGCGGAAGTCGACGAACGACTTCTCGTCGAAATTCTTCGGGTCGACGATGGTCGAGTTGATGTTGGTGAAGATCTTGAATTCCTCGGAGCAGCGGATGTCGTAGCCGTAGCTCGAGGTGCCGTAGGACACCACCTTGCGGCCGGCGACCTCCTTGACCTGCCCGGGCTCGAACGGCTCGATCATCCGGTGCTCGGCCGCCATCCGGCGGATCCACCGGTCGGATTTGATGGTCACGCTGCCCTCCCCGGAAAAGCGGACGGCGCCCCGAAGGCGCCGTCTAGACTGATTTCGCTCGTGCTCACATCCGTGATTCTACGCCCCCGGCCGCCGCACTGGTGTGACGCGCGCTCCGCCATGGCTGAGCGGCGTCGCGAAGCGACGTCCGCTCCAACCGGGCGGGGTCAGGTGTTCTGCACGACGATGTTCGGAAACTTCGCCGTCATGTCCTTCTGCAGCTCGCCGACCTTCACCGCCACCCGCCGCGCGATGCGCCGGTAGATCTCGGCGATGCGCCCGTCCGGGTCGGACACCACCGTCGGCTTGCCCGAGTCGGCCTGCTCGCGGATGCGGATGTCGAGCGGCAGCGCCCCGAGGAACTCGGTGCCGTAGTCCTTGCACATCCGCTCCGCGCCGCCGGCGCCGAAGATCGGCTCCTCGTGCCCGCAGTTCGAGCAGATGTGGATCGACATGTTCTCCACCACGCCGAGGATCGGGATGCCGACCTTCTCGAACATCTTCAGCCCCTTGCGCGCGTCGATCAGGGCGATGTCCTGCGGCGTGGTGACGATGACCGCGCCCGTGACGGGCACCTTCTGCGCGAGCGTGAGCTGGATGTCGCCGGTGCCCGGCGGCAGGTCGACCACCAGATAGTCGAGGTCGCGCCAGCGCGTGTCCTTGAGGAGCTGCTCGAGCGCCTGCGTGACCATCGGCCCGCGCCAGACCATCGGCGTGTCGACGTCGATCAGGAAGCCGATCGAGATCGCCTGGATGCCGTGGCCCTCCATCGGCTCGAGGCTCTTGCCGTCGCGCGATTCCGGGCGGCCGGTGATGCCGAGCATCGTCGGCTGCGACGGCCCGTAGATGTCGGCGTCGAGCATGCCGACCGACGCGCCTTCGGCGGCGAGCGCGAGCGCGAGGTTGACCGCGGTCGTCGACTTGCCGACGCCGCCCTTGGCGGAGGCGACCGCGATGATGTTCTTGACGCCCGGCACCAGCTTGACGCCGCGCTGGACCGCGTGCGAGACGATCCGCGAGCGCACGTTCACGCTCACGTTGCCGACGCCGGGCAGCGCGCGGAGCTTCGCGCCGACCAGCTGCTTCAGCGGCTCGAACTGGCTCTTGCCCGGATAGCCGAGCTCGATCTCGAGCGACACGTCCGCGCCGCTCACCTTGAGGTTCTTGACCGAGCGGGTGGCGACGAGGTCCTTGCCGGTATTGGGATCGACGACGTCCTGCAGCGCGGTCTGGACGTCCTGTTCGGAGATGGCCATGGCGGGTCGACTCGGAGGGCCGCCGGCGCCGGGATGGCGCCGCGCGGATAGCGAGGGTGCTAGTGTAGCAAAGCGGCCGGCGGCGCTAAACCACGCTAAAATCACGGGTTTAGAAGAGACCCCGCCCCCATGCCGCGCCGCATCCTCGTCACCTCGGCCCTGCCCTACGCCAACGGCGCGATCCACCTCGGGCATCTGGTCGAGTACATCCAGACCGACATCTGGGTGCGGTTCCAGAAGATGCGCGGCCACGAGGTGCACTACGTGTGCGCCGACGACACGCACGGCACGCCGATCATGCTGCGCGCCGAGCAGGAGGGCATCACGCCGAAGCAGCTGATCGCGCGCGTGTTCGGCGAGCACACGCGCGACTTCGCCGGCTTTCACGTCGGCTTCGACAACTACTACTCGACCGACTCCGCCGAGAACCGCGCCTACTGCGAGGACATCTACGCGCAGCTCGAGCGCGAGGGTCTGATCGCGCGCCGCCCGGTCGAGCAGTTCTACGATCCGGTGAAGGAAATGTTCCTGCCCGACCGCTACATCAAGGGCAAGTGCCCGAAATGCGGCGCGGCCGACCAGTACGGCGACGCGTGCGAGGTGTGCGGCAGCGCCTATGCGCCGACCGACCTCGTCGATCCCTACTCGGTCGTCTCGGGCGCGCGGCCGGTGCGCCGGTCCTCCGAGCACTTCTTCTTCCGCCTGTCCGACCCGCGCTGCCAGCGCTTCCTCAAGGAGTGGACGCGCTCGGGCACGCTGCAGCCCGAGGCGGCGAACAAGATGGACGAGTGGTTCGCTGCCGGCCTGCAGGACTGGGACATCTCGCGCGACCCGCCGTACTTCGGCTTCCCGATCCCGGGCACCGACGGCAAGAAGTTCTTCTACGTGTGGCTCGACGCGCCGGTCGGCTACTTCGCGAGCTTCCGCAACCACTGCGACAAGCGCGCCGCGGCCGGCGCGCCGGTGGACGCCGATGCGTTCCTGCGCCCCGGCGGCGGGACCGAGATGGTGCACTTCATCGGCAAGGACATCCTGTACTTCCATGCGCTCTTCTGGCCCGCGATGCTCCAGTACTCGGGCTACCGGACGCCCTCGGGCATCTACGCGCACGGGTTCCTGACCGTGAACGGCGAGAAGATGTCGAAGTCGCGCGGCACCTTCATCACCGCGGAGAGCTACCTCGCGGTCGGTCTCAACCCCGAGTGGCTGCGCTACTACTACGCGGCGAAGCTGAACGGCACGATGGAGGACATCGACCTCAACCTGGACGACTTCGTCGCCCGGGTGAACGCCGATCTCGTCGGCAAGTACGTGAACATCGCCAGCCGCGCGGCGGGCTTCGTCCACAGGCACTTCGACGGCCGGCTCGAGCCGGCGGCCGACCGGGAACGCTTCGCCGGCGAGTTTCCCGGCCTCGTCTCCGGCGGCGACATGGCGGCCGAGCTCTTCGAGCGGCGCGAGTTCGGCAAGGCGCTGCGCCTGATCATGCTCGGCGCCGAGGCGGTGAACCAGTTCGTCGACCGGCACCAGCCGTGGGCGCTCGCGAAGGCGGCCGCGACCGATGCCGCGAAGCGCGCCGAGCTGCACCACGTGTGCTCGAGCGCGCTGAACGCGTTTCGCCTCCTCACCGTCTTCCTGAAGCCGGTCCTGCCGCGGCTCGCCGCCGAGGTCGAGGACTTCCTCGGGATCGCCCCGCTCACGTGGGCCGATGCCGGAACCGTGCTGCCGGGCGGGCATCGCATCCGCGAGTACCGCCACCTGATGGGCCGTCTCGAGCGCAAGCAGGTCGATGCGCTCGTCGCGGCGAACCGCGAGTCGATGGCCGCGCCGCCCGCGCAGAGCCGCCACGCCGAGCACCAGGTGCACGCGGCCGCGAAGGACGCGGGCGCCGGGGCGGCGAAGGCCGCGCCGCCCGCCGCGCCGGCGGCGGCCGGCGCCGGCGCGATCTCGATCGACGACTTCGCCAAGGTGGATCTGCGCGTCGCGCGGATCGTGAAGGCCGAGCCGGTCGAAGGCGCCGACAAGCTCCTCAAGCTCACCCTCGAAATCGGCGACGAGACCCGCACGGTCTTCGCCGGCATCAAGAGCGCCTACGATCCGGCCGCGCTCGCGGGCCGGCTCACAGTGGTGGTCGCGAACCTCGCGCCGCGCAAGATGCGCTTCGGCACCTCGGAGGGCATGATCCTCGCCGCCTCCGGCGACGGCCCCGGTCTCTACCTGATCGGTCCGGACTCCGGCGCGACGCCGGGGATGAAGGTCAAGTAGCGGGGCGCGGGTCTTCGCGGGCGCCGGCCGGGCGCAGCCGCTGATGCCGGCGCCGCCAGACTGTGCACGGGCGGTGTCGAACCCGCGCAGAGCGAGGCGGTTCGGCGAGGCGTAAGGCGTTCTTCCTCACCGGCGCCGCGGTCCCCGCGCGGCGACTCGCCGTGCGCGGGCCTTCGCGCGAGCGGCCGGCGCGGCGGCGCCGGGCACCACGGTCCGCGTCTGCCAGGTCACCCCGTGCGCCGCCAGGTACTCGCGGATCAGCTGGCGGACGACCTGGGACGGCGTCAGGTCCTGCGCGGCGCACAGCCGCTCGAACGCCCGCTTCTTGGCGGGGTCGACGAGGATCGTCAGACGGGCGGTCTTGGACTCCATCGGCGGCGGCGTGCCGCGCGGCGGGTCGCCCGGGCGCGCGGTCTATGCACATCATATGTTAAACGTAATATAATCGGCGCGCCGGCGCAGCACCACCGGCGCAGCACCAGAATGTCTCCCAGACCAGCGAAGATGGTGTCCTTCGACCGCGCCGCAGGGCGCGGCGCGGCGGAGCGCCGCTCGTGATCCACACCGCGCTCGACGGCGCGCTCGCCTGCGCGCTCGCGTGGCTCCTGCTCGCCGCGCTCGCGCTGGTGCCTGCCGGTGGCGCGGCGTTCGCGCGCAGGATCGCCTTCCCGCTCGGCGCCGTCGCGGGCCTTGCGCTCGCGGCGTTCGGCCTGCTCGCGATCTGGGAGCCGCCGGCGAGCCGCACGCTGGTGCTCGGACTGCCGGACCTGCCGTTCCACGTGCGGCTGGATCCGCTCGCCGGCTTCTTCCTGTTCCTGCTCGGCGCCGTGTCGGCCGGCATCTCGGTCAACGCGGCCGGCTACTTCCGCGCGGAGGCGCCCGGCCGCCTGGCGCTGATCGGGCTGCAGTACTTCGTGTTTCTCGCGAGCATGGCGATGGTGGTGCTCGCCGACGACGCCTATCTCTTCATGGTCGCGTGGGAGACGATGGCGCTCGCCTCCTACTTCCTGGTCACGACCGACCACGACCAGCCCGCGATCCGCAGCGCCGGCTTCCTCTATCTCCTGATCGCGCACCTCGGGGCGATCGCGATCCTGCTGTGCTTCGGCATCATGCACGGCGGGCGCGGCGACTACACGTTCGAGGCCCTGCGCGCGGCCGAGCTCGCGCCGTACTGGTCGACGACCGCCTTCCTGCTCGCGTTCTTCGGCTTCGGCGCGAAAGCGGGAATGATCCCGCTGCACGCGTGGCTGCCCGAGGCGCACCCCGCCGCGCCGTCTCCGGTCTCGGCGCTGATGAGCGGGGTCATGCTGAAGACCGCGATCTACGGCATGGTGCGCGTCGTCTACGATCTGATCGGCGACGTGCGCTGGGAGTGGGGCCTGGTCGTGCTCGCGATCGGCGCCGCCACCACGCTCTTCGGCGTGCTGTACGCGCTGATGCAGCACGACCTCAAGCGGCTGCTCGCGTACCACTCGGTCGAGAACATCGGCATCATCCTGCTCGGTCTCGGGATGTCGCTCGTGTTCATCGGCTTCGGCCACCCCGCCGCCGGCGCGCTCGGGCTGATCGCCGCGCTGTACCACACGCTGAACCACGCGGTGTTCAAGGGACTGCTGTTCCTCGGCGCCGGCGCGATCCTGCACTCGCGGGGCCTGCGCGACCTGAACGACATGGGCGGACTCGTGCGCACGATGCCGCGCACCGCGCTCTACTTCCTGGTCGGTGCGCTCGCGATCTCGGCGCTGCCGCCGCTGAACGGCTTCGTGTCGGAGTGGCTGACGTTCCAGACCGCGCTCCAGGCGCCGGTCCTCCGGGAAGGCGCGGTGCGCAGCCTCCTGCCGCTGTTCGCCGCGACGCTCGCGCTCGCCGGGGCGCTCACCGCGATGTGCTTCGTGAAGGTGTACGGCATCGCGTTCCTCGGGCAGCCGCGCGAGCCGCGCCACCCGGCGCGCGAGCATTCCGGGCGCGACTGCGGACCGCTGGAGCAGCTCGGCATGGCCTGGCTCGCCGCCGGCTGCGTCGCGCTCGGCCTGTTCCCGACCGCGATGCTCGCCGCGCTCGACCGCGTGAGCGTCGCGCTCACCGGCACGGGCCTCGCGGACGAGGCGCTCGGCGCCGGCTGGCTGTGGCTCGTGCCGACCACCGCGTCGCAGGCCGCCTACAGCCCGGTCATCTTCCTGGTCGTCATCGTTGCCGTGGTCCTGCTCACGATCCTGCTCGTGCGCCGCTTCTACCACGGCCGCGTGCGGTACTCGCACCCGTGGGACTGCGGATTCCCCGAGCAGACCGCGCGCATGCAGGACACCGCGGACGCCTTCGGCCAGCCGATCCGCCACGTGTTCGGCCCGCTCTACCTGATGAAGCGCCACCTGCCGGGCGCCGAAGATCCGTCGCCCAGGTTCACGCTGAAGATCGAGGACCGGCACTGGTACTGGCTCTACCTGCCCGTGGCGCGGCTGGCGGAGTACGTCTCGGCCCGCGTCGCCGCGCTCCAGCGCGGGCGCATCGGCGTGTACCTCGCCTACAGCTTCCTCACCCTGATCGCGCTTCTGGCGTTCGCCACATGAGCCAGGCGCCCGCGATCGCGTTCCAGGCCGTGCAATCGGTGCTCGTGGTGCTCGCCGCGCCGCTCGTCCTCGGCTGGGTGAACCAGTGCCGGGCCTGGCTGCAGAACCGCTCGGCGCCCTCGATCCTGCTGCCCTACTACACGCTGGCGAAGCTCTTCCACAAGGACGCGGTCATCGCCGAGCACGCCTCGCCGCTCTTCCGCCTGACGCCGTACATCCTGTTCGGCTGCATGTGGCTCGCCGCGGGGGTCGTGCCGGTGCTCGCGACCTCGCTGCCGTTCGCGCCTGCCGCCGACATCATCGCGCTGGTCGCGGTGTTCGCCCTGGCGCGCGTGTTCGCCTCCCTCGCCGCGATGGACATCGGCACCTCGTTCGGCGGCCTCGGCGCGCGCCGCGAGATGCTGATCGGGTTCCTCGCCGAGCCGGCGATGCTGATGACGCTCTTCACCGCCGCGTTCATCAGCGGCTCGACGAGCTTCACCACCATCGTCGCGACGCTCGCCCACCGCGAGCTCGCGATCTACCCCAGCCTGGCGTTCGCCGCGGTGGCGTTCCTGATGGTCCTGCTCGCGGAGAACGCGCGCATCCCGGTGGACAACCCGACCACCCATCTCGAGCTCACCATGGTCCACGAGGCGATGATCCTCGAGTACTCGGCGCGCCACCTGGCGCTGGTGGAGTGGGCCGCGGCGATCAAGCTCTTCGCCTACATGACGATCGGCTTCGCGCTGTTCGCCCCGTGGGGCATCGCCGAGGCCGGCGACTGGGCCGCGCTGCCGCTCGCCCTCGCCGCGCTCGCGGTGAAGCTCGCGCTCGCCGGCGCCGGCCTGGCGCTGATCGAGACGGTCTCGGCGAAGTTCCGCATCTTCCGTGCGCCGGAGTTCCTGTCGACCGCGTTCCTGCTCGCCGTGCTCGGCATGCTGATCCACTTCCTGCTGCAGGGTTGAGATGGGCGGCAGCGTCTCCGGCCAGATCGTCAACCTGCTCGCGGCCCTGCTGCTGCTGATCGCGTTCGCGATGCTCTCGCA
Source organism: Burkholderiales bacterium (assembly GCA_023383795.1). Classification (GTDB taxonomy): domain Bacteria; phylum Pseudomonadota; class Gammaproteobacteria; order Burkholderiales; family SG8-39; genus JAABRB01. The sequence goes on along the minus strand of JAHDYJ010000018.1, from coordinate 18,264 downwards.
GCGCCGGGTGCTGAGCCTGGTGCGCCTGCTCGCCTGGCAGGGCGCGGCGCTCGCCGCGTCGACGCTGATCGTCGCCCACTCCACCGCACAGCCGCATCTCTACTACTCCGCGGCGCTCACCGTCGCGCTGAAGGTGATCCTGATCCCGTGGGTGCTGCACCGCCTGATCGACCGCCTGGACGTGCGCTGGGACGTCGAGCCGCTGATCAACATCCCGACGACGATGCTCGCCGGCATCGCGCTCGTGATCTTCGCCTTCGCGCTGGCCACGCCGATCTCCGAGATGGCCACCACGCTCACGCGCGGCACGCTCGGCATCGCGCTCGCGAGCGTGCTGCTCTCGTTCCTGATGATGATCGCGCGCCGCAAGGCGATCGCGCAGGTGATCGGCTTCCTGGCGATGGAGAACGGGCTGCTGTTCGCCGCCACCAGCGCCACCTACGGCATGCCGCTGGTGGTCGAGCTCGGGATCGCCCTCGACGTCCTGGTCGCGACGTTCATCTTCGGCATCTTCTTCTTCCACATCCGCGAGCAGTTCGACAGCCTCGACATCAGCCACATGGAGAAGCTGAAGGAGGACTAGCTCCGGATCTCGTCGGGATGACTGCGCGCGCAAACGAGGCGATAGACGAGGGGCGCAGCCCCTTGTCCGGTCGGGGATCCGCAAGGGGGAGCTCCCCCCTTGCTCGTCCGCCCGCACCGGCATCAGGCGGCTCGACTGCGATTTCGAGATAGGTGCTGATTGGAGATCCTGCCCGTCCTCGCCATACCGCTCCTCGGGGGCCTGGTTCTCGGGCTGCTCGGCCACAAGCGCTGGGCGCCCGAGCTGAACGCGCTGTTCAGCCTCGGCACGCTGGCCGCCGCCGCGCTGCTCACCGCGCGCGTGGTCGCGGCCGGGCCGATGACCGCGCTCGAGGGCACGGTGCTCCACGAGCAGCTCTTCGTCGATCCGTTCAACGTCTTTCTCGTCGCGCTCACCGCCTTCGTCGGCTTCACGACCTCGCTCTTCTCGCGGCCCTACATGCGCACCGAGGAGCACGACGGGCGGCTGAGCGCCGGGCGCCTGCGCCTCTACCACAGCATGTACCAGCTCTTCAGCTTCACCATGCTGCTGACGCTGCTCACCAACAACGTCGGCATCATGTGGGTGGCGATGGAGGGCGCGACCCTCTCGACGGTGCTGCTGGTGAGCCTGTACCGCACGCCGCAGAGCCTCGAGGCGGCGTGGAAGTACTTCATCCTGTGCAGCGTCGGCATCGCGCAGGCGCTGTTCGGGACGATCCTGCTCTACTTCGCCGCCGAGAAGGTGCTCGGCGCCGGCGGCACTGCGCTGCTGTGGACGCACCTGCACGAGGTGCGCGGCGAGCTCGAGCCGACCGTGCTCTCGCTCGCGTTCGTGTTCCTGCTGGTGGGCTACGGCACCAAGGTGGGGCTGGTGCCGCTGCACAACTGGCTGCCCGACGCGCACGCCGAGGGCCCGACGCCGGTCTCGGCGGTGCTGTCGGGGCTGCTGCTGAACGTGGCGCTCTACGCGGTCGTGCGCAGCAAGGTGCTCGTCGACGGCGCGCTCGGCCCGGGGTTCTCGGGCAACCTGATGATGGGATTCGGCCTGGTGTCGGTGGTCGTCGCCGCGTTCTTCCTGTCGCGCCAGAAGGACATCAAGCGCATGTTCGCCTACTCGTCGATCGAGCACATGGGGATCATGACGTTCGCGTTCGGCATGGGCGGGCCGGTCGCGGCGTTCGCGGGGCTGCTGCACATGACGGTGCACTCTCTCACCAAGTCGGCGATCTTCTTCACCGTCGGCCACGCCGCGCACGCCACCGGCACCCAGAACATGGACGCGATCCGCGGACTGATCCGCCGCAGCCCGACGATCGGCTGGGGTCTCGCGATCGGCAGTCTCGCCATTCTCGGCATGCCGCCGTTCGGCGTGTTCACGAGCGAGTTCATGGTCCTCACCACCGCGATGCACGAGCACTCCTGGGCGACGCCGTTCCTGCTCGTCGCGCTCGGCGTCGCGTTCGCCGCGATCTTCGGCAAGGTGCAGCCGATGGTCTTCGGCGAGACGAACGCCCGCCCGCTGCCGCACCCGCCCGCGCTCGTGCCGGTGTTCGTCCACCTCGCGATCGTGCTCCTGCTCGGCCTCTACATCCCGCCGTACCTGGTCGAGTGGTACCGCCAGGCCGCGGCGCTGATCGGCTGAGGAGACCGACATGCCGGCAACCGGACTTCCCATCGCGGCCGACCGGCTTCCCGGCGCCGCGCCGGCGTTCCTCGCGGCGGTCGAACCCGCCCGCCTGCGCGAGGCCTGCGAGCAGGCGCGCGCGCGCGGGGCCCGCCTAGTCGCGCTGTGGGGCAGCGACGAGACCGTCCGCGGCGCCGGGTTCGCGCTGCACGTCGCGCTCGCCTCGTCCGAAGGGCTCCTGTGGCTCGCCGTGCCGCTCGCGCGCGAGCACCCGCGCTACCCCGGCATCGCCGACCTCTTCCCGGCCGCGAACCGCAAGCAGCGCGCGGCCTACGACCTCGTCGGCATCCACGCCGACGAGAACCCCGATCACCGCAAGTGGCTGCGGCACGGTGCCTGGCCCGGCGGCACCTTCCCGCTGCGCAAGGACTTCGACCCGGCGCGCCGCTTCCCGCTCGCGGAGGACCGCTACCCGTTCGTCAGGGTCGAGGGCGAGGGCGTGCACGAGATTCCGGTCGGCCCGGTGCACGCCGGCACGATCGAGCCCGGGCACTTCCGGTTCTCGATCGTCGGCGAGAAGATCCTGCGCCTCGAGGAGCGGCTCGGCTACAAGCACAAGGGCATCGAGAAGCGCTTCGAGTCGATGACGCTCGACGAGGGCGCGCGACTCGCGGGCCGCGTGAGCGGCGATTCCACGGTCGCATTCGCCTGGGCCTACGCGATGGCCGTGGAAAGCGCGTGCGATGCCGCGCCGCCGCCGCGCGCGGCCGCGCTGCGCGGCTGCCTGCTCGAGCTCGAGCGCATCGCCAACCACCTCGGCGACCTCGGCTACCTCGGCAACGACGTCGCGCTCGCCTTCGGCTTCTTCCAGTTCTGGCGGCTGAAGGAGGACCTGCTGCGCGTCAACGCGCGGGCCTTCGGGCATCGCTACCTGATGGACACGGTGGTGCCGGGCGGGGTCGCCCGCGATCTCTCGACCGGCGCGGCGGCCGAGATCCTGACGGCGCTCGACCGCATCGAGCCCGAGGTGCGGCGCCTGCGCGCGATCTACGACGAGCACGCCGGCGTGCAGGACCGGTTCATGACGACGGGCGAGGTGACGCCGGCGCTCGCGGCGAAGCTGGGGCTCACCGGCCTCGCCGGCCGCGCGAGCGGCCTGCGCCGCGACCTGCGGGTCGATCACCCGGTCGCGCCCTACGACACGCTCGGTGTCCGCCTGGCGGCGGCGGATGCGGGCGACGTCGCCGCGCGCGCCGCGGTGCGGTTCGAGGAGCTGTTCGAGTCGGCGCGGCTCCTGCGGCTGCTGCTGCGCGGCCTGCCCGACGGGCCGACGCGCGTGCCGCTCGCCCCGCCCGCCGCAGGCCGGCGCGGCATCGGCTGGGTCGAAGGCTGGCGCGGCGAAGTGCTGATCGCGCTCGACACGGCCGCGGAAGGCCGCATCCATCGGCTGCACCCGCACGACCCGTCATGGCAGAACTGGCCGCTCCTCGAGCGCGCGGTGCTCGGGAACATCGTCCCCGACTTCCCGCTGATCAACAAGTCGTTCAACCTGTCGTACGCGGGGCAGGACTTGTGAGTGAGGCGCGAGGAGCGAGGAGTGAGCAGAGGCGCGTGAAAGGAGGCGGAGCGCGATGTATCAGCTGCTGAAGCAGATCGCCAAAGTCGGCGTGGTGACCGAACCGGCGCCGGCGCCAGACGAGGCGCTGCGCGCGATCGCGCAGCGCCTCGACGAGGTGGTGCTGAAGCACTTCGGCCGCGCGCTCGCCATCCGCCACGTCGACGCCGGATCTTGCAACGGCTGCGAGCTCGAGATCCACGCCACGAACAGCCCCTACTACAACCTCGAGCGCCTCGGCATCAAGTTCGTCGCCAGCCCGCGCCACGCCGACATGCTGCTCGTCACCGGCCCGGTGTCGCGCAACATGGAGACGGCGCTGAAGCGCACGTACGACGCGACGCCCGACCCCAAGCTCGTCGTCGCGATCGGCGACTGCGGCTGCGACGGCGGGGTCTTCGGCGAGAGCTACGCGAGCTGCGGACGGGTGTCGAACGTGATCCCGGTCGATGTGGCCGTGCCGGGCTGTCCACCCACGCCGGTCGCGATCATGCAGGGCATCCTCACCGCGCTCACGGCGCGGCGCGCCTGACGCCGCGCCCGCCGCGCACCGCGGCTCACGGCTTCACGTACGCGTATCCCTCGTCGCTCTGCAGGCGCGCGAGCTCCGCCACGCCGGAGCGCACGAAGGCCGCCTGGTCGACGAACCGGTCCCGGGTCAGGTTGCGCTCGCGCAGGGTGATTTCGCACACGAGGAACCTCACCTCGAGGAGCTCGAGATCCTCGATCGCCGTCAGGTAGGCGTTGCCCCGCTCGGTCTTCGCGCCCTTCATCAGGAAGTCGACCCCGGCCGCGTGGGTGACCACGGCGATCACCGCCTTCGGGTTCGCCTCGAGGTGGTTGCGGATGAACTGCATCGCGCGGACCGGCTGCTCGCCGGCCTCGCTGATGTGGTAGACGGCCCGGTTCCGCGGGGGCTCCGCGGGCGTGCCGGCGCAGCCTCCGAGCAGCAGTCCCAGCAGGACCAGCAGCAGAAATGGCAAGCGAATCATGGGCATGTCCTCCGACGCCGGTACCGCGGCGCGCGGGTGGGTCGCGCCCGCGCGCCGCCGTAGAATCGCAGCCTACACACGCCACCGGGCCATGGCCAAACATCTGCTGATCAGCGGCCGCGTGCAGGGGGTCGGCTTTCGCGACGCGATGTGCCGCGAAGCCGGGCGGCTGGGCGTCGTCGGCTGGGTGCGCAACTGCCGCGACGGCGCGGTCGAGGCCGTCGTCGATGGACCGAAGGAAGCGGTCGACGCGATCATCGATTGGTCGAGGCGCGGCCCGCCCGCCGCGCGGGTGAGCGGCGTCGCCGTGAGCGATGCCGCCGGCGGCGACTTCACCGGGTTCGACTGGCGGCCGACCGCCTGAGCCGGCCCGCGCGCAGCCGCCGGTTCGCCGCGATCCGGGCCGCGCGCCGAGCGTCCGCGTCGGGCGATCGGCGCGCGGCGACTGCGCGGCATCAAGGCTTCAGGTACGCATACCCCTCGCGCTGCTGCAGCCTGCCGATCTGCCCCACGCCGGACGGGACGAACGTCGCCTCCTCGATGAACTGCTCGCGCTTCAGCCTGCGGTTGCGCAGCGTGATCTCGCAGACCTGGAACTCGACCCCGCGCTCTTTCAGCGCCTGCACCGGGATCTCGTACGGGTTGCCGTTCTTGTCCCGGGCGTTCTTCATCAGGAAGTCGACGCCGCGCGCGTGCGACACGACGACGATCCTGGCTTTCGGGTTCACCTCCAGGTGATTGTTGATGTTGCGCAGCCCGTCGGAGGCCTGGTCGAGCCCCTCGTTGATGTGGTAGATGACCCTGTCCTCGGCGACCATGCCGCTCGAGCCGCCGGTGGCGGCGCAGCCGGCGACCAGGGCCGCCAGCACGATCGTGCCGAACGCTGCAATGCTTTTCATGGTTGTCTCCCCGGTTGTGTGCACGTCACGGACGGATGACCGCCCAGCCGGCCTTCTGCTTCTCGATGATCTCGATCACGCCGGCCGGCACGTAGCCGATCCTGGCGTGCATGTCGTCCTTCGCGAGCTTGCGGCCGCGCATGGTGTTCTGGCAGGCGTAGACGTGCGCGCCGGCGGCGAGCGTGTCGTCGATGCGGTTCGCCAGGGTCGAGTCGGCCTTCAGCAGGCCGATGCCGTTGCCGAACACGACGACCTCGACCTCCACCTTGCCCTTGCCGTAGGCGGCCTGGACGTTGCGGACGACGTTCAGCGCCTGGTTCCAGGTCTTCGGATCGTCGTCGCTGACCTGGATCACCACGCGCTCCTTGTCCGCCGCAAAGGCCGCCGGCGCGGCGGCAAATGCGGCGAGGGTCGCAGCGAGCACGAACTTGAGCAGGTTTCTACGCATCTCCATGTCTCCTCCCCGTGACGGAACGATGCCCCGGCGCCGGAACGGGCGGCGGGGTCCTATCCGCTATACCTGCAACGCCCGTCCGCTTATTCCCGCGGCCGTACGGGCGCGCCGCGTGGCGGCCGCCTCTTATCGAGGCATTCAATCCGCTGATCCGCCGCGGCGCGGCGCGGCGGGAATAAACTCGCGGCTGCTGAGGTCCCGAGGGGAGGGGAAGGTGGGCCGCGACGGGAAGTGCGAGCGCTTCGAGCGGCTGATCGTTCCGCACCTGGACGCGGCGTACGATCTCGCGCGCTGGCTCGTGCGCGATCCGGCCGTCGCCCAGGAAGCGGTGCAGGAGGCTTACTTGCGGGCGTACCGGTTCTTCGACTCGTTCCACGGCGGCGACGGCCGCGCCTGGGTGCTCGCGATCGTGCGCAACGCGTGCTTCACGGCGCTCGACCGCGAGCCGCCGCGCGCGACCTTCGAAGCGTTCGACGAGGAGTGCCACGCCGACACGCCGAATGGCTTGCCCCCGCCCGAGGAGGTCGCCATGGCCCGCGAGGCGCAGGCGCTGGTGCGCGATGCGGTGGCCGGACTGCCCGAGGAGTTCCGCGAAGCGATCGTGCTGCGGGAGCTGCACGGCTTGTCGTACAAGGAGATCGCCGCGGTGACCGATGCGCCGATCGGCACCGTGATGTCGCGGCTCGCGCGCGGGCGCACCGCGCTCGCCCGCCGGCTGGGCGCACCGGAGAGGAAGAAATGACCGCCTTGACCTGCGCGCAGGCACGCCCCCTCGTCCAGGCGTACGTCGACGGCGAGCTCGACACCGCGGCATCGCTCGCGCTCGAGCGCCATCTCGCCCGGTGCGAGGCGTGCCGCGCCGAGCACGGCACGCTGCGCAGGCTGCGTGCGGCCGTCGGTGCGGGGCTCACCGCCGAGCCGGCGCCGGCCGCATTGCGCAGGGCGATCGGACGCCGGCTGCGCGCCGAGCGTGAACGCGCCCGCCCGTGGCGGCTGCGCACGCGCGCGCTCGTCGCCGTGCCCGCGGCGATCCTGGTCGCGGCCGCGGCGCTCGCGCTCGCGCCGATCGCCTACGAGCGCCTCGCGCCCGGCGGCGCCGAGAAGATCGTCTACCACGTCAACGAGACGACCGACCCGGCGACCGCGCTGCGCAACATCGCCAACCACGTCCAGAGCGCGCCCGGCCTGAAAGCCGTGGTCGTCGCGCACAACAACGGGATCGATTTCCTGCTCGCCGGCGCCCGCGACAAGGACGGCGAGCCGTTCGCGGTCCGCGTCGCCGCGCTGAAGTCGCAGGGCGTGGACTTCCGGGTGTGCGGCAACACCCTCGCCCGCCGGGAGATCGACCCGCGCCGCGTGATCCCCGCGGCGAAGCTCGTCCCCTCGGGCGTCGCCGAGATCGGCCGCCTGCAGGCGAAGGAAGGCTACGCGTACATGCGGCTGTGACGCGTGCGCCGGTGCGATAATGGGCGCCGCTTCCGCACCGGCCGCCGTCAATGCAAACCGCGACGCAGCTCTTCCTCTGGATCGCCGGCGGCTTCGCCGTCCTCGGGCTGCTGTTCGTCCTCGCGGCCGCCGGCGCGCTGCGCCGCCGCCGCCCGCTCGCGTTCACGACCCGCGCGCTCGCCGCGATCGCGCTCGCGGCGTGCGCGGCGCTCGCCGGGACGCTGAGCGTCGCGACGCTCGGCTATCACGCGCTCACGCGCGAGGAGGTCGCCGCGCGCGTGTCGGTGCGGCCGACCGGTCCGCAGCAGTTCAGCGCGCGCTTCCGCTTCGCCGACGGCCGCGAGGCGACCTACGCGCTCGCCGGCGACCAGGTCTACGTCGACGCGCACGTGCTCAAGTGGAAGCCGATGGCGAACGTCGTCGGCCTGCACACCGCCTACCAGCTCGATCGCGTGGCCGGCCGCTACGCGGCGCTCGACAAGGAGCGCAACGGCCCGCGCACCGTGCACTCGCTCGCGGCCGACAAGCCGCTCGACATCTTCGACCTGCGCACCCGCTACGCCGCGCTCGCGCCGCTGCTCGACGTCGAGTACGGCTCGGCGACGTTCGCGCCGGCCGACCGGCCCGCCGAGTACGAGGTGCGGGTGTCGACGACCGGACTGCTGGTCCGCCCGGTCGCCGCTCCGTAGACAGGTCGGAAAGAAAACGGGGACCTGGAGTCCCCGTTTCGCGTTGCAGATCGCTCTTGCCGGTGGGCCGCTAGGCGCTCCGCCTCCGCGCCAGGCCGCCGATGCCGGCGAGCGCGATCGCGATCAGCGCCAGCGTGCCGGGTTCCGGAACCGGGCGGATCTCGCGGACGATCTTGTCGACGATCGCCTCGATGAAGTCTTCGTTGGTCGCGGCAAAGACCTGGAACGAGCCGGCCCCGCCGATGACGTTCAGCGCGCCGTACTCGAACGCGTTGATGAGGTCCGCGGGATCGAGACCGAAGAAGTCGCGGTCGTTCATCCAGATCGCGTTGATCGCGTCGCCGCCGCCGGCCAGGAAGGCGTCGCGCGCGTCCTGCAGGGGCACGCAGTTGAGCTGGCTGAAGCTGCAGGCCACGCTCTCCGCGCCCTCGGAGTTGATGTCGAGCACCGCCCGCGCGCCTTCGAAGTCGTTGCCGTTGAGCGAGGCGAGCGCGGCGCCGAGCAGGGCCACCTGCCCGTCCTGGATCCCGGTGCCGCCTCGCGGCGCGGCGGCGACCGCGTCGGCGAACGCGTTCGAGCTGGCCGCGTCGGAGATCAACGTCCAGTCGACCGCGACGGTCGAGCCGGTGGCGAAGTCCCACAGCGCGACCGCGATGCTGCCGATGGCGCCGCTCTGGATCGCATTGATGACCGCCGCGCTGCGGAACGCCGCCTCGACGCCGCTGCGACGCAGCGCGAAATCGGTGCCGTCGACGCTGCCCGACGTGTCGGTCGCGAGCAGCAGCTCGAGGTCGACCGGGACCGCTTGCGCCGTCTGCGCGCCGACGAAGATCGACGCGACGACGAGGGACTTGGTGAGAAACCGTTTCATCGCCGTCCTCCTCCGTTGTTGGCGGGGTTGTCCTCGGATTGAGGGAAGACCGGGCATCCAGACGCAGAATGCGTGCCAGATCACAGATGCGCGACGAATCAGCGGCTTATCACGAGGCGCTGACTCGGTGTGTAAAGAAAAGTGACGACCGGGCCCGCGCCGGCCGCGTGCACTACCCGCTGTTCCTGAGCCCGGCCGCCAGTCCGTTGATGGTCAGGTGGATCGCGCGCTTGGTCGAGTCGTCGTCCTGGCCGGCGCGGAACCGCCGCAGGAGCTCGACCTGGAGGTGGTTGAGCGGGTCGAGGTAAGGCAGCCGGTCGCGCAGGCTCCGCGCGAGCGTCGGGTTGCCCTCGAGGAGCGCGCGCTGTCCGGTGATCTCGAGCAGCCGCCAGAGCGCGAGGTCGTGCTCGGCGGCGATCCGCGCGAACACCCGCTCGCGCAGGCCCGCGTCGGCGACGAGCTCGGCGTAGCGCGAGGCGATGCCGAGGTCGGTCTTCGCGAGCACCATGTCCAGGTTGGAGAGCAGCGTGCCGAAGAACGGCCAGCGCCGGTACATGTCCCGCAGCAGGTCGAGCCCGCCCGGGCTCGCCGCGACCCACTCGGTGACGGCGGTGCCGAAGCCGTACCAGCCCGGGATCGGCAGGCGCGACTGGCTCCAGCTGAACACCCAGGGGATCGCCCGCAGGTCCTCGATGCGGCGCGACGCCCTGCGCGAGGCCGGCCGGCTGCCGATGTTGAGGTCGGAGAGCTCGCCGATCGGCGTGGCCGCGCGGAAGTAGTCCTCGAAGCCCGGCGTCTCGTAGACGAGCTCGCGGTACGCGCGGTAGGCGATGGCGGCGAGCGCCTCCATCGCCGCGTGGTAGGCCGGGTCGAGCTCGCCCTCCGGCACCGCGGGCACCAGGCCGCCCTCGAGCGCCGCCGCGGCGATCGCCTCCAGGTTGCGGCGGCCGAGCGCCGCGTCCGAGTACTTGGCCGAGATCATCTCGCCCTGCTCGGTGAGGCGCAGGCCGAGCGCGAGGCTGCCCGCCGGCTGCGCGAGGATCGCGTCGTGGCTCGGCCCGCCGCCGCGGCCCACGGTGCCGCCGCGGCCGTGGAAGAAGCGCGTCTCGACGCCGGCCGCGCGGCAGGTCTCGATCAGCCGGATCTGCGCCTTGTGCAGCTCCCAGTTCGACGCGAGGTAGCCGCCGTCCTTGTTGCTGTCGGAGTAGCCGAGCATGATCTCCTGGCGCATGCCGCGCCCGCCGAGCCACCCGCGATAGCGCGGCAGCGCGAGCGCCGCGGCCATGATCTCGGGCGACCGGCGCAGGTCGGCGATCGTCTCGAAGAGCGGCACGACGTCGAGCGCGAGCGCGCGCAGCCGCCCCTCGGCGTCGGCGACGAAGAGCCCCGCCTCCTTGAGGAGCAGCGCCACCTCGAGCAGATCGCTCGCCGACTCGCACTTCGAGATCACGTAGTTCTCGATCGCGCGCGGCCCGCGCTCGGCGACGATCCTGCGCGCCGCGTGCAGGGTGGCGAGCTCGCGCTCGACCGCCTCCGAGCACGGCACGAACCCGGAGCGCAGCGGCCGCGCGGTCGCGAGCTCGCGCTCGAGCAGCGCGACGCGCTCCCCTTCCGCGAGCGCCGCGTAGTCGCCGCAGGCGCCGCCCTTCGCGAGCAGCTCCGCCACGACCGCCTCGTGCACCTCCGAGTTCTGGCGCAGGTCGAGCGCGGCAAGGTGGAAGCCGAACACCGCGACCGCGCGCTGGAGGTGGTCGAGCCGTCCCTCGCCGAGCGCCTCGCAGCCGTGCGCGGCGAGCGATGCGCGGATGCACGCGAGGTCGGCCTCGAATTCGGCGGCCTCCGCGTAGGCCGGCCGGCTCACCTTCGGCGGCGGCTGCGCGGGCAGCCCGCACAGCGCGCCGGCGGTCGCGGCGAGCCGCGCGTAGATCCCGACCAGGGCCTGCCGGTACGGCTCGTCCTGGCGGAACGGCGAGCCGTCGCCGGCCGCCTGCGCGAGCGCCGCGAGCTCGCGCGTCGGGCGCGACATGCGGCTCGAGATCGAGAGCTCGCGCCCGAGGGCGTGGGTCTCGGCGAGGTAGTGGCGCAGCGCGACCTCGGTCTGGCTGCGGGCGGCGAACGCGAGCGTCTCGGCGTTCACGTACGGATTGCCGTCGCGGTCCCCGCCGATCCACGAGCCCATGGTGAGGAACGCGGGCAGCTGCGCGAGCGCCTCGCCGACGAGCGGCCGGATCCGCGCCTCGGCGTCGCGGTGCAGCCGCGGGATCTCCGCGAGGAAGGTGCTCGCGTAATAGCCGAGCGCGTTCTCGACCTCGTCGCGCACCCGCAGCCGCGCGAGGCGCAGCATCGCGGTCTCCCACAGCCGCAGCACGGTCCGGCGCAGCGCCCGCTCCCATTCGGCGCGCTCGTCGGGCGTGAGCTCGGTGCGGTCGCGCGTGCGCAGCAGCCCGCTCACCTCGCGCTCGCACTCGAGAATGCTCACGCGCCGCACCTCGGTCGGATGGGCGGTCAGCACCGGCGTCACGCGGGCGCGCGCGAGCCACGCGGCGAGCGCGGCGCCGGAGACGCCCGCCTCCTCCACGCGCGCCAGCGCGCGCGCGAGGCTGCCGCGCTGCGGCGGCGAGCCCGCCGCGCGATGGGCGCGCCGGCGCCGGTCCTGGTGGACGTCCTCGGCCACGTTCGCGAGGTGCGAGAAGAAGCTGAACGCGCGCACGACCTCGAGCACCTCGCGCGGCGCGAGGCCGAGGAGCAGCTCGTCGAGCGACGCGCGGATCGCGCCGCGCTCGGCGCCCTCCGCGCGATGGAACGCGACCGCCTTCTGGCGGATCGTCTCGACGCGGTCGAACGCCGCCGCGCCGGCCCGCTCGCGCACGACGTCGCCGAGCAGCCGGCCGAGCAGGCGGATGTCCTCGCGGAGCGCGTGCTCCTTGTCGGGGGGATCGGCGAGCATCGACGACGGTGCGACCGCCTCGCGTACGTCGCATCGCTCGAGCCGTCGGCTCGTGCCTGCGGGCGCGCGGCGCCCGCTATTTTGCGCCGCGCGCGCCCGCGGCGCCACCGCCGCCCGCGCGCCGCCGCAGCGCGTGCGTGACCGAGAACGTCCACGGCCGGCACGCCGCGATCAGGCCGACGCTGATGCGCTCGGCCGGCGCGAGCACCGAATCCATCTCGGCGAGCTCGTTGAACTCGGCGGCGAGCTTGTCGAGCTTGCGCCTGAGCACCGCGAGCGACGCGGGCGAGAGCTCGCGGACCTCGAAGCGCCTATGCGCGCGCGCATCGTTCGCCGGCGCGCGCGCATCGTTGTTGCTTGTCGCGCGCGCATTGCCGCCCTGCGCGCGCGCGTCGTCGAAGCCGGCGCCGAAGAACTCCTCGAGCACGCGCCGCTCGTGCGTCGCCCACACCGCGCCGCCGGGGCGCCAGGCGAGGTCCTTGGGACAGCGCAGCCGCACGCGGTTGCCGGGCTGCAGCTCGATCACGCCGAGCCGGTCGAGGCGCACGAGCATGCGCACGAGCTCGGCCTCCGCGAGCTGGTACTCGGCGACGATGTCGCGGAACGTCCAGTCGTTCAGGAGCAGGTGCAGCAGGGTGAGCAGCCGCGGATCGCGCGCAAGCGCCTGCTCCTGCCCGGCCGTGAGCGCCCCGGCGCGAGCGTCGCGGCCGCGCGCGAGGCGCGCGAGGTCGTAGAAGTCGATCTCGACCTGCCGGCAGACCGTCTCGAGCCGCGCGAGGGTGAGATCGCCCTTGGAGAAGATCCGCTTGACGCTCGCCTCGGAGAGCCCGAGCGCGGGCGCAAGGTCCGCGTAGGTGACGCCCTTCGCCTTCAGGCACTGCTTCAGCGCCGCGGTCAGCTGCCTGGTCTGGCTCATGGTGCGCTCCCCGGCCGTTACCCGAGGTCGCACTATACGCTACCTTCGCTGGGAGTATTGATCCACGTCGCGCGGCTGCGGAACACTCCCGGCACCCCACACGCAAGGGAGCGTCCACATGACGGCACTACCGCGCAACGGCCCGGTCCGGGTGAACGACCTGCACTCGGGCCTCAACGAGACGGTCGTGAGCGAGGTCGTCGCGGTCCGCACGCGGACCGACCTCGTCCACGCCGTCGAGCGCGCCCGCGCGAGCGGCCGGCACGTCGCCGTGTGCGGCGGCCGGCACGCCATGGGCGGGCAGCAGTTCGGCACCGGAGCGGTGCTGCTCGACACGCGGACGTTCGACCGCGTGCACGCGTTCGATCCGGGCGCCGGAACGATCGAGGCGGACGCCGGCATCCAGTGGCCCGCGCTCGTCGCATGGCTCGCCCGCGCGCAGGCGGGCGCCGCGCGGCAGTGGAGCATCCGCCAGAAGCAGACCGGCGCGGACCGCCTGTCGCTCGGCGGCAGCCTCGCCGCGAACGTGCACGGCCGCGGGCTCGACCTGCCGCCGTTCGCCGCCGACGTCGAGGACTTCACGCTTGTCGGCGCCGACGGCGCGGTCCGCCGCTGCAGCCGCGTCGAGAACCGCCGGCTCTTCGGCCTCGCGATCGGCGGCTACGGCCTGTTCGGCGTGATCGACCGCGTGCGCCTGCGCCTCGCGCCGCGCACGAAGCTGCGGCGGGTGGTGGAGATCGCGACGGCCGACGAGGCCGTGCCGGCGCTCGAGGCGCGCGCCGCCGCGGGCTTCGCGTACGGCGACTTCCAGTTCGCGATCGATCCGGCGAGCCCGGACTTCCTGCGCCTCGGCGTGCTCTCCTGCTACCAGCCGGTCGCCGGCGACACGCCGATCCCGGAGCGGCAGGCCGCGCTGTCCGAGGACGACTGGCGGCGCCTGCTCGTGCTCGCGCACACCGACAAGTCCGAAGCGTTCCGCCGCTACGCCGAGTTCTACCTCGGCACGTCCGGCCAGATCTACTGGTCCGACCTCGCCCAGATGAGCTTCTACTCCGACCAGTACCACCGCGGGGTCGACCTAGCGCTCGGACACCGCGGCTCGGAGATGATCACCGAGATCTACGTGCCGCGCGCACGCCTCGCCGACTTCATGGCCGAGGCGGCGGCCGACTTCCGCGCGCACGGCACCGACGTCGTCTACGGCACCGTGCGGCTCATCCGCCGCGACGCCGAGACGTTCCTGCCGTGGGCGCGCGAGGACTGGGCGTGCGTCATCTTCAATCTGCACGTCGAGCACGCCGACGCGGCGATCGCGCGCGCTGCCGGCGCGTTCCGGCGCCTGATCGACGCCGCGGTCCGGCGCGGCGGCAGCTACTACCTCACCTACCACCGCTGGGCGACGCGCGAACAGGTGCTCGCGTGCCACCCGGGGTTCGTCGACTTCCTGCGCGCGAAGCGCGCGCACGATCCGGACGGGACGTTCCAGAGCGACTGGCACCGCCACTACGCGGCGATGTTCCGTTCCGAGCTCGCGCGCGCCGAGCCGCGCGCGGCCTGATTCAGGTCAGCACGGCGGATACCGCGGCGCGCCGGCATCGGCGAGCCCGGCGCCGTGGACGATGCGCGCGACGCGCGCCCAGTAGAGCGCGCCCTCGCACATCGCGCACGGGCGCGACGTGGCGTAGAGGACGCATCCGGAGAGGTCGCGCGACCCGAGCCGGCGCGCGGCGTCGCGCACCGCCTCGATCTCGGCGTGCGCGGTCGGGTCGCCGGCGACGACCACCCGGCTCGGGCCCCAGCCGACGATGCGGCCGTCCTTGACGATCACCGCGCCGTAGGGCTGGTCGCCCGCACGCACCGCCGCGTCGCGGGCGGCCTGCGCGCGCGCCATGAACGCGCGCGCCGTGCGCTCGGCAGGCTGCTCGATCGGAATCCCGCTCTGCGCGGCCGCGCGGCGGGGCAACAGCGCGACGCCGGCGGCCGAGAGCGCGGCGGCGAGCGCTGCGCGACGGGCCGCGGCCTCGCGTCCGGCGCTCATCGGGACGCGCGCCGGTGCGCCCGCAGGCGGGCAGGGCCTAGAGCAGGCCGGGCAGCGGCGGCTGCGTCCACCACGGCTCGCGCACGGTGAACTCGACCTGCCGCGACGTGATGATAGTGTTGCCCTCGGTGTCGACGACGCGCGCCTGGATGGTGTGCTTGCCGAGCGCGACCGCGGGCAGCGAGAACTCGAGCGCCGTGCTGGTCATCGGCAGGAGCTTGCCGTTGAAGGCGACCACCAGGGCGTGGCCGTCGAGCAGATACGGGTCGAGCCTCACCTTGAACCACACGACGCCCCGGTCCTCCTCGACCGAGTCGCCCTCCAACAGCGTTGCGATGCCGATGCCGCGGTACGGGCCCTTCGCCGGCGCGGGCGCGTGCGCGGGCGTCGAGCAGGACTCGAACGCGAGAATCTCGGCATCGTGGCGGGCGTCGGCGGCGGCTGCGCCGGCGACGGCGAATACGAGGCCCGCAAGGGCAGCACGGAGGACTTGCACGGGAGGCTCCGAAGAAACCGGAAGGGGAGTTCAAGCTAGCACACCCCCTCCGGCCGCGGCAATGCAGCAACGTGACGAACGTCAAAGCGCCCGGCGCCGCCCCGCCGCCCGGCCGCCGCCGGCCGTGAAATTTTGCTTGCGCGCCCCCGCGGTGTCGGGCTTCCGACGAGGGCGGACGCCCGCCTGGACGGGCCGAACGCCCCCGCCCGCTCAGCCGTAGACGAACTCGACGTTCTCCGGCTGCAGCCAGGCGCGCAGCGAGTCGACGAGACCGTCGTCGGGCGTGACGCGCCAGTCGTCGCCGAGCCGCACCTCGCACGCGGCCGCGCCGTTGAAGTAGCGGATCGCGACCGGACAGCTCCCGTTGCGGTAGGGCTCGAGCAGCTGGCGGAGCCGCGCCGCGCTCGCCTCGCCGTTCATCGACAGGCGCAGCTGGCGCGCGAAGCGCTCGCGCGCCGCGCGCAGGTCGAGCAGCCTCTCCGCGACGACGCGCACGCCGCCGGTGAACTCGTCGCGCGACACCTTGCCCTGGATCACGAGCGGCCGGTCCTCGCGCAGGATGTCGCGATGCGCCTCGAAGAGCTCGCTGAAGACGCTCACCTCGACCTGCGCGGTGCCGTCGTCGAGCATCACGATCGCCATCTTGCCGCGCCGGGTCATCTGCGTGCGCGCCGACGCGACCACGCCGGCGAGCAGCACCGATTCGCTGCGCGGCGCGAGCTCGGCGAGCGGCGTGCGCACGAAGTGCGCGATCTCGGTCCGGTAGCGCGTGAACGGATGCCCGGACAGGTAGAAGCCGAGCGCGGCCTTCTCCTCGGCGAGGCGCTGCGGCTCGTCCCACGGCTGCACCTGCGCGAGCTGCGGCGAGGCGAGCGGCTCCGCCTCGTCCGCGCCGAACAGGCTCACCTGCGCGGCCTCGCGCGCGCGCCGCTCGGCCACCTCGAGCGCGATGCCGACCGAGGCGAGCAGGCGCGCGCGGTCGGCGTCGAGCGCGTCGAAGGCGCCTGCGCGCGCCAGCGCCTCGATCGCGCGCCGGTTCACGATGCGCTTGTCGATGCGCTCGCAGAGCTCGAACAGGCTCGCGAACGGGCCCGCCGCCGCGTCCGTCGCGCGCCGGCCTTCCTGGCCGCGGTGTTCCCCGGCGTGCCCCCCGTCGCGCGCCGCGATGATCGCGCCGATCGCCGACTCGCCGGTGCCCTTGATCGCGCCGAGCCCGAAGCGGATCGTGCGGCCGTCCACCGGCACGAAGCGGTAGTCGCTCGCGTTGACGTCGGGCGGCAGCACCTTGAGCCCGTTCGCGACCGCGTCCTGGTAGAAGCTCTGCACCTTGTCGGTGTCGTCCATCACCGCCGAGAGGTTCGCCGCCATGAACGCGGCCGGGTGATGCGCCTTCATGTACGCGGTCTGGTAGGCGACCAGCGCGTAGGCGGCGGCATGCGACTTGTTGAAGCCGTAGCCGGCGAACTTCTCCATCAGGTCGAAGAGCTGGTTCGCTCTGGCCCGCGCGACGCCGTTCCTCTCGGCGCCGGCGACGAACGTCTCGCGGTGCTTCGCCATCTCCTCGGGCAGCTTCTTGCCCATCGCGCGGCGCAGCAGGTCGGCGGCGCCGAGCGAGTAGCCGCCGATCACCTGCGCGATCTGCATCACCTGCTCCTGGTACACCATCACCCCGTAGGTGGGGCCCAGGATCGGCTCGAGGCGCGGATCGAGGTACTCGACGCGCTGGCGCCCGTGCTTGCGCTCGACGAAATCGGGAATCAGGTCCATCGGGCCCGGCCGGTAGAGCGCCACCAGCGCGATCAGGTCCTCGAAGCGGTCGGGCCGCGCGCGCTTCACGAGGTCGCGCATGCCGCGCGATTCGAACTGGAAGATGGCGGTCGTGTTGCCGGTCGCGAAGATCCGGTACGCCGCGGGGTCGTCGAGCGGCAGTCCCTCCAGCGTGAGCGTCGAGGCGGGGTCGAGCCGCCTCACGTAGCGCAGCGTCCAGTCGAGGATCGTGAGCGTCGTCAAACCGAGGAAGTCGAACTTGACCAGCCCGACCGCCTCGACGCCCTTCATGTCGAGCTGCGACACCACCGACTCGGAGCCCTGCGCCGCGTACAGCGGGCAGAAATCGGTGAGCTTGCCCGGTGCGATCAGCACGCCGCCGGCGTGCATGCCGACGTTGCGGGTGAGGCCCTCGAGCTCGCCGGCGAGCGCGAGCAGCTCGCGCGTGTCCTCCTCGTTCGCCTCGCGCTCGGCGAGCCGCGGCTCCATCTCGCGCGCCATCTTCAGCGTGATCAGCTTGCCGGGCTGGAACGGGATCAGCTTCGCGAGCTCGTCGGTGCGCGTGTAGCTCCATTCCATCACCCGGCCGACGTCGCGCACCACCGCCTTCGCGGCCATCGTGCCGAAGGTCGCGATCTGCGACACCGACTCGGCGCCGTACTTCCCGCGCACGTACTCGATCACGCGGTCGCGCCCGTCCTGGCAGAAGTCGATGTCGAAGTCGGGCATCGACACCCGCTCCGGGTTGAGGAAGCGCTCGAAGAGCAGGTCGTAGCGCAGCGGATCGAGGTCGGTGATCCCGAGCGAGTAGGCGACCAGCGACCCGGCGCCCGAGCCGCGGCCGGGCCCGACGGGCACGCCGTTCGGGAATCTGTCCTCGCGGTGCGAACGCGCCCAGTTGATGAAGTCGGCCACGATCAGGAAGTAGCCGGCGAAGCCCATCTGC
>JAHDYJ010000184.1 GCA_023383795.1 Burkholderiales bacterium | reverse complement strand
CCGAGGGAAGGGTTGGGACCCTTCCCTTCCCAACCGCCCTTGTAGATCCCCTCTTTCGCGACCGCATTCGCATTTTGAGATAGGTTCTAGCTTGCGATCGCGCTCCCTAGAACAGCGCTTCACTCCAGTGGAGCTTCTCGCGCAGCATCGCGTAGTAGCTGTAGCCGGGCGGGTGGACCAGCTTGACGACGTGCTCGGCCCGCTTGACGGTCACCCGGTCGCCCTCCTCGAGCTCGAAGCTCGGGTGGCCGTCGAAGTGCAGCAGCGCGTCGGCGGCGTGCTTGATCGTGACCTGGATCACCGCCGCGTCGCTCACCGTGATCGGCCGGTTGGACAGGGTGTGCGGGCAGATCGGCACCAGCGCGATGCCCGGCACGCCCGGCTGCACGATCGGGCCGCCCGAGGAGAGCGCGTAGGCGGTCGAGCCGGTCGGCGTGGCGACGATCAGACCGTCGGCGCGCAGGTCGTAGACGAACTCGCCGTCGATGTCGACGATGAACTCGATCAGCCGCCCGGTCGCGCCCTTGTTCACGACGACGTCGTTCAGCGCGAGCGTGCTGAACCGGACGCCGTTGTCGCGGCGCACCGCGGCGTCGAGCATCGTGCGCGCCTCGATGCGATAGTCGCCGGCGAGCACCCGGCCCATCTGCTCGACCATCTTGCCGAGCGCGATGTCGGTCAGGAACCCGAGCCGCCCCTGGTTCACGCCGACGAGCGGCACGCCGGCCTCGGCGAGCGAGCGCGCGGCGGTGAGCATGCTGCCGTCGCCGCCGAGCACGACGACGAGGTCGGCCTGCGCGGCGATCGCCGCATGATCGGCCGCCGGGAACGCGTCCACCCCCGACTCCGCGGCGGTCTCCTGCTCCATCAGCACCCGGCAGCCCTCCGCGGCGAGGAAGCGCCCGAGCGCGAGGAGCGGCTCGGCGACGTCGCGGCTCTTGTAGCGGCCGATCAGGCCGACGGTCTTGAAGGCGGGCGCCATGGCGCCACATTAGACCATAGGCCCGCCGAGGGCACAGCGCGCCGCCCGGAAAAGCCCGGCAAACCAATCGCTTGTCCGGCCCTCCCGGTCCGGTACAATGCCCGTCATGCTGGACCAACGCGCACAGATCCTGCTGAAGACGCTCGTCGAGCGGTACATCGCCGAAGGCGAGCCGGTCGGGTCGCGCTCGCTCTCGAAGTACTCCGGCCTCGAGCTCTCGCCGGCCACCGTGCGCAACGTGATGGCGGACCTCGAAGAGATGGGGTTCATCGCCAGCCCGCACACCTCCGCCGGCCGCGTGCCGACCGCGCGCGGCTACCGGGTCTTCGTCGACACGCTGATGACCGTGAAGGCGCTCGAGCGCGTCGACCTCGAGCAGCTCAAGGAAAGCCTGCACCCCGACCACCCGCAGCGGCTGATCGGCCAGGCCTCGCAGCTCCTGTCCGAGCTCACGCACTTCGCCGGCATCGTCGTGGCGACGCGCCGCGAGGACCCGGCGTTCCGCCACATCGAGTTCCTGCGCCTGTCGGAGAAGCGCGTGCTGCTGATCATCGTCGCGCCCGACGGCGACGTGCAGAACAGGATCCTCTTCGCCGACCGCGACTACAGCCAGTCGGAGCTCACCGCCGCCGCCAACTTCGTCAACGAGCACTACGCGGGCATGACGCTGGCGGCGATCCGCGCACGGATCCACGAGGAGCTGAAGCAGCTGCGCGCCGACATGACCGCGCTGATGAACGCGGCGCTCGAGGCGAGCAGCCAGGCGCTCTCCGAAAGCTCGGAGACCTTCGTCGTCTCGGGCGAGCGCAACCTGCTCGACTCGGCCGATCTCGCGTCGGACATGGCGCGGCTGCGCGAGCTCTTCGAGCTCTTCGAGAGGAAGACTGCGCTGATGCGGATCCTCGACGTCAGCACGCGCGCCGAGGGCGTGCAGATCTTCATCGGCGGCGAGGCGGGCATCTCGTCGCTCGACGAGTGCAGCGTGATCACTTCGCAGTACGAGGCGGAGGGCCGCCTGGTCGGCACGGTGGGCGTTATCGGTCCGACCCGCATGGCCTACGAGCGGGTGATCCCGATCGTCGACATCACGGCGCGGCTGCTCTCGAGCGCGCTGTCCGAGAAGCCGTGAAGCGTGAAGATGTGAACACGTGAAGGCGCGCGCGGTCGGCGCACGGCTCCCCGATCACGCGTTCACCTCCTCGCCCCTTCACTCGAGATGCGCTTCGCCCCCGAGCCGCGGCACAAGCACGGCACCATCGCCAGGACCGGCGTCCTGCTGATGAATCTCGGCACGCCGGACGAGCCGACCCCGGCCGCGGTGCGCGGCTACCTGCGCGAGTTCCTGGGCGATCCGCGCGTCGTCGAGATCCCGCGGGCGGCCTGGTGGCCGATCCTGAACGGCATCATCCTGCGCACGCGGCCGAAGACGTCGGCGCGCAAGTACGCGGCGATCTGGTCGCCCGACGGCTCGCCGCTCCGGGTGCACACCGAGCGCCAGGCGGCGCTTCTGCGCGGCTACCTCGGGCAGCAGATCAAGTCCCCGTTCACCGTCGAGTACGCGATGCGGTACGGCCGGCCGTCGATCGACGCGGTGCTGGAGAAGCTGAAGGCCGAGGGCTGCGACCGCATCCTGGTGCTGCCGCTCTACCCGCAGTACGCGGCGAGCACGACCGGAACGGCGCTCGACCGCGTCGCCGCGTTCGTCGCGCGCACCCGCAACGTGCCCGAGCTGCGGACGGTGAAGCACTTCCACGACCATCCGGCCTACATCGCGGTCCTCGGCGCGTCGGTGCGCGAGTACTGGCGCGAGCACGGCCGGCCGGACAAGCTCGTGATGAGCTTCCACGGGCTGCCGCGCTACACGCTCGACCGCGGCGACCCGTACCACTGCGAGTGCCAGAAGACCGCGCGGCTGCTGGCCGAGGACCTCGAGCTCGAGCCCGCGCGCTGGATGCTCACGTTCCAGTCCCGCTTCGGCCGCGCCGAGTGGCTGAAGCCCTACACCCAGCCGGCGCTGGAAGAGCTCGCGCGGCAGGGCGCGCGGCGCGTCGACGTGATCTGCCCCGGCTTCGTCGCGGACTGCCTGGAAACGCTCGAAGAGATCGACATGGAGTGCCGCGCGGCGTTCCTCGACAAGGGCGGCCGGGAGTTCCACTACATCCCGTGCCTGAACGAGCGCGACGACTGGATCAAGGCGCTCGTCACGATCGCGCTCGGCCACCTCGGCGGCTGGGTGAGCGCCGCATGGGACCGCACCGCGGCGCAGGCGGCCGCGCGCGCGAGCGAGCGCCGCGCCAGGGCGCTCGGCGCGGCCGAATGACTTCGCCGGGAGCCCTGCAATGGTGCTGATCGTCAGCTGGATCGTGAACGCCGTGGCGCTGCTCGCGCTGCCCTACGTCATGCCCTCGATCGAGGTGCAGAGCTTCTACACCGCGCTCGTCGTCGCGCTGATCCTGGGCTTCCTGAACGCGATCATCCGGCCGGTGCTGGTGCTGCTCACGCTGCCGATCACGGTGCTCACGCTCGGGATCTTCATCCTCGTGATCAACGCCCTGCTCTTCTGGTTCGTCGCGTCGTTCGTCGAGGGTTTCGTCGTGGGCGGCTTCTGGTCGGCCTTCTTCGGCGCGATCGTCTACTCGCTGATCAGCTGGGCGGTGAGCACCGTGGTGTTCGGCGTGCTCGGCGGCCGCGACCGGGGAGCAGAGAAGATGTGAACGCGTGAACGCGTGGAGATCTCCCTCATCTTCACGTCTTCACGTCTTCTCCGCCTTCGAGCATGGCGCGCACGCGCGCGAGCAGCGCCGGCTGCTCCGGCGCCGGCCGAGCGCGCAGCGCCGCGGCCCAGTGCGGGAAGAGGTTCGACTCCTCGCGGTGCTCGTGCTTGGCGAGCGTGCCCGACAGGATCGCGACGAACGGCTCGACTTCCCAGGCCTCCGGCGCGGCGTCGAACGCGAAGCTCGCCTCGACCTCGCCGAGCTGCGCCAGGATCTCCTCGTGCTCGCGCAGCATGATCGCGACGTGGCTCGTGCCGTCCGGGCCCGCCGGCTGCGGCAGCATCGGCGCGAGCAGCTCGTTCTCGACCCGGATGTGGCGGCGCAGGCCGGCGGCGAACTCGGCGAGGAGCGGTCGCGCGCCGGCGGCGTCGGCTGCGTTGATCCGGCGCAACGCCCGCCCCAGCAGCTCGTCCACGCGCCGGTGGTCGCGGATGAGAAGGTCGACCACGTCGGCCGGCTCGGTCTCATCGCGCAGCACGACGCGGGTACGGAAACCCTCCGCGGTGGCCTGCGTCTGCCAGGCGAGCGCGTCGCGCAGCTGCAGATTCAGGCTTTCCATGACCAGGCGCGGATCGTCCGCGGTGAGCAGCACCACGGCGTCGCCGGCGGCGAGATCCTTGACCTCGTAGAACGCGGCGGTCTGGACGCGGCTCGCCGGCAGGCGCCGCAGGTCGGCTTCGGTCTCGGTCATTCGAGCACTGTCCGTTCGATCCGCGACGATTCTGACAGGCCCTTGAAATCGCGTGAAGCGCCCCAATAACCCCCGGACTCGAGTGGTTTTTTCGTAGGCACACGACCGAACATGCAGGAACGCGACCCGAACACGCCCACGCCCGAGAACACCGCCGCGGCCGGCGCCGAAGCGTCGGAGGCCGGAGCTGCGGAGGCGGCGCGCAGCGAGGCGACCAACCTGGAGGAAGCCCTGCGGCAGGCGGAAGCGAAGGCCCAGGAGCATCACGAGGCCTGGCTCCGAGCGGCCGCGGAGGCCGAGAACGTCCGCAAGCGCGCCCAGGAGGACGTCGCCAAGGCGCACAAGTTCGCGCTCGAGAAGTTCGCGACCGAGCTCCTCGCGGTCAAGGACAGCCTGGAGGCCGCGCTCGCCACCGAGAACGCGACGGTCGAGAACCTCAAGAGCGGCGTGGAGCTCACGCTGAAGCAGCTCGCGGCCGTTTTCGAGCGGCAGCAGATCCGCGAGATCGACCCGGCGGGCCAGAAGTTCGACCCGCACCGCCACGAGGCGATCAGCATGCTGCCCTCCGAGAAGGAGCCGAACACGGTGATCAACGTGCTGCAGAAGGGCTACGCGCTGAACGAGCGCGTAATCCGGCCCGCGCTCGTGACCGTCGCCAAGCCCAAAGACGCTTGAATCTCAGGGAATTAGCCCCACCTCCGCAGCAGGACTGGTAACCGGACACCGCAAGGACCCTAGCCATGGCAAAGATCATCGGAATCGACCTGGGAACGACAAACTCCTGCGTCGCCGTCATCGAAGGCGGCAAGCCCAAGGTCATCGAGAACTCGGAAGGCTCGCGCACGACGCCCTCGATCGTCGCCTACATGGAGGACGGCGAGGTGCTGGTCGGCGCGCCGGCCAAGCGCCAGGCGGTCACCAACGCCAAGAACACGCTGTCCGCCATCAAGCGGCTGATCGGCCGGCGCTTCGAGGAGAAGGAGGTCCAGAAGGACATCCACCTGATGCCGTACAAGATCATCCGCGCCGACAACGGCGACGCCTGGGTCGACGTGCGCGGCAAGAAGATCGCCCCGCCGGAGGTCTCGGCGCAGGTGCTGCGCAAGATGAAGAAGACCGCCGAGGACTACCTCGGCGAGCCGGTCACCGAG
>JAHDYJ010000183.1 GCA_023383795.1 Burkholderiales bacterium | reverse complement strand
CACCGACTTGTGCATCGCCGATATCTGGTCGTCGCTCGCCTCGCCGCCCTTGTCGACGCGGCGGCGGCTGCGGGCCGCGGCGCGCTCGACGCGCGCGCCGTCGATGCGCCGCGCGGCCTCGCGGCTCGCCGCGGTCTCCAGGATCTCGAGCAGGTTGAGCAGGCGCCGTGCGTCGCCGTCGGCGAGCCCGACGATGCGCTCGCGCGCCTGGGGGTCGATCGCCAGTCCCGGCATCGCGCGCTCGACCGCGCGGTCGAGCAGCTCGCCGAGCTCGTCGGCCGCGAGCCCGGAGAGCACGTAGACCGCGGCGCGGGAGAGGAGCGCGCTGTTCACCTCGAACGACGGGTTCTCGGTGGTCGCACCGACGAACGTGAACAGGCCCTGCTCCACGAACGGCAGGAAGGCGTCCTGCTGGGCCTTGTTGAAGCGGTGCACCTCGTCCACGAAGACGATCGTGGCGCGTCCCTGCACCGCGGCGGCGCGCGCCCGCGCGACGGCGTCGCGGATCTCCTTCACGCCGGCGAGCACCGCCGAGATGGCGATGAACTCGGCGCGGAACGCGTCGGCCATCAGCCGCGCGAGCGTCGTCTTGCCCGAGCCGGGCGGCCCCCACAGGATCATCGAGTGCGGCTTGCCGGCCTCGAACGCGAGCCGCAGCGGCTTCCCGGGGCCGAGCAGGTGGCGTTGACCGACCATCTCGTCGAGCGTGCGCGGGCGCATCGCCTCGGCGAGCGGGACGTGCGGGGGCGTGACGGCCTGGGCCGGCGGCGCCGCGGGCGGCGCCGCGTCGTCGAAAAGATCGGTCACCCCGCGCTCCGGCAAAGGTCAGCGCTCGCCGATGACGTCGGCGCCGGGGGGCGGGACGAACTCGAACAGCTCCGGCGCGAGCCGGGGGTTGCGCTCGAGCGCCGTGAACACGAGCTCGGTCCGCTGCCCGAAGCTGTCGGTGAGCTCCATGCGCGCGAGCCCGTCCGCGCCGAAGCCCATGCGGATGCGCTCGAAGCTCGACTCCTTGTCGCGCGGCGTGGCCGCCAGCCACTCCAGCCCGTCCTGCACGCCTTCGTCGCGCAGCACGAACGCCCGCATCGCCGCGTCGTCCCCGGCGAGGAGCGCCGCCGGCGTCGCCCCCAGCGCGACGTCGAGCTTGCGCACGGTGACCTGCTTCAGGTCCTCGTCGTACACCCACACGCGCTCGCCGTCGCCGACGATGAGCTGCGGGTAGGGCTTGACGTAGCTCCAGCGGAACTTGCCCGGACGCTGGAACGCGAGCGTGCCGCTGGAGGCCTGCACGAGCTTGCCGCCGCGATCGTAGATGCGCTGCTGGAACGCGCCCTGCGCCGTGCGGGTCGCGGTCATGAACCGGTCGAGCCGGTCGAGCGCGGCGGCGCCCGCCGGCGACGCGGCGACGGCGCAGGCGAGGCCGAGGGCGGCGAAGAAGGCGTAGGCGCGCATGGCGGAGGGAGGCGGTCGGAAAGGATATTGGACAGCAGCCGCGGCGGAAAGCTCGCCCGCGCGCGCCGGTGCCGCTCGCCCGCAGGCCCTACGCCTCGGCGCGGTTGGGGGCGATCACCTCGCGGTTGCCGTTCGCCTGCATCGGCGACACGAGCCCCGCCTGCTCCATCTGCTCGATCAGTCGCGCGGCGCGGTTGTAGCCGATGCGCAGGTGCCGCTGCACGAGCGAGATCGACGGGCGGCGCGTGCGCACGACGATCTCGACCGCCTGGTCGTAGAGCGGATCGGACTCGGTGCCCTCGCCGCCGCCGACCACGGTTGCGAGCTCGTCCGGGCTCTCCAGCACCCCCTCGACGTGGTCCGGCGCGCCCTGCTGCTTGAGGTAGTCCACGACCGCGTGCACCTCGTGATCGGCGACGAACGCGCCGTGCACCCGGACCGGCACGCCGCTGCCGGGCGGCAGGTAGAGCATGTCGCCCTGCCCGAGCAGCGCCTCCGCGCCCTGCTGATCGAGGATCGTGCGCGAGTCGACCCGCGAGGACACCTGGAACGCGATGCGCGTGGGGATGTTCGCCTTGATCAGGCCGGTGATCACGTCGACCGAGGGACGCTGGGTGGCGAGCACGAGGTGGATGCCGGAGGCGCGCGCCTTCTGCGCTAGGCGCGCGATCAGCTCCTCCACCTTCTTGCCGGTGACCATCATAAGGTCGGCGAGCTCGTCGATGATGACCACGACGTACGGCAGCTTGGCGAGCGGCAAGGGCTCGCCGCTCGCGAGCGTGTCCGGGTCCTCGAGCGGCTCGCCGCGCTTCTCGGCCTCGGCGATCTTGTGGTTGTAGCCGGAGAGGTTGCGCACGCCGAGCCACGACATCAGCTTGTAGCGCCGCTCCATTTCGGCGATGCACCAGCGCAGCGCGTTGGCCGCCTGCTTCATGTCGGTCACCACCGGCGCGAGCAAGTGCGGGATGTCCTGGTAGACCGAGAGCTCGAGCATCTTCGGGTCGACCAGGATCAGGCGGACGTCGCGCGGCTCGCTCTTGTAGACGAGCGAGAGGATCATCGCGTTGATCGCCACCGACTTGCCCGACCCGGTCGTGCCGGCCACCAGCAGGTGCGGCATCTTGGCGAGATCCACCACTACCGGACGGCCCGCGATGTCCTTGCCGAGCGCGAGCGTGAGCGGCGAGTGCATGTCGTGGTAGGCCTGCGAGCCGACGATCTCGGCCAGGCGCACGGTCTGCCGGTGCGGGTTCGGGATCTCGAGGCCCATGCACGACTTGCCCGGAATGGTCTCGACCACCCGGATCGCGACCACCGACAGCGCGCGGGCGAGGTCCTTCACGAGGTTGACGATCTGGCTGCCTTTCACGCCGACCGCCGGCTCGATCTCGTAGCGGGTGATCACCGGTCCCGGGTAGGCGGCGAGCACCTTGACCTCGACGCCGAAGTCCTTGAGCTTCTTCTCGATCAGCCGCGAGGTGAACTCGAGCGTCTCGGCGCCCATCGGCTCCTCGCCCTCGGCGGCCTCGTCGAGCAGCGCGAGCGGCGGCAGCGGCGTGTCGGGCAGGTCCTGGAAGAGCGGCGCCTGCCGCTCGCGGATCACGCGCTCGGACTTCGGGATCGCGCCGGCCGGCGCCTCGATGCGGATCGGCTCGTGCTCCTCGACCTTGCGCCGCTCGGCCTCGACCAGCGCCTCGCGCTCCTCGGCGGCGGCCTCGCCGAGCCGCGCGTCGGCGCGCCGCTCGCGCAGCTCGAGCGCCTTGAACCAGGCCCACTCCATACCGGCGCCGACGCGCTCCATCACGCCGAGCCACGAGAGCCCGGTGAAGAGCGACAGGCCGACCGCGACCAACGTCAGGAGGACCAGCGTCGCCCCGGTGAAGCCGAGGGTCGCCTGCGCGACCTCGGCCACCACCGCGCCGAACAGCCCGCCCGGCGCGAGCGGCAGCGCCACCTGCATCGACCAGAAGCGCAGCGCCTCGATGCCGCAGCTGCCGACGAGCAGCACCGAGAACCCGGCGAGCGCGATCACGAACGGCCGCTGGTCGCTGATCGAGCTGCCGTCGAGGCGGCGATAGCCCCAGATCACCGCGTAGACGAGGAGCAGGATCCACCAGAAGGCGGACAGCCCGAAGAGGTACAGCGTCACGTCGGCGATCCAGGCGCCCAGGCGGCCGCCGGCGTTGCGCACCTCCTCGACCGCGACGCTGTGCGACCAGCCGGGATCGGCGCGGTCGTAGGTGAGGAGGATCAGCGAGAGATAGAGCGCCGCGGCGATCAGCACGAACCAGCGCGATTCGCGCAGCAGCGCGGCGACCTTTCCGGGCAGGGGTGCGGCTTTCACCTACGTCGGGCGGAACGTGCGCCCGCGCCGCGCGGGCGGGATGCCCGGCGGGCGCGGCGGCAGGAGGGATTCTAGACCAGCAGGGACGTCGGGGCCAGGGGCGTCGCAGCGTCGCGGCGCCGGCGCGCGCATCGTCAGGCGCGCGCCTCCTGCACGAGCAGGTTGTCGCGCAGGAAGATCGCCCCCGCGCGCACCTCGATGTAGCCGCTTGTCTGCAGGTCCTTCATCACGCGGCTCACCATCTCGCGCGAGGCGCCGATCATCTTGGCGATGTCCTGCTTGGGCAGCTTCTTGGTGACGACCATCTGCCCATCGACGCTCTCGGCCATCTCCATCAGCAGGCGCGCGACGCGGCCGTACACGTCCATCAGCGCCAGGCTGCCGATCTTCTTGTCGGCCTCGCGCAGCCGCTTGACCAGCCCGCGCATGACGCCCATCGCGATGTCGAAGTTCTCGGCCAGGCACTTCTTGAAATCGACCTTGGAGATCGTCAGCAGCTCGCACGGCTCGATCGCGATCACCGTCGCCGAGCGCGGCGCGTCGTCGACCAGCCCCATCTCGCCGAAGAACTCGCCCTGGCCCAGGATCGCCAGGATCACCTCGCGGCCCTCGTCGTCGCTCATCATGACCTTGAGCCGGCCGGAGATGACGATGTAGAGCGCGTCGGTCGGGTCGCCCGCGGCGATGATGGTCGAGCTGCGCGGATAGGACTTGCGCCCGACCACCCGCGTGAGCAGCTGGAGCTGCGCCTCGGGCAAGCCGGCGAACAGCGGCACGTTGCGGAGCAACAGCGTTGAAACACTGGCGGGACCTGCCATCTCGCTCTCCCTTCTCGGCAGCCCATCGCATGCCAATGGGCTATGGTAACAGAACACTTCTCGCGCTCCGCCGCGACGCCACCGCGTCGCCGCGGACGCCGGCGCGGCACACGCGCCGGCGCTGTATTCCGCTCACTCGCCTGCGGGCCGCGGCGTCATGCGCGCGCCCGCGCCGACGAACCCCGAACCCGCGTGCCCTCGTACCCCCGCGCTGCGTGCGTCGCTCCGCCTTCGCTTCGTCTTGCCTGCCGTGCGGCCGCGCACCCGCGTCGC
Source organism: Burkholderiales bacterium (assembly GCA_023383795.1). GTDB lineage: Bacteria > Pseudomonadota > Gammaproteobacteria > Burkholderiales > SG8-39 > JAABRB01. The sequence goes on along the minus strand of JAHDYJ010000183.1, from coordinate 765 downwards.
AGCTGCCGCGCACTGCCACCGCGCCTCCCGCTCGCCTGGGATTCCAGGCAGCGGTGGCCGTATCTCGACAGGCTGTCGATGGGGTGCGGAACGGCTGCGCAAGCAGTATAGACTTCGATTTTCAATAAAACAAGTGGTTAGGATAATTTCCTCAAGTAAGGTCTAGGGCCGGTCCGCGTGGACGGTCCCGTTATAATCGGCAAGCACCGCTTCCCTCCCCTTCCCCTGCAACTTCCGAACCATGTCCGAACGGCCCACCCGGCACTGCAAGCTGCTGATTCTCGGATCCGGCCCCGCCGGTTACACCGCCGCCGTGTACGCCGCGCGGGCCAACCTGCGCCCGGTGCTCGTCACGGGCATGGCGCCGGGCGGCCAGCTGATGACGACCACCGACGTCGACAACTGGCCGGCGGACTGGGAGGGCGTGCAGGGTCCCGAGCTGATGGAGCGTTTCCAGAAGCACGCCGAGCGCTTCGAGACCGAGATCGTGTTCGACCAGATCAACGCCGCGCATGTGCGGGAGCGGCCGTTCCGCCTGGAGGGCGACAGCGCGATCTACACCTGCGACGCCCTGATCATCGCGACCGGCGCGACCGCGAAGTACCTCGGTCTGCCGTCGGAGCAGAAGTTCATGGGCAAGGGCGTCTCCGCGTGCGCGACGTGCGACGGCTTCTTCTACAAGAGCCAGGACGTCGCGGTCGTCGGCGGCGGCAACACCGCGGTCGAGGAGGCGCTGTACCTGTCGAACATCGCGCGCAAGGTCAC
>JAHDYJ010000182.1 GCA_023383795.1 Burkholderiales bacterium | reverse complement strand
TGGCGGGAGCCATTCTCTCAAGTTACGGCTGGTCCGAAGAACCTGGGCAGGTCACCTGAGCACCTGCCCGTCAGCGCTTCCTCAGTCCGGAGCAAGCCCTAGGATAACGCCGGTCGATCCTGGGAGTGACCCGCCGGGAATTTCGGCCCACTGATTCCGGGGAAGCTCGCTGCCGGCGAATGAGAAGGCCCGCTCGCGCGGGCCTCTTTCATTCCTGGCGGATCGGGAGGTATCCGCTCACGGAGCGCGCTCGCCGCGCAGACGCCCCCTCGCCGCCTCGATCGCGGCGAGAACAGCACGATCACGCGAGCGTCGCCGCGCGCATCGGCCGTTCCGAGGAACGCGCGCGACTACTCGGCCCGTAAACTCGGAAGTGTTTTATTTATTATCAATGCAATACAATAAACGTGCTGGCGGAGAGGGAGGGATTCGAACCCCCGGGTGAGACAAGCCCACCAACAGATTTCGAGTCTGCCGCATTCGACCACTCTGCCACCTCTCCGGCAGCGCGCGATTCTACCAGATCGAGTCCGGTGATCCGGCGCCGCTCGCGCGCGCGGCCCGATGGATTCTCGCTTGCGCGGCAATGCCCGCGACGGTGCGCGTGCGGCAGCCGCCGCCCCGCGCTCAGCGTGCGGCGCCGACCGCCTTCACCTCCACGCCCGCCTGCTCGAGCTCGGCGCGGATGCGCCGGGCGAACTCGAGCGCGCCCGGCTGGTCGCCGTGGATGCAGAGCGTATCGGCGCGCACGGGGACCTCGGCGCCGCTCACCGCGCGCACTGTGCCGTCGAGCACCATCCGCCGCACCTGCGCGACCGAGACCGCGACGTCCTCGATCATCGCGCCGGGCCGGCTGCGCGGCGTGAGCGAGCCGTCGTCCTGGTAGGTGCGGTCGGCGAACACCTCCGCGGCCGCGGTGAGGCCGGCCGCCTCCGCCGCCCGGATGAGCTCGCTGCCGGCGAGCCCGAAGAGCACGAGCGCGCGATCGACGTCGCGCACGGCGCTCGCGATCGCGTCGGCGAGCGCGCGGTCCTTGGCCGCCATGTTGTAGAGCATCCCGTGCGCCTTCACGTGCGCGAGCCTGCCGCCGCACGCGCGCGCGAACGCGTCCAGCGCGCCGATCTGGTAGACGACGAGGTCGTACGCCTCGGCCGGCGAGATCGCCATCGCGCGGCGCCCGAAACCCTGCAGGTCGGGGAGCGACGGGTGCGCGCCCACGGCGACGCCCTTCGCCACCGCGGCCTCGACCGTGCGGTGGATGGTGGCGGGGTCGCCGGCGTGGAAGCCGCAGGCGATGTTGGCCGAGGTGACGTGGTCGAGCAGCGCCGCGTCGTCGCCCATGCGCCAGGCGCCGTAGCTCTCGCCCATGTCGCAGTTGAGATCGATTCGATGCATCGGTGCCTCCGGTCTCCCGACCGGATGCTACCGCGGCGCGGAGATCCGGGCAGCGCGGCGCGGGGCCGCGCGCCGGCCGGGACTGCCGACGCTACTCGGCCGTCGCCGCTTGGCGCTCCTCGGCGAGCGCGGGGTGCGCGCGCCGCAGCCGTCCGGTCTTGCCGAGGAACGAGTTCTCGGACACGAAGCCGTCGAGCCACTTGCGCGCGAGCCGCGGCTGCAGCTGCGCGAACGGGTTGTCGTCGATCGAGAAGGTCGCCGCGGCCATGCGCCGCCCGAGCAGGAACGCCCGGTCTTCCAGGTCGCTGAACATGCACGCCCCTCCTTTCTGGTTTTCCGTACCTCCAGCGTACGGATCGAGGTTAGCGCCGGCCGCGCCGCGAGATTGAAAACTCCTGTCAACTGGGTGTGAGGATTGCACACTGCGCGCTATGCCATGGGCATAGACTTGCGACGCGTTCCGGCGACGCCACTTGAGGCAAGCCGGCGCAAGCGTTGATTTCGCTCGCAGAGTCGGCCGGCGCTGCGCCGCGCCACGGGCGCGGCGGCCGATCAGCCGCGCCGCCGCAGGTCGACCGACTCGCGCACCAGCGCGAGCTCGGCCTCGCGCGCGAGGTACTCGCGCTGCGCCTCGCCGGGCGTCGCGAGCGCGAACCGCACCGGCTCGAGCGGGCGCGTCTGCGCGAGGCGCGGCAGGTCGACCGCGGCGACCTGCGCGATCTTCGGATAGCCGCCGGTCGTCTGGCGGTCGGCCATCAGGATGATCGGGTTGCCGTCCGGCGGCACCTGGATCGTGCCGAACGCGACCGCCTCGGAGATCATCTCCGCCGCGCGCCGCGGCTTGATCGTCGCGCCGGAGAGCCGGTATCCCATGCGGTCGGAGTTCACGCTGACGCGGAACTCCGTGCCGAGGAAGAGCGCGCGCGCCTCCTGCGAGAAGAGCTCCCACTGCGGACCGGCGATCACGCGCACCGGGTGCGCGCCCGCGCCCGCCGCCGAGTCGCCGGCCGACCAGCGCACCGATGCGCACGGCGCGTCGCCCGCGCGAAGGGCGGCTTCGAGCGCCGGGAACCACCCGGGCGCGTGCGGCGCGATCGGCAACGCGTCGCCCTTCCGGAGCGCGCGGCCCTCCACGCCGCCGAGCGCGGCACGGATGTAGGTGCTGCGGCTCCCCATCACCGGCGGCACGCGAATCCCGCCGCGCACCGCGAGGTAGGCGCGGCAGCCGCGCTCGAGCGCGCGGAAGTCCAGCACGGCGCCGGACCGGACCAGCACCGGCCGGCCGTGCGGCAGCGCGGTGCGGTCCACCCGCGCGGCGAACTCGGCGCCGCACAGCGCGATCAGCGCGGTCGCGCCGAAGCGCAGGCTGGGCCCCTGCAGCGTGACCTCGAGCGTCGCCGCGTCCGCGTCGTTGCCCACCATCAGGTTCGCCAGCCGGTGCGCCCACTCGTCCATCACGCCGCCGGCGACGACGCCGAAGCGCTGGTAGCCGAAGCGCCCGAGGTCCTGGACCGTGGTGAGCAGCCCGGGCTTGATCACCTCGATCGTCATCGCGCCGGCTTCCATGCCGCCTCGCGCAGCGACGCGAACTCCTTCGCCGGGATCGCGACGAAGCGCACCTCGTCGCCCGGCTGGAGCAGGCACGGCGGATCGCGCTCGGGCAGGAACAGCCGGAGCGGCGTGCGGCCGATGAGGTTCCAGCCGCCCGGCGTCTCGAGCGAGTAGATGGTGGACTGGCTGCCGGCGACCGCGACCGAGCCCGCCGGGACCTTCAGCCGCGGCGTCGCGCGGCGCGGCATGGCGAGCCGCCTGTCGAGCCCGGCGATATAGGGGTGGCCCGGCGCGAATCCGAGCATGTGCACGACGTGCGGCGAGGCGCAGTGGATCGCGATGACTTCTTCGGCCGCGAGGTCGTGGGCGCGCGCGAGATCGGGGAGGTCGGGGCCGTGCTCGCCGCCATAGCAGACCGGGATCTCCATGCGCCGCGCCGGCGGCGGGCGGCGGCCGACGCCCCGCGTCAGGATCTCCTCGAGGCGCGCCGCGAGCCGCTCGAACGGCGCCGCGGCGGGATCGTCGGCGAAGCACTCGGGGCGATAGTGCAGCGCGACGGTGGTGAACGCGGGCACGACGTCGACGACCCCCGGGATCGGATGCGCGAGCAGATGCGCCGCCACCGCGCGGGCGCGGAGGTTCGTCTCGGCGTCGATCTCCTGGCCGAACTCGACGATGAGGCAGCGGTCGCCGAGCGGCGCGATGCGCCAGGTGTGCTTCGCCGCCGCAGCCGCCATCGGGCGCCGGCCGCGGGACTACGCGGGCGCGAGCGTGTCGAGGCCGCGCATGTACGGCCGCAGCGCCTCGGGCACGGTGACGCTCCCGTCGGCGTTCTGGTAGTTCTCGAGCACCGCGACGAGCGTGCGCCCGACCGCGAGGCCCGAGCCGTTCAGCGTGTGCACGAGCTCGGGCTTGCCCTGGGCGCTGCGGAACCGCGTCTGCATGCGCCGGGCCTGGAAGGCCTCGAAGTTCGAGCAGGACGAGATCTCGCGGTACGCGTCCTGCCCCGGCAGCCACACCTCGAGGTCGTAGGTCTTGGCCGCGGCGAAGCCCATGTCGCCGGCGCAGAGCGCCATCACGCGGTACGGCAGCGCGAGGCGCTTGAGGATCTCCTCGGCGTGGCGGGTCAGCTCCTCGAGGCGCTCGTAGGAGCGCTCCGGCTCGACGATCTGCACCAGCTCGACCTTGTCGAACTGGTGCTGCCGGATCATGCCGCGGGTGTCCTTGCCGTAGGAGCCCGCCTCGGACCGGAAGCACGGCGTGTGGCACGCGAACCTGAGCGGCAGCCGCTCGAGCGGCAGGATCTCGTCGCGCACCATGTTCGTGACGGGAACCTCGGCGGTCGGGATCAGGTAGAAATCCCCGAGATCGCCGCGCGGCACCGCGAAGAGATCGTCCTTGAACTTGGGCAGCTGGCCCGTGCCGAACATGCTCTTCGCGTTCACCATGTACGGCGCGTAGACCTCCACGTAGCCGTGCTCGCCGGTGTGCACGTCGAGCATGAACTGCGCGAGCGCGCGGTGCAGCCGGGCCACGGAGCCCTGCATGACCGCGAAGCGGCTGCCGGCGATCTTCGAGGCGGTCTCGAAGTCGAGCCCCCCGAGCCCGGCGCCGAGGTCGACGTGATCCTTCGGCGCGAACTCGAAGCGCCGCGGCTCGCCCACGCGCCGCACCTCGACGTTGTCCTCGGCCGAGCGGCCGACCGGAACGCTCTCGTGCGGGATGTTCGGCAGCGTGGCGACGAAGTCGTTGAAGCGCGCAAGCGTCTCGGCGAGCTCGGCCTCGCCCGCCTTCAGCGCATCGCCCAGCCCGGCGACCTCGGCCATGACCGCCGCCGTGTCCTCGCCGCGCGCTTTCAGCTGGCCGATCCTCTTCGAGAGCGCGTTGCGCTTCGCCTGCAGGTCCTGCGTGCGCGTCTGGATGCGCTTGCGCTCCTCCTCTAGCTCCTCGAACGCGGCGCGCGCCGCCGCGCCCGGCGGCGCGGCGAGGCTCGCGCCGGTGCCGGGACCGCGCGTCTCGAGGCGTTCGGCGACCCATGCGGTGCGGGTGCGGAGGAGCTGGGGGTCGAGCATGGAAAGCAGTGGACAGTGGGCAGTGGACAGTCGGCAGTTGGCAGCACGAAGCGGGTCGCGGGCGGCGCCTAATCCTTGTCGTCGTCGCGAGTAGCGTTCCTCTTCGCCTTTCGGTCCAGTTCGCGCAGGTGTGCGAGCTTCGCGGCGATGCGCGCCTCGAGCCCCCGGTCGGTCGGCCGGTACCACTCGACGCGCGGCATGCCGTCGGGGAGGTACTGCTCGCCCGCCGCATACGCCTCCGGCTCGTCGTGCGCGTAGCGGTACTGCCCGCCGTAGCCGAGCTCCTTCATCAGCCGCGTCGGCGCGTTGCGCAGGTGCAGCGGCACCGGCCGCGATTCGTCCCCGGCGACGAAGGCGCGGGCCGCATTATATGCGACGTACACCGCGTTCGACTTCGGCGCGCACGCGAGATAGACCACCGCCTGCGCCAGGGCGAGCTCGCCCTCGGGCGTGCCGAGCCGCTCGTAGGTCGCGCAGGCGGCGAGCGCGAGCTCGAGCGCGCGCGGATCGGCGAGGCCGATGTCCTCGGTCGCCATGCGCACGATGCGGCGGCCGAGATACGGCGGATCGGCGCCGCCATCGAGCATCCGCACCAGCCAGTAGAGCGAGGCATCGGGGTCGGAGCCGCGCACCGACTTGTGC
>JAHDYJ010000181.1 GCA_023383795.1 Burkholderiales bacterium | reverse complement strand
CAACCCCCCGTTCAACCATGCCTTCCAGCGGTAATCGGGGCGGCCCTGTGAGAAATCCGGGCTAGCCTCGCGACGGCCCGGCGGCACGCCCGGCCGGGCGGGGCGCCATCCGTCAGCCATCCGCCAGTGGCCGCCGGCCATCATGCGCGCCGACGCACGGAGCGTCCGCGCGGGCCGCCCCCCGGGGGCCGCCCCGCGCCGCAATCTGCGGAACACCAAGCGCAAAGGAGCGGATCATGATGACCTGCGAGATCTCCTCGAGCACCGGCAGGTTCGACGGCCGCGCCCTCGCGTCGCACGCGCGGGTCGTGGTGCGCCATGCCGAGCCCGGCGACAGCGAAGGGCTGCACGCCATCTTCACCGACCCCGACGTGATGAACTGGCTGGTCGAGGTCCCGTACGTGCCCGCGGCGCACACGCGCAAGCAGGTCGAGGAATCGGTCAGCGGCCGCTACATGCTGGTCGCGAGCGGCGGCGAGCGGATCGTCGGCGCGCTCGGGCTCGGCAGCTACCCCTCGCCGCGGCTGCGGCACGTCGGACGGATCGGGCCGATCGCGGTGTCGCGCAGCGCGCAGGGGCTCGGCGTGGGCTCGTCGCTGATGCGCGCGGCCCTGGATCTCGCGGACAACTGGCTGAACCTCGTGCGGCTCGAGCTGCTGGTGTTCACCACGAACGACCCGGCCGTCGCGCTGTACCGCAAGTTCGGCTTCGAAGTCGAGGGCACCGCGCGCGCGTTCGGCTTCCAGGCGGGCCGCTACGTCGACGTGCACCTGATGGCGCGCGTGCGCCTGCCGGGCTCGTGACGCCCGGCCGCCGATGCGCGGGCTCGCCCGCGAGCCAGGCGATGACGCGGCGGCTCGAGCGGTCCGAGGCTCAGCCGCCCGCTGGCTTCTCCAGCCACGCCGCGATCCGCTCCGCCGCCGCCTCCCACCCGACGTCCAGCATCATCGCGTGGCCGAGGCCGGGGATCACCTCGAGCGTCGCGCCGACCATGCCCGCGCCGAGCCGCAGCTGCTCGACCGGGAAGAGCGCGTCGCGCTCGGCCGCGAGCCACAGCGCCGGGGTGCGGTTCATCCGCCAGAGCTGCGGCAGCGCGAAGAGCGTCATGTCCCAGATCGCGCGCTGCGACTCCGGCTGCGTCCGGCGGAACCACTCCGCGAGCTTCGCCGGCGCGACCGCGCCGGCGAAGAGCGCCTTGCGCAGCGCCTCGGGCGAGCCGCGGCCGTGCGCGAGCACGTCGTTCAGCTCCGCGAAGAGCGTCGGGTTCTGGAATGCGAGCTTGAGCTGCGCGCCGAGCAGGCCCTGCGGCGGGACCGGGGCCATCAGCACCGCCGCGGGCGCCGCGGCGTCCTCCAGGTACTTCTGCGCGACGAACCCGCCCATCGAGTGGCCGACGAGCACCGGCGTCCGGCCGATGCGGTGCACCGCCTCGAACACGTCCTCGACGTAGTCGTCGACGCTCGCGAGCATGAGCTGATCGCGCCCCCTGCTCGCGGCGTGCCCGCGGAACGAGAGCGCGTAGCAGTCGAAGCCGCGGCCGGCGAAGAACGGCAGGAAATGCTCGGCCCAGCACCACGCGCCGGCGAACGCGCCGTGCAGGAAGAGCAGCGGATGCGCGAAGCCCGGCGCGGGCGGCCTCGCCGCGAGCAGCTCGAGCCGGTCGCCGGCGCCGGCGCGCACGTCGCGGATCACCGCGGCCGCGGCCGCGCGCCCGGGCGCCCCCGTCACGGCTTGAACGGCACCGCCATGCCGCGCTGGACCGCGGGCCGCAGGCTGATCGCGTCGAACCAGCGCTTCACGTTCGGGAAGTCGGCGAGGTTCGTCTTGTGCCACTCGTAGCGCGCGACCCAGGGATAGGTGGCGATGTCGGCGATCGTGTACTCGCCGGCGGCGAGGTACTCGGCCTCGCCGAGCCGCCGGTCGAGCACGCCGTAGAGCCGGTCCTTCTCCTTGAGGTAGCGCTCGATGGCGTAGGGCACCTGCTCCTTCGCGTTGCGCACGAAGTGGTGCACCTGGCCGAACATCGGCCCGATGTGGCCCATCTGGAACATCAGCCACTGCAGCACCTCGTAGCGGCCGCGGACCGAGGCCGGCAGGAGCATCCGGCTCTTGTCGGCAAGGTAGATCAGGATCGCGCCCGACTCCATCATCGCGATCGGCTTGCCGTCCGGGCCGTAGGGGTCGACGATCGAGGGAATCTTGGCGTTCGGGTTGATCGCCACGTACTCCGGCGCGTGCTGCTCGCCCTTGCCGATGTCGATCCGGTGCACGTTGTACGGCAGCCCGGTCTCCTCGAGCATGATCGAGACCTTGCGGCCGTTCGGCGTTCCCCAGGTGTACAGCTCGATCATTCAGCCTCCGCGGTTGCCGCCCGCAGCGGCACGGTGCTGCCACCCCGCGGGCCGGGCGAGTTTACAATTGCCGGGCGGTTCTGACCAATCGGGCGCGCAGCGCCCGCACCCTGGAACCCATCTCGAAATGCGAATGCGCTCGCGAAAGAGGGGTTCTACAAGGGGCGGTTTGGAAAGGTCCCAATCCCTCCCTCGGGCCCCTTGTTCGTTCAGGGGTATGCAAGGGGCAATCTGCTCCTTGTTCGTACGACCTCGGTTCGGGAAAAGCACGACCGCGATCTTGAGATAGCTTCCAGGCGCCTCCCGAATGCTCAAGTGGCTGCTGACGCTCGCCGTCGCCCTCGTGATCCTCACCGCGGCGAGCCCGTTGCTCGCGCGCTTCGGCCTCGGCCGGCTGCCGGGCGACGTGACCGTCCGGTACAAGGGCCGCGACTACTACCTGCCCTTCACCACCACGATCCTGCTCTCGATCGCCTTGACGCTCATCGCGCGGCTCCTCTGATCAGGGCCGGGCGCGCGCTGCGCGCCGCGCCTCGAAGTACGCGCGCAGCTCGGCGTGCGTGAGCCGCCCGTCGCGGTCCGCGTCGATCGCGTCGAATTTCGCGCTCAGGCGCGGCAGCGCCCGGGCGACCTCCGGACGGGAGAGCGCGCCGTTGCCGTCGGCGTCTGCGCGCTCGAAGTACGCGGCGAAGCCGCTCGCGCCGGCGCTGCCGCGGCGCTTGCGCTCGTGCGCGCGGAGCTCGCCGGGCGACAGGCTGCCGTCGCGGTTCGCGTCGATCGCGTCGAAATCCGCCGCGAGCTTCGGCAGGCGCTTCTGCGCCTCGGCGCGCGAGATGAGGCCGTTGCCGTCGGCGTCGGCCGCGCGGAGGCGCTGCGTGCCGCCCTGCGCGCCGACGACCGCCGGCGACGCGAGCAGCATCACCGAGAGCACCGCAGCGCGCATGCGCGAAACCAACGCGGCGCGGCGCGCCGCGGTTGACCGCGATCGCGAAAGCCCGCCGACGCCGTCATTCCCGCGAAAGCGGCAATCGAGGCCGGCCGTCGACCGTCTGCAACGGTCCGCCGGATTCCCGCGCGAGCGGGATGACGAGCGGTGCCCTAGCGCAGCGCGGCCAGCCGCCGCTCGATCGAGGCGAGCTTGGCGGCGATCTCGGGCCCGACGAAGATCTGCGGCCGCGACGGATCGAGCCGCTCGGCGCGCTCGCGCGCGGCGACCGAAGCGCGCGCGGCGGCGAACGCCTCGGTGAAGGCGAACGTCCGCCCGAGCGCCTCGTCGAAGAACGCCCGGCCGAAGGGGGTGAAGTCGCGGCCGCTCGCGCACCCGAACGAAGCGCTCTTGTCGTCGGCGGCGGTGATCACGACCGTGTTCGCGTCGCGCAGCGGCTCGACGTAGCCGCCCGAGTAGCACGCCGACACCACCAGCACCTTCCACCGGATGCCGCTGTCCTGAAGCATGCGCGCGAGCGCGGTCGGCGTCAGCTGGTTGAGCGCGAGCGGCGGGAGCTCGAACGCCAGGCTGTGCTGCTGGTCGCCGTGGCTGGTGATGAACAGGAACAGCACGTCCTCGGCCGGGTTCATCTTGCCGCCGACGTGCTCGAGCACCGCGCGCAGATTGGTCGCGGTGGCGATCGGCTGCGTGGCGAGCGTCGCCGGGCTGTTCGCGAGCGCGACCGAGCGCCCGGCGGTGCCGAAGCGCTCGTCGAACAGCGTGCGCACGCGCGTGAGCTCGCGCACGAACACGTCCTGCGCCGAGAACGGCGCGACACCCACGAAGTAGAGGTCCTCGACGCCGGGCCGCTCGGCCTGGACCCGCGCGAGCGTCTCGGCGAGCAGCGTCTGCTGCCGATGGAAGAGCTGCTCGTCTGCGATCGACGGCTGCGCGACCGTGGGTCCGGCCGGCGGCGTGCGCTGCCAGAGCTCGGCCTGCGGCATGCCGAACAGGAAGAACGCGAAGAGCGCGGCGAGCACCCCGGCGCCCTGCGCCGTCGTGCGGCCGCGCCAGCCGCCGGTCGCGACCCAGAGCGCCCGCAGCATCACCGCGAAGGCCCAGCCGACGTACGCATAGCCGAGCGTCGTCGCCGCCAGCGGCATGGCGCCGAGCGGGCCGTGGGCGTAGCCGAGATGCAGCGCGGTCGCGGCCACCTCGAACACCAGGTCGCCCGCGATAAGCATGGTCGCGAGCAGCAGCAGGAGATCGCGCCGCGCGAAGAGCGTCGCCACGCCGAGCGATGCGAGCAGCAGGAGCGGCGCCGGCGCGAGCGCGTAGGGCAGCGCGTCCACGTTGAGCCGTCCGGGCACGCCGCCGCGCAGGGCGCCTCCGACGACCACCAGGGCCAGGTTGAACGCGAAGAGCGCGGCGAAATCGCCCGCCCGCGCGCGGAAGTCGAGCGGCGAGACCCGCACGAAAAGCGCGAGGCGCGCGCCGGACCGGAGGTTCCGCGCGAGGCCGTGGACGAGCACTGCCGTCGAGGGTGACATGCGATGGGGGCGCGCGCCGCTAGTGCGAAAGCGCCGATGCTATCGCGGCGATCCGCGCGGCGCGTATGGCGTCTGCCACGTTTTGCGGGTCGCGGGCGGCGATGCCTGCCGCGTCAACGCCTTGCGCGGCCTTCAACGCGTGGACCGCGCGCTGCGCGGCGGCGTAGTGCCGCTCGAGGCCCGCGGCGGCCGCATCGCAGTCGACCGCGACGAGCAGCGCCGCGAACCGGTCGGGGCGCCGGAACGCGTCGCAGCCGGCGAGGACGTCGAGGAGCGCGGCGGCGTCGAGCCGTTCGGCCTCGCGGATCGCCGCGCCGTAGCGCGCGGCGAGCACCGCGAGGTCGCGGCAGTCGCCCGGGCAGCGCAGCCGCTGGCAGGCGGCCTCGGCGCCCTCGACGTCCGCGGCGGCGAAGAGCGTCGCGAAACGCTGGGCCAATCCGAGCCGGCGGTCCGCGGCGACCCCGAGCGCCGCGAGCGCGCGCGCCGCGTCGAGCGACCCCCACTCGGGCAGCATGCGCGTCAGGGCGCCGGCCGCCGCCAGGGTCTCGAACATGCGCTGCGGCGCATCCTCCATCAGGCCCTTGGCGAACTCCTGCCAGACGCGCTCGGGAACGAGCGCATCGACCTCGCCGTCGGCCGCCATCCGGCGCATCAGCGCGAGCGTCTCGTCGGCGATGCGGAACGCGGGGAACCGCGCGGCGAAGCGCGCCACGCGCAGCACGCGCACCGGATCCTCGACGAAGGCCGGACCGACGTGGCGCAGGACGCCCGCGCGCAGGTCGGCGGCGCCGCCGAACGGATCGACGAGGTTGCCCTGCGCGTCGCGCGCGATCGCGTTGATGGTGAGGTCGCGCCGGGCGAGGTCCTGCTCCAGCGTCCCGTCCGGCGC
>JAHDYJ010000180.1 GCA_023383795.1 Burkholderiales bacterium | reverse complement strand
CCTCGGCGACGAGGACCACCTCGGCGACATGGACTTCAAGGTGGCCGGCACCGAGCAGGGCGTGACCGCCCTGCAGATGGACATCAAGATCGAGGGCATCACCAAGGAGATCATGCAGGTCGCGCTGGCGCAGGCGCGGGCGGGGCGCATGCACATCCTCGGCCTGATGCGCCAGGCGCTGGAGACCTCGCGCGCCGAGATCTCGAGCTACGCGCCGCGCATCATCAAGATCAAGATCAACCCGGAGAAGATCCGCGACGTCATCGGCAAGGGCGGCGTCGTGGTGCGCGCGCTGCAGGAGGAGACCGGGACGACGATCGAGATCGCCGACGACGGCACGATCAGCATCGCCTGCATCAGCTCCGAGGGCGGCCTCGCGGCCAAGCGCCGGATCGAGGAGATCACGCAAGAGGTCGAGGTCGGTCGGGTCTACGACGGCACGGTGCTGAAGCTGCTCGACTTCGGCGCGATCGTCCAGGTGCTGCCCGGCAAGGACGGGCTGCTGCACATCTCGCAGATCAGCCAGCAGCGGGTGAACAACGTCTCCGACTTCCTCAAGGAGGGCCAGCAGGTGAAGGTGAAGGTCCTCGAGGCCGACGAGAAGGGCCGGCTGCGCCTGTCGATGAAGGCCGTCACCGAGGCCGAGGCCACCGCGTCGGCAAGCTGACGCGGCAAAGGCGCAGTGACAAGAAAGGGGGCGGCAGCCCCCTTTTCGTTGTTGCGCCGGCAGCGGCGTCGTCCCCGCGAGCGCGGGGATCCCGGCAGTCCCGCCGCCGGAGTCCGTCAGAATCCCCGATTCCGCGCCTGCGGCGCTCCCGGGGATGGCCCGCGCTCAGGTGACGGGATGCGCAAGACCGCGGGTCACTTCGCCACCTGGCGCTCGCGCATCTCGTCGAGCGTCTTGCAGTCGATGCAGAGCGAGGCGGTCGGACGCGCGGCCAGGCGCTCCAGGCCGATCTCGGCGCCGCACGACTCGCAGTAGCCGTACTCGTCGGTATCGATCTTGAGGATGGTCTCGTTGATCTTCTTGATCAGCTTGCGCTCCCGGTCGCGGTTGCGGAGCTCGAGAGCGATGTCCGACTCCTGGGTGGCGCGGTCGTTCGGGTCGGCGAAGAGGGTCGCCTCGTCCTGCATCGTGTGAACCGTGCGCTCGATGTCCGCGGACAGCTCCTCGCGGAGCGACTCGAGCATCGTCCGGAAGTGGGCGCGCTGGCGCTGGCTCATGTACTGCTCGCCCTTCTGCGGGACGTAGGGAGCGACGGTCTTGCGTAGTGTCTCAGTCGGCATCTTCCACTCGGCTCTTCCTCCGAAGCGAAGGCGCTTAGATACCAGAAAAGGGGGGGGTGGGCAAGCAAAAATCGCGCGAATTTTCAGCGCGTTGACCCCGGGTGGGGGGGCGCGTAAACTACGTCGCCCCCGGGGTGTGGCGCAGCCTGGTAGCGCGCCTGGTTTGGGACCAGGATGTCGGAGGTTCGAATCCTCTCACCCCGACCAGTTCGTCGCGCCGCGTCGCCGATTCCCGTCGTCGACGAGGCCGCGGGCGGCCCGGCAACGTGCCCGTAGCTCAACCGGATAGAGCATCAGCCTTCTAAGCTGACGGTTGTGGGTTCGAGTCCCTCCGGGCACGCCAGAACTCGTGTGCGGCAACGGTGGCGGTAGCTCAAAGGTAGAGTCCCGGATTGTGATTCCGGTTGTTGTGGGTTCGAGTCCCATCCGCCACCCCATTTGCGCCCGCCGCGTTCGCGGCGGGCTCATGGGGTGTCCCCCGGGGTCGTACGAACAAGGGGGTGCCCCTTGTATATCCCCCACGCAGTCAGCGTAGATACCTGCGCATCGGGGCGAAGTCAGTTTTGTGACTCCGCGCGCGCGAGTGCGACGCGACGCGTAGCAAAGTTGGTTCCATCTGTTGTGCGTGCGGGCGATCTCCGCTCAGTGCATGTCGGCCGCCGCTGGCGCGGCAGGCGCATAGGATGTCCCCCGGGGTCGTACGAACAAGGGGGTGCCCCTTGTATATCCCCGGCGTGACAGCGTCGCGTCGGCGTCGCGCTGACGCAGACGGCTCCGTGACTTCGCGCGCACGCGCGGCGGCGCGCGGCAGGATGATTGCCGTTCGTCGCCTGTTCGAGTTCGCGGCGGGCTCATGGGGTGTCCCCCGGGGTCGTACGAACAAGGGGGTGCCCCCGTGCATGTCCGGCGTGGCAGCGTCGTGGTGGCGCCCGCAGCCGCGCGCGGACTCGAGTCGACCGCGCCGCCGCCTGCGGATTCAGTCGCCGACGTCCGACGCGGCGCGCAGCGCGTCGGTGGTGAGCCGCAGGCGGTTCGCGAGGTGGCGCGCGACGTTGACGAGCAGCCGGTCGGCGAGCTCCGGCGCGGAAGCGCGTAGCCGGGCGAGCGCGGCCGATGACAGGCTGTAGACCACGACGGCGCGGTCGGCGACCGCCGTGGCGGAGCGCGCCGCCCCGTCGAGCATCGCCATCTCGCCGAAGATGACCCCCGCCTCGAAGGTTCCGATCCGCTGGGCGGCGCGGCCGGCGGCCGTCGAGATGGTCACGCTGCCGCGCGTGAGCACGTAGAGCCGGTCGCCGGCCTCGCCCTCGCGAAAGAGCGTTTCGCCCTCGCGCAGCTCGCGGTGCTCGAGGAACTCGCGGACGCGGTCGCAATCCTCGGGGCCGAAGCCGGCCATCAGCGAAGTCGCCGCGAACGGCAGCTCCGCGCGCGCGGCCTCGGTCTCTTCACCGAGGAGCGCCATCTCGGCCGCCTCGAGCGCGCGATCGGTATCCTCGAACCACTCGTTCGGCGAGCGCGCCGGCGTCTGGAACTGCGCGAGCGTGCGGCCGTGCCGGCCCTCCGCCGTGACGTGCGCGAGCAGAAGTCTGACTCCGTCCGCGGCGAGGCGCCGCGCGACCTGGTCGAGCATCACGGCGCCGGTCGCGTCGATCGTCCCCACGCGCCTGAAGTCGAGGATGACGAAGCGCGCGGCGCGTGCGAGCGCCCGGACCTCGTTGTCCAGACGGTGGACCGTGCCGAAGAAGACGGGACCTTCGAGCTCGAGGATCCTGATCGCGTCCGCCTGCTCGCGCAGGCGGCGCGCCTGGGGGGCAGGATAGACGCGGCGCGAAGCGCGCTGCGCGCCGGTCCAGGATGCGCGCACCAGCGAGCGGTTCATCGAGGCGATGAACAGCGCCATCGACGCGATCAGCCCGAAGGTCACGGCGACGACGAAGTCGAAGACCACCGTCACGACGCAGACCAATGCCACGACGGCGAGGCTCGACCAGGCGTCGCGTTCGAGGCCGCCGCGGCCGAGCTGGCGGACGAGCTGCCGGGTCCAGTGGTCGATCAGACCAACGCCGACCGTGGTCATGATGCCCGCCAGGACGACCATCGGGACGTACGCGAGCGCCCCGGCGCCGACCAGCCACACGGCGGCGAGCGTCGCCGCGGAGACAAGCGCCGCGGCGCGCGTGCGCGCGCCGGCGCGAAAGGCGCTCCGCGCCAGGTTCGGCGAGAACGACAGCGGGATGCCGCCCAACGCTCCGGCCGCGAGGTTGCCGAGCCCGAGTCCGACGAGCTCGCGGTTGGGGCGGTGGGACGTGTTGTGCGCGACGTCGATGGCGGCCGCGGCGAGCAGCGAATCGAGCGATCCGATGATCGCGAGCGCCGCCGCGGTGCCGAGCATGGCGGGCCACTGCGCGGCGAGCAGCGCGCCTCCGGCGCCCGTGCCGAGCGGCGCGAGCGCGAGCGGCAGCGCGAAGTTGGTGTCGATCTCGCCGAGGCGTGGCCCGAGTGCGGCCGACGGCATCGTCGCGGCGATGCCGTAGTAGAGCGCGGTGCCGCCCACCAGGGCGAGAAGCGCCGCCGGCGCGCGCCGCCAGTGCGACGCGATAATCCAGATCAGCGCCGCGGTGGCCGCGCCGACCAGCAGCGTCCAGGGCTGCGTCGCGGGCAGCGCGTCGAGCAGGGTGGCGCTCGTTACCGGGCCCGCGAGTCCGATCAGGTAGGGGAGCTGCCACAGCACGATGAGGATCGCCACGCCGTTCATGAAGCCGGCGACGACCGGGTACGGGACGAAGCGCGCGAGCGTGCCGAGCCGCGCGAGCCCGAAGCCGATCTGCAGCAGACCCGAGGCAGCGAGCGTCGCGGCGGCGAGAAACAGAACCGCCACGGTCCGCGGCATCCCCGGCGCGCCGAGGCCGGGATCGGCGGCGCACGACGCGATGAATGCGGCGAGGATCAATGTCGAGGAGGCGCGCGGACCGGCGCCGGGGACCGGCACGCCGCCAAGCAACGATGCCACCGGCGCGGCGAGAACGATGGTGGCGAACGCCGCGCGCACGCCGAGATCCGCATGCTCCGCGCCGAGCGCGCCGAACGCGAGAAGGCCCAGCGTGAGCGCGATCGCGAGGGATACGAGGGCGCTCGCGATCCCGCCCCTGAGCTCGCCCGGGAGACGCGCCCGCCATCGGGCGCCGGCGGGCGACGCGATCGCATGCGCCGGCGCGGTTTCGCTGGAGCCTGCATCCGCAGTGCCCGGAACGGACGCCGTGCGATCGGCCTCGGCCTTCATGGAGGGCGGAGTCTACCGGAACGGGCGCACGCGACCGCGCTGGCGCGGATCGATCGCCCGCGCGGTGAACCGGAATGAGACGAACTACGGATCCTGAGGGTCCTGCGGTCGCGGCCCGGCGCCGCTTGCGTAAACGCAAGGGATCGAAGATAGTACGCGCCGCCGAGAACCAGAACTTCCCTCGTCAATGGAGCAGCGCCCGCTGCATGCCGCCGCCTGGCCGGGGCACGGGCGACCGCCAAAGGGGGCGCTAGGGGACGCCATGGCAGCGACGAACGCGGAAACCGCGGCTGAGAATCCCAACCGGGAGCTCTGGTACACGATCTTCGGCATCGGGCATCCCGACCTCCACAAGTACCAGCGCTTCAACATGCGGCTGCCGTCGCCGCCGCGCTGCAAGCTCTGCTACGCGCCGTACCGCGGCGTCGGGCGCTTCGTGATGAGGCTGCAGGGACGGGCGCCGTCGAACAAGAACCCGCGCTTCTGCAGCCGCTGCGACCAGTTCCTGCGCGCGTATCCGGGCGGCGCGGAGGTCGAGATGACGATCATGTTCCTCGACGTGCGCGGCTCGTCCGGGCTGGGCGAGAGGATGACGCCCTGGGAGTTCAGCCGCGGCATGCAGCGCTTCTACGCGGAGACCTTCGGCGTGCTCTACGACACCGACGGCTTCATCGTGGACGTGCGCGGCGACGGGTTGCTCGCGGTCTATCCGCCGGGCTTCTCGGGCCGGGACCATGCCCGCAAGGCCCTGCGGGCGGTAGATCGGCTGATCGGCAGACAGATCGTCGCGGCCGACGGCACCGAGCTTCGCTTCGGCACCGGCGTTCACACCGGCGTGGCCTACGTCGGCACGATGACCGGCGCTGAGGCGGGCGTCGAGGACGTGACCGTGCTCGGCGACGCGGCCAACGTCGCGGCGCGGCTGTGCTCGGCGGCGGCGCCGGGCGAGGCGCTCGTGAGCGACGCCGCCTGCGCGGCCGCCGGCCTGGTGCCCGAAGGCCTCGAGCGTCGCGAGCTCGAGCTCAAGGGGAAGAGCGGGACGTGCGGGGCGTTCGTCGTCAGGGCAGGCGCGAGTCTGCGCCTTTAGTGACGCAGGCCGCGCGTGGCGGCTGGCGCTGCCCGAGCCGCAAGGCGCGGCGTCTCGGCTAGCCTACCAAGGGAGGCCCCCCGGCTTTGCCGGGGAGGCAGTCAAGGTTTGA
>JAHDYJ010000179.1 GCA_023383795.1 Burkholderiales bacterium | reverse complement strand
TGCACGTCGGCGGCGGCGCGAAGATCTATCCCTCGGACGGTTGCGGCACGATCCTAAAGATCGACGACTTCGCCCACGTTACGGTGATGACCGGCGCGTCCGAGATCGGGCAGGGCTCCGAGACGGTGCTCGCGCAGCTCGTCTGCGAGGAGCTCGGGGTGCCGCTCGACGCGGTGACGGTGGTGAACAACGACACCGACATCACGCCGTGGGACGTCGGCGTGCACGCGAGCCGCACGACGTTCATCGCCGGCAACTCGGCGATCGGCGCGGCACGCAAGGCGCGCGAGAAGATCATGGCCGCGGCCGCCAAGGTCACCGGTCACGACGCGGCCGCGCTCGACCTGCGCCAGGGCATGATCGTGCAGGCCGCGGACGGCGAGGCGATCATGCCGCTCGCGAAGCTGCTGCGCTCGCTGCACTTCTCGGACAAGGCCGAGCTCGTGATGACCACGCACTACTACGAGCCGCCGTCGCAGCACCAGGACAAGGGCTTCAAGGGCGACGTGTCGGCGGCCTACGCGTGGGCGTCGCAGGTGATCGAGGTCGAGGTCGACACCGAGACCGGCATCGTGCGCATGATAAACGTGTGGGGCGCGCACGACGTCGGCCGGGTCCTCAACCGGCTCGGCATCGAGGGCCAGATCGAAGGCGGCATAGTGATGGGCCAGGGCTACGCGCTCACCGAGGAGCTCGTCGTCGAGAACGGCGTGACGCGCAACCCGGCATTCCGCGACTACAAGCTCGTCACCGCGCCCGAGATCCCGGAGATGGACATCTCGTTCATCGAGACGATGGACGGCGAGGGGCCGCAGGGGGCGAAGGGCGTCGGCGAGGCGCCGGCGATCTGCATCGCGGCGGCCACCGCGAACGCGATCTACAACGCGACCGGCGTGCGGATCTACAAGCTGCCGTTCACGCCGGAGAACGTGTACCGCGCCTTGCGTGGAGTGAACGGTGAGCGGTGAGCGGTGAGCGGTGAGCGGTGATGGGTGATGGGTGCAACGGCAGTGCATATTGGGAAGGTGAGCAGCAGTACAAGGGCACGGGGGGGCAGCGGGCGCGCTTGCGCGCCCGATCCGCTGGGCTCGCTCCCCATCACCCATCACTCACCCATCACCCGGTAAACCGAAGGGCTGGCGGACGATGAGACCTCGCACCGTAATCAGCATGGAGCAGGCGCTCTCGCTGCCGTACGCGACGCTGCGCTTCGCCCAGCTCGGCTGGCGCGTGATCAAGATCGAGGCGGTCGGCGGCGGCGGACTGCCGGGGGACCCGAACCGCTACATCGGCAGCCGCGTCGCCGACGACGACCGTCGCAGCTACTTCATCGCGCCGAACGTCGGCAAGGAGACCGTCGCGCTCAACCTGAAGGACCCGCGCGGCCAGGAGGCGCTGCACCGGATGGTCGCCGCGCTCGGCGCCGACGTGTTCTGCTGCAACACGCTGCCCGAGCGCTACCGGCCGTTCGGCATCGACTACGAGACGCTCAGGCGCGCGAAGGACGACATCATCTGGGCCGGCATCTCGGCGCTCGGGCCGGACTATCCGAGCACGCCCGGCTACGACCCGGTGCTGCAGGCGATGGTCGGCTACATGGAGCTCACCGGCGACCCGGACGGCCCGCCGATGCTCTCCGGCGTGCCGCTGATCGACCTCAAGGCCGGCGACGAGGTGTACGCGGGCGTGATGCTCGCGCTCGCCGAGCGCGCCGAGAGCGGGACGGGCCGCGCGATCCACGTCTCGATGCTGCAGGCCGCGGCCTCGTGGCTGATCACGACCCTGCCGCTCGTCGATTTCGACTGCCGGCCCGACGAGATCACCCGCGCCGGCAACGAGCATCGCAAGTTCATCCCGACGAGCGTCTATCCGACGCGGGACGGCTTCATCTACATGGCGATCGGCAACGACGCGCAGTGGCGGCGGCTCACCGCGTTGCCGAAGTTCGCGCCGCTCGCCAATCCAGTGCGGGCGACGAACGAGGGACGTCACGCCGAGCGGCAGGCGATCCTGCGCGAGATCGCCGCGGTCACCGCGCGGCATCCGAGCGCGGAGCTCGCCGCGGACCTCGCGCGCGCGACGATCCCGAACGCGCAGATCAACACGATCCCGCAGGTGCGCGAGCTCGAGGCGCTGCGCGACAAGCTGACGCGCACCCGCATGCCCGACGGCAGGCAGGTTCGCATGCAGCCGGCCGCGGTCGACTGGCCCGGCCAGGTGCGCGAGCTCGCGTTTCCCGGAAAGTACGGCGAGCACACGCGCGCGTGCCTGCGCGAGGCGGGCTACCGCGACGGGGAGATCGATGCGTTGGTGAGCGCGGGCGCGGTAGCGTGCGGAACAGGCTGATGGGTAATGGGTGATGGGTGATGATTGCAACGGCAGTGATGGGTAATGGGTGAAGGGTGATGGGTGCAACGGCAGTGCAAATGGGCGTAGCGAGCATCAGTAGAACGGCGGCAAGCCACGCGGGAGCAGAGGGCGAGCGTGCGCGCCCGATCTCCAAGCCTTGCCCCTCATCACCCATCACCCGTCAGGCGGTAAGCGCAAAAGAATAACCACCTGCCGGCGCGGAGCCGGCGGGCACCAGGAGCGCGCAACGTGTGGAGGCGATCCCATGAACGCGCCCGCAGTCCTGAGGCAGGTCACGCTCGACGACAAGTACGCGCTCGAGCGCGGACCGGTGTTCCTCACCGCGATGCAGGCGCTGGTGCGGCTGCCGATGCTCCAACGCGCGCGCGACCGCGCCGCCGGGCTGAACACCGCCGGGTACGTCTCCGGCTACCGCGGCTCGCCGCTCGGCGGCCTGGACCAGGCGCTGTGGCAGGCGCGCGCTCACCTCGAGGCGCACCACGTAGTGTTCGAGCCGGGCGTGAACGAGGACCTCGCCGCGACCGCCATCTGGGGCACGCAGCAGCTCGCGCTCTTCCGCGGCGCGCGCTACGACGGCGTGTTCGGAATGTGGTACGGCAAGGGCCCGGGCGTCGACCGCTCCGGCGACGTCCTCAAGCACGCGAACTTCGCCGGCACCGCGCGCCACGGCGGCGTTCTGGCGGTGGCCGGCGACGACCACGCCGCGAAATCCTCGGCGCATGCGCACCAGAGCGAGCACGTCTTCAAGGCCTGCGCGATGCCGGTGCTCGCGCCGGCGTCGGTGCAGGACATCCTCGACTTCGGCCTGCACGGCTGGGCGATGTCGCGCTATTCGGGCTGCTGGGTCGCGCTGAAGCTGGTCGGCGACCTCGCCGAGAGCTCCGCCTCGGTCGTGCTCGATCCCGACCGCGTGCGCGTGCGGCTCCCGACCGATTTCGAGCTGCCGCCCGACGGCCTGAGCCTGCGCTGGCCCGATCCGGTTCATGCGCAGGAGTACCGCATGCACCAGTACAAGGTTTACGCCGCGCTCGCCTACGCCCGCGCAAACGGCCTCGATCGCGTCGTGTGGGACAGCCCGCGCGCGCGCCTCGGGATCATCACCGCGGGCAAGAGCTATCTCGACGTGCGCCAGGCGCTCGACGATCTCGGCATCGACGAGGCGGCCGCCCGCGAGATCGGCATCCGGCTCTACAAGGCGGGCATGACCTGGCCGCTCGAGGCCGAGGGCGTGCGGCGGTTCGCCGAGGGGCTCGAGGAGATCCTGGTGGTCGAGGAGAAGCGCCACCTGATCGAGTACCAGATCAAGGAGGAGCTCTACAACTGGCGCGAGGACGTGCGCCCGCGCGTGGTGGGCAAGTTCGACGAGAAGGGCGAGTGGGCCCTGCCGCACGGCGAATGGCTGCTGCCGCCGCTGATGGACCACAATCCGACGATCGTCGCGCGCGCGATCGCCGCGCGCCTCGCGCGCTTCTACGCCTCGAGCCGCATCAGCGACCGGCTCGCATACCTCGACGACAAGACGCGCTCGCTCGGGGCGGCGCCGACGGTGATCTCGCGCGCGCCATGGTTCTGCCCCGGCTGCCCGCACAACGCCTCGACGCGCGTGCCGGAGGGCAGCGTCGCGCTCGCCGGCGTCGGCTGCCACCTGATGGCGATGTGGATGGGACGGCAGACGCAGACGGTCAGCCACATGGGCGGCGAGGGCGCGACCTGGACCGGCGTGCGCCGCTTCACCGACACGCCGCACGTGTTCGTCAACATGGGCGACGGCACGTACTACCACTCCGGCTCGCTCGCGATACGCGCTGCGGTCGCCGCGCGCACGCCGGTCACCTACAAGATCCTCTACAACGACGCCGTGGCGATGACCGGCGGTCAGCCGGTCGAGGGGCCGCTGTCGGTGCCGCGCATCGTGCGCCAGCTCGCCGACGAGGGCGTCGGCCGGATCGTGGTCGTCGCCGAAGAGCCCGAGCGTTACCGCGGCGACGCCGGACTGCCGCCGGGCGTCCCGGTGCTCGCGCGCGAGGCGCTCGAGCGCGTGCAGCGCGAGCTGCGCGAGTATCCGGACGTCTCGGCCATTGTCTACGACCAGACCTGCGCCGCCGAGAAGCGCCGCCGCCGCCGCCGCGGCGAGCTCGCCGACCCGGCGCGCCGGGTGTGGATCGACCCGGAGGTGTGCGAGAGCTGCGGCGACTGCGCCGCGAAATCGAACTGCCTCGCGGTCGTGCGCCTCGAGACGCCGCTCGGCGCGCGTCACGCGATCGACCAGCACGCGTGCAACAAGGACTTCGGCTGCCTCGCGGGCCACTGTCCGGCGCTGGTCACCGTCGAGGGCGGCGCGCTGCGCAAGCCGGCCACCGCGTCGCTCGACGAGGCGGCCCTGCCGGCGCTTCCCGCGCCCGCGATTCCGCAGCCCGGGGAGCCCTACGGCATCCTCGTCGCCGGGGTCGGCGGCACCGGCGTGGTGACGATCGGCGCGATCCTCGGCATGGCCGCGCACCTCGAGGGCAAGGGTGCCACGGTGCTCGACCAGGCCGGGCTCGCGCAGAAGGGCGGCGCGGTGGCATCGCACGTGCGCATCTGTGCCGCGCCGGAGAAGCTCCATGCCGCGCGCATCGCGACCGGCGAGGCGGATATCGTCCTCGGGTGCGATCTCGTCACGACCGCGAGCTGCGAGACGCTCGCGTGCATGCGCGAGGGGACGACGCGCGCGGTGGTGAACGTCGCGCCCGCCGCGACCGGCGAGCTGCTGCTCGCGCCCGAGCGCCGCTTCCCGGCCGCGGAGCTGCGCGCGGCGGTCGAGCGCGCGCTCGCGCCGGGCGCCGCCGAATACGTCGACGCACACCGGCTCGCCGTTGCGCTCACCGGCGATCCGATCACTGCCAACATGCTGCTGCTCGGCTACGCCTGGCAGCGCAGCCTGGTGCCGCTCGCGGAGGAAGCGATCCTGCGCGCGATCGAGCTGAACGGCGTGGCGGTCGAAACCAACCAGCGCGCGTTCCGCTGGGGGCGGCGCGCGGCCGCCGATCCGCAGGGCGTCGCGCGAATCGCCGGCGCGGACGCGCCGCCGCTCGAGCTCGATGCGCTGATCGAGGACCGGGCGCGGCGCCTGGCAACCTACCAGGACGAGCGCCTCGCCGAGCGGTACCGCGCGCTCATCGCGCGGGTGAGGACGGTCGAGGCCGGGCGCGTCGGAGCGACCGCGCTCGCCGAGGCGGCGGCGCGCGGCTACTTCCGGCTCCTCGCGCACAAGGACGAGTACGAGGTGGCGCGCGTTTTCGCGAGCGCGGCGTTCCGCGCGCGGCTCGACGCGGCGTTCGAGGGCGACTACCGCGTGCGCTGGCACGTCGCGCCGGCCTGGCTCGGCGCGCGCGACCCGCGCACCGGGGAGACGCGCAAGCGCGCACTCGGCG
>JAHDYJ010000178.1 GCA_023383795.1 Burkholderiales bacterium | reverse complement strand
TCGCGCTCGCGCGCGTAGAGCATCGCGAAGGCCCATCCGCGCACGTGGAGGTGCAGCGCCGCGCGGCGCCGCGCGAGCGCGTCGAGGAAGTCGCCGAGCGTCGCGGGCCAGCCGTCGTCGGGCGCGCCGGGGGCGAGCGCGGTGCGGCTGTCGACGTCCCAGCCGACCACGAAGATCGAGCGCTCGGCACGCACGGCGGCGGCGCGGAACGCCGCGAAGTAGGCTTCGGCGTCGATCAGGAAGGAGGCGCGCGCGGCGTGCGCCACCCGCCAGCAGTTCCTGCCCGGTCGGAGGATGGCGGCCGCGCCCGCCATCAGCGCCGGCGTCCGGCGAACGGCGCGCGCCCGCGCCAGTACTGGATCATCAGGAAGCCGCCCACCATGCCGCCGAGATGCGCGAAGTGGGCGACGCCGGCCTGCGTCCCCGACACGCCGAGGTACAGCTCGATGCCGCCGTAGAGCGTGACGAACAGCCACGCCGGCAGCGGCACGGGCGGAATGATCAGCATGATCATGCGGCGCGGGAAGTACATCCCGAACGCGAGCAGGACGCCGAACACGCCGCCCGAGGCGCCGAGCGTCGGGTAGGGCGGCGTCTGCGCCATGCTCGTGACCACGAGCTGCGCCGCCGCCGCGGTCAGGATGCACACCAGGTAGTAGTTCAGGTAGCGCCGCTGCCCGACCACGCGCTCGATCTCGCCGCCGAACATGTAGAGCGCGAACATGTTGAACAGGAGGTGCAGCAGCCCGGCGTGCAGGAAGCCGTACGTGACGACCTGCCAGGGCATGAATCCGCCGCCGAGCGGCCAGAGCGCGAAGAGCGAGATCAGCGGACCCGCTGCGACCAGCTCGAGCAGGAACACGACGGCGTTGGCGATGATGAGCGTGCGGGTGACCGGGGGGACGTATGGGAACATGATTTTGCTCTGGAACGAACGGGCGCCCCGCCTGGCGGCTCCGAAAGGAACGCCGCGGACGGGATAGGCAGCGGGACCGGCGCGCGCGCCAGCCGCGCTTGCGCGACGGCGACGCCATGTACATATACCACGAGAACGCGCCGGCGCGTTCGCGCCGGCGATGCGCTCGCCGTGTAACATCGGCCGAGCGGGCGGCGCGGCGCCTGCGACCAGCCGTCACCAACGTGCAAGACGATCGAACGACGCTGCCGGCCCTCGGGTTCCATGCGGTCGCCGTGGGCGACGCGCTGCGCGCGGTGGATTCGGCCGCGCACGGCCTTTCCGCGGCCGAGGCCGCCGCGCGACTCGCCCGCCACGGCCCGAACCGGCTGCCCGAGCGGCGCGCACGCTCCGCGCTCGAGCGTTTCCTGCTCCAGTTCAGGAACGTCCTCATCTACGTGCTGCTCGGCGCGGCCTGCGTGACCGCGCTCCTCGGCCACTGGGTCGACACCGGCGTCATCGTCGGCGTGGTGGTCATCAACGCGATCGTCGGGTTCATGCAGGAGGGCAAGGCCGAGCGCGCGCTCGATTCGATCCGCGCCATGCTCTCCCCCACGGCGCTCGCGCTGCGCGACGGGCGGCTGACGACGATCCCGGCCGCCGAGCTCGTGCCCGGCGACGTGGTGCACGTCCAGTCGGGCGACCGGGTCCCCGCGGACCTGCGCCTGCTGCGCGTGAAGACGCTCCGCATCGACGAGTCGTCGCTCACCGGCGAATCGGTGCCGGTGGAGAAACAGGCCGAGCCGGTCGCGCCCTCGGCTTCCCTCGGCGATCGCGCCTCGATGGCGTTCTCGGGGACGCTCGTCACCTTCGGGCAGGGCCGCGGCGTGGTGGTCGCGACCGGGCGCGACACCGAGCTCGGCCGGATCTCGGAGCTGCTCGCCAAGGTCGAGTCGCTCGAGACGCCGCTCCTGCGCAAGATGGCGGCGTTCGCGCGCGCCCTGAGCGCCGCGATCCTGGCGGTCGCGGCGCTCACCTTCCTCGGCGGCATCGCGCGCGGCTACGCCGCGGCCGAGATGTTCCTCGCCGCGGTGGGGCTCGCGGTCGCCGCGATCCCGGAGGGCCTGCCCGCGGTCATGACCGTGACGCTCGCGATCGGCGTGCAGCGCATGGCGCGCAGGAATGCGATCGTGCGCCGCCTGCCGGCGGTGGAGGCGCTCGGAGCCGTGACGGTGATCTGCTCGGACAAGACCGGGACGCTCACCCGGAACGAGATGACGGTGGCTGCGGCGGTCACCGCGGAGCGCGCCTACGAGGTGACCGGCGCCGGCTACGCTCCGCAGGGGCGCATCGTCGCCGGCGACGCCGTGGTCGACCCGCTCGCCGGGGAGGCCGAGCACGCGACGCTCGTCGAACTGCTGCGCGCGGGGATGCTCTGCAACGACGCCTGCGTCCACCAGCGCGACGGCCGATGGACCGTCGACGGCGACCCGACCGAGGGCGCGCTGATCGTCGCCGCCATGAAGGCCGGGCTCGACCCCTTCCTCGAGAACGAGCGCCGGCCGCGGACCGACGTGATCCCGTTCGAGTCGGAGCACCGCTTCATGGCGACGCTGCACCACGACCACGCCGGCCACGCGTTCCTCTTCCTCAAGGGCGCGCCGGAGCGCGTGCTCGAGCTCTGCACGCACGAGCGGCACGCCGGCGAGGACCGGCCGCTCGCGCGCGCGCTGTGGGAGCGCCGCGTCGACGCGCTCGCCGAGCAGGGCCAGCGCGTGCTGGCGGTCGCCACCGGCGCGGCGGATCCCGCGACGCGCGAGCTGCGGTTCGACGACGTCGAAGGCGGCCTCACGCTGCTCGGGCTCGCCGGCATGATCGACCCGCCGCGCGAGGAGGCGATCCGCGCGGTCGCCGCGTGCCGCGCGGCGGGCATCCGCGTCAAGATGATCACCGGCGACCACCGCGCCACCGCGGCGGCGATCGCGGCCGAGCTCGGCATCGCGTCCGGCGCGGCCGCGGTGAGCGGCCCCGAGCTCGAGCGCACCGACGACGAGCAGTTGCGCGAGGTCGCGCAGAACGTGAACGTGTACGCGCGCGTGAGCCCGGAGCACAAGCTGCGCCTGGTCGAGGCGCTGCAGGCGCGCGGCGAGGTGGTGGCGATGACCGGCGACGGGGTGAACGACGCGCCCGCGCTCAAGCGCGCCGACATCGGCGTGGCGATGGGCGTCACCGGCACCGAGGCCGCCAAGGAGGCCGCCGAGATCGTGCTGGCGGACGACAACTTCGCCTCGATCGCGAGCGCGGTGGAGGAGGGGCGCACCGTCTACGACAACCTGCGCAAGACGATCCTGTTCATGATGCCGACCAACGGCGCCGAGGCCGGCACGCTCGTCGCCGCGATCGCGCTCGGGCTCGCGCTGCCGATCCTGCCGGTGCAGATCCTGTGGGTGAACATGATCACCGCGGTCACGCTCTCGCTCGCGCTGGTCGTCGAGCCCGCCGAGCCGGACCTCATGCGCCGCCCGCCGCGCGATCCCGGCGCGCCGATCTTCTCGCGCTACTTCGTCTGGCGCACCGTGCTCGTCTCGCTGGTGGGCGTGGCCGCCACGCTCGGCATGTTCCTCTGGGAGCGGGCGGCCGGGGCGACGCTCGAGGCGGCGCGCACCGCGGCGGTCAACACGCTGGTGCTGGTCGAGGCCTTCTACCTGCTGAACGCGCGCTTCCTCGCCACGCCGGCGACGCCGCGCGCGCTCGCCGCGGGCAATCCGTACGTGCCGGCGATGATCGCCACCGTGGTCGGGTTCCAGCTCCTCTTCACCTATGCACCGTTCATGCAGCGGCTGTTCCACTCGACCGCGCTCGACGCCGGGGTGTGGCTGCGCGCGGCCGCCGCGGCGGCGTCGGTGTACTTCGTCGTCGAGCTCGAGAAGTGGCTGGTGCGGCGCAGCGGGCTGCCGCCCGGATAGGGCGCTCAGGGTCCGGGTCGCTTCGCGACCAGGACGTCGCACTGCGCTTCCAGCACGACGTGCAGCGAGACGCTGCCGAGCATGAAGTACGAGAGCTCGGAGCGGCCGTGCGCGCCGATCGCGACGAGGTCGGCGTCCCGGCGCGCGGCTTCCTTGACGACCACGTCGGGCGCGTGCCCGTGCACGACCCGCGCCGACGCGAGCTCGGCAGCGCCTGCGCCGGCCAGGAACGCCGCGAGCTCCCTCTCGGCCTCGCGCTCGGCGAGCTCGCAGTACTCGTCCACCACGGTCTGGGCGACGCCGGCGTAGAAGAGCTTGCCTTCGAACGGGAGCTCGTAGGCGTGCAGGACGTGCAACCGCGCCTCCGGCGCGAGCCGCCGCGCCGCCGCGAGCGCCGCGGCCGCATCCGGCGAGAAGTCGACCGGGACGAGGACGTGCCCGTACGGGGCGCTCCCGCCGCGCCTGACCACCAGGGTCGAGCCGGGATTGCGCCGCACCGCCTTCTGCGCCGTCGCGCCGAGCAGGAGGTCGCGCAGGAAGTGCTCGCCGTGCGCGCCGATCACGGTGAGCTCGGCCGCGCGCGCCGCGGCGCTTTCGGCGATCTCCTCGAACACGCGGCCGATGCGCACCTCGGTATCCACCGCGACGCCGTGCGTCTGCGCGATGCGGCTCGCGTGTCGCTCGAGCTCGGCCCGCGCCCGCGCGGGCCAGTCCGCGCCGCCGAGCGCGCCGGCCTCCTGCGCCAGGCGCTGCAGCGCGTCGAGATGGTAGCGCTCGACGACGTGCAGCAGGACGAGCGGCGCGCCGATCTGGCGCGCGCACTGCGCGGCGCGCTCGAGCGCCATGCCGGCGCGCTCCGAGAAGTCGGTCGCGGCGAGGATCGGTCGGGCGGCGGTCATCGGCTCCTCCTATGCGCGGTGGCGCGCGAGACTTTCGGCGGCGAAATCGGCCGCGTCCTGGAACGGCATCAGCACGCGGTTCGCCCCGGCGCGCTGGAGCGCCCGCGCGTCCTCCTCCTGGTGCGCGACCATGGCCACGCGGCCGGCGTAGCCGTGGGCTCGCAGGCTCCGGAGCAGCGCCAGGTTGACGTCGAGCTGCGGCAGCGTGCTCACGACCCAGCGCGCCTGCGCGAGCGGCAGCGTCTCCGCGGTGTGCGGGTCCTCGGCGTCGCCGAATCGTACCGCGAAGCCCTGCCGGCGGCGCGTGCGCACGTTCTCCGGGTCGAAATCCACGCCGAGCACCGCGACGCCGCGCTCGCGCAGCTCCTCGGCGAGCCGCCGGCCGTAGCGTCCGAGGCCGAACACGATCACGTCGGCGCCGGCCGCGGCCGCGCGCGAGCGCTCGACCGCCTCCTCGCGGAACGGGTGCCGGCGCTCGAAGGCGCCGAGCCACGGCGCGAGCCGCTCGTACAGGGCCTGCGAGTACAGGATCAGGTAGGTCGACGCGGCGATCGTCACCACGCCGACCAGGGTGACCAGCCCGAGCGTGGCGACGCCGACGTGCCCGAGCGAGACCCCCATGGCGACGAAGACGATCGAGAACTCGCTGATCTGCGCGACCGTGAGCCCGGCGAGGAACCCGGTGCGCTTGCGGTAGCCCATGTACCCCATGATCGCCATCACGATCAGCGGGTTGCCGACCAGCACGAAGACCGAGAACACGCTCGCCGCCGAGAGCTCCTGGCCGAGCACCCCGAGCTCGAGCTTGGCGCCGAGGTCGATGAAGAAGAAGAGCAGCAGGAAGTCGCGGATGCTCGCGAGGCGGGTCGACATGGCGTCCCGGTAGGGCGTCGAGGCGAGCGAGAACCCGGCGAGGAACGCGCCGACCTCGCGGCTGAAGCCGAGCAGGTCGCCGGCGGCGGCGAGCGCGGTGCCCCAGGCGATCGCGAACAGCAGCAGGAGCTCCTGCGAGCGGGCGAGGTAATGCAGCAGCCGCGGCAGCACGTAGCGCATCGCCGCGCCGACGGCGAGCACGACGAGCGCGATCTTCCAGGCGAGCGCCGCGGCGACCTCGAGCGCGACGCCGCCGCCGGCCGCCGACTGGGTGCCGATCGCCATCATCGCGAGCACCACCGCGATGTCCTGGACGATCAGGAAGCCGAGCGCGATGCGGCCGTGCAGCGCATCGATCTCGCGCTTGT
>JAHDYJ010000017.1:2715-58213 GCA_023383795.1 Burkholderiales bacterium | reverse complement strand
CGCGCTCGAGGCCCGCCTGCGTGCGGAACGGGCCCACGTCGTCCTGCATCGTGGCCTGCACCGACTCGATCATCGCCGCCGGATTGAAGCCGTCTTCGCCCCCGCCGCCCTGGACACCCTCGACCACGCGCCTGCTCGCCGCCCGGAACGCCGCCGCACCGGCGCGCACCCGCTCGCGCGCGGCGCGTGCCGCGGCCGCGACGCCGGCCCGGCTGCCGAAGACGAGCGCCTCGGTGATCGCGTTGCCGGACAGGCGGTTCGCGCCGTTCGCGCCGCCCACCGCCTCGCCGGCCGCGAAGAGCCCCGGCACGCGCGTCGCCATCGCGTCGTCCACGCGCACGCCGCCCATGTGGTAGTGCGCGATCGGCGCCACCTCGACCGGCTGCTTCGTCAAGTCGATCCCGTTCGCCGCCAGGCGGTCGATCACCGGCCCGCCCGCGGCGCGCAGCTCCGCCTCGCTGCAGTGCTCGAACGAGAGATAGGCGCCGCCGTGCGGCGAGCCGCGCCCGGCGGCGACCTCCTTCTCGATCGCGTAGGTGGCGACGTCGCGCGTGACGACGTACTTCCCCCCGTCCTCGGCGCCGTAGCGATGGATGAATTCCTCGCGCGCGCCGTTCAGCAGCCGCCCGCCGAGCTTGTAGCGGAACGGATCCCACATGATCGGGTCCATCCCGATCAGGCGCGGCGCGAGGTGGCCGATCGGAAAGAACTGCACGAACTCCATGTCGACGAGCTCGGCGCCCGCGGCGAGCGCGAGCGCGTAGCCGTCGCCGCTCATGTTGAGCGAGGCGCTGTTGCGCCGGTACATGCGCGTGAGGCCGCCGGTGGCGACGATGGTGGCGCCCGCGGCGATGCTCACCGGCGCGCCGCTCGGCAGGTGCAAAGCGGCCGCCCCGACGCACTCGCCGTCGCGCACCACGAGCTCGCTCACCAGCAGCTCGCCGATCCGGCGGATCTCCGGCGTGCGGTTTAGCTGCGCGCGGAGCGTCCGCGACACCGCCGGGCCGGTGTTGAGGAAGTCGACGTAGACGCAGCGCGGACGGTCGTGCCCCGGCGCGAAGGCGCGCTTGTACGCGCCCCCCGCGCGCGCCCACCCGACGCCCCAGGCGTCCATCTCGCGGATGCGCGCGGGTCCCTGCTCGCACAGGAGCCGCGCGAGCGCCGGATCGCACAGCCCGCGTCCGGCGGCGAGCGTGTCGGCGTAGTGGTGCTCCCAATGATCGAGCCCCTGATCCTCGAGCGCGACCGCCACCGTCATCTGCGCCATGACCGTGGCGCCGCCGCGGCCGATCAGGCTGCGGTCGACGAGGATCACCGAGCGGCCCGCCCGCGCCGACTCGAGGGCGGTGTACATCCCGGCGCCGCCTGCGCCGATCACCAGCACGTCGGCGGCGAGATGGCTCGACGCGGTCACGCCGCTCAGGCGACCTTGCGCGCGGGTCCGGCGGCGAGCAGCCCTGCGGCCACGAGCGCCTGGCGGAGCCGCTCGATCTCCGCCGCGGGAAGCTTCGCGAGCGGCGGACGCACCGTCGCGCGCGGAAGCTTGCCGAGCAGCACGAGCGCCTCCTTCATGCGGTTGTGCATGTCGACCCACGGCTCGGCGTAGAAGACCTCGGCGATCGGCCAGATGCGGTCGTTCACGCGCCGCGCGGCGGCGAGGTCGTTCGCCAGCACCGCGCGGAAGAGCTCGGCCTGCAGATCCGCGATCACCGAGCCGCTGCCCGAGAGCAGGCCGTTGCAGCCGAGCACGAGCGAGCCCATGAGCCAGGCGCTGTGGGTGGAGAGCACGTTCACCGGCGGCGTGCGCGACTGCAGCACGCGCACGTGCCGCTCGTGCAGCACCGGATTCGAGCACCAGTCCTTGATCGCCCGCACCGTGGGCACCGCCTCGACGATCTCGAGCAGCGTCGCGAGCGGATAGCCCTGGCCGCCGGCGAGCGGGTACTGGAAGACGATCAGCGGCAGGTCGGTAGCGTCGGCGATGCGCCTGAAGTGGTCCACCGCCATCGCCGGGCGCTGGCCGAAGGTGTAGACGCCCGACGGGAAGACGAGCAGCGCCGAGGCGCCTCCGGCGTCGGCCATCTTCGCGATGCGCACCGCGTCGAGCGCGTTCTCGGCGTAGATGCCGTTCACGATCGGCAGCCGCTCGCCGATCTCGTCGGCCGTGATCGCGAGGACGCGCTGCTGCTCCTCGAACGTGCAGGAGGCGACCTCGGAGGCGTGCGCGTTGGTTGTGATCGCGCTCACCCCCTCCACCGCGGCGACGTCGCGCAGGTGCGCGCGGTAGGCGGCCTCGTCGATCGAGAGGTCGTCGTGGAACGGCAGCAGCACCGCCGGGATGACCCCGTGCGGCACGTAGTCGCGATGTCTCGCCATGGCGCGCTCCTCTCCCGCGAAAGAACCGCAAGTGTACCGCCGCGGCGGGGTGCACCGCCAACGCTGCGGCGCATCCATCCGCGCGCTTGCCCGCCGTCGCCGCTGCCCTCTATGATGCGCGGTTCCCGATCGATCGACGAAAGGAAGGCCGGTGCTGCTGAATAACAGGACGGTGGTGGTCGTCGGAGGCTCCTCGGGCATCGGCTACGCGACCGCCGAGCTCGCCAAGGCCGAAGGCGCGACGGTGATCGTCGCGTCGCGCCCCGGCGAGCGCTTGCGCTCCGCCGCGGAGCGCCTGGGCGTCCGGGCGATCGAGGCCGACGTCACGAGCGACGCGAGCGTCGAGAACCTGTGCCGCGAGTGCGGCACGGTCGACCACGTGGCCGTCACCGCGGCGCAGCTTCGCTCCGGGCCGTTCAAGCAGCTCTCGATCGAGGACGCCAAGGCCACGATGGAGAGCAAGTTCTGGGGTGCGTGGCGCGTGGCGAAGCACGCGAGCATCGCGCCCGGGGGCTCGCTGACGATCGTGTCCGGCTTCGTGAGCGTGCGGCCGCGTCCCGGCGCCGCGATCGTCGGCGCGGCCAACGGCGCGCTCGAGCCGCTCGCCCGCGGCCTCGCGCTCGAGCTCGCCCCGGTGCGCGTGAATGCCGTGTCTCCCGGAATCATCGACACCCCGATCCGCGCCGCGATGCCCGAGGACGCGCGCAAGGCGATGCTCGCGCAAACCGCTGCCGGCCTGCCCGTCAAGCGGGTCGGTCTCGGCGAGGACATCGCGCGCCAGATCCTGGCGTTCATGACGATCGGCTTCATGACCGGCTCGGTGGTCTACGTCGACGGCGGCGGCCTGATCGTCTGACCCGCGGCGCACCGGGCGTCGCGCATGGCGGCCGCGGCTCGATTCGACGCGATCGTGATCGGCGCCGGCGCCGCCGGGCTCGCGGCGGCCTGCGTCGCGGCGGCCGAGGGCATGCGCACCCTGCTCGTCGAGAAATCGCCGCTCGTGGGCGGAACGACGGCCGTCTCCGGTGGCATGGTGTGGATCCCGGCGAACCCGAAGATGGCCGCGGCCGGCATCGCCGACAGCGTGGACGACGCGCGGCGCTACCTCGAGCGCGCCGCGCCGCCCACGCGCGACACCGCGGTGCGCGAGGCCTTCCTCGAGCGCGGGCCCGAAGCGATCGAATACCTCGAGGCACGCACCTCGCTCCGGCTGCGGCCGGTCGTGCGCTATCCCGATTACTACCCGGAACTGCTGGGCGCGACGCTCGGCGGCCGCGTGCTCGAGCCCGTCGACTTCGACGCGCGGGCGCTCGGCCGCGCGTTCCCGTTGCTGCGCCGGCCGCTCACGGAGTTCATGCTGTTCGACGGCATGATGGTGTCGCGCGCCGACCTGCCGCATTTCCGCAAGGCGCTGCGCGCGCCGCGCTCGGCCGGGCGCGTGCTGCGCCTCGTGGCCGGGTACGGCTGGCAGCGGCTCTCCGCGCCGCGCGGCACCCACCTCGTGCTGGGGAACGCCCTCGTCGCGCATCTGCTCAAGTCGGCGCTCGACCTGAAGGTCGCCTTGCGCGTCGGCGCGCGCGGCCTTCGCCTCGCGGTGGAGGACGGCAAGGTGCGCGGCGTGGAGATCGAGTCGAGCGGCGCGCGCGAGACGATCGCGGCGCGGGCCGGTGTCGTCCTCGCCACCGGCGGGTTCTCGCATGACGCCGCGCTGCGCCGCAGGCTGCTGCCGCCGGGCGCGTCGGCCCACTCGCCGGTATGCGCGGCGAACACCGGCGACGGCATCCGCGCCGGCGTCGCCGCGGGCGGGCGCATCGGCGAGCGCAACAGCCAGAACGCGTTCTGGGCGCCGGTGTCGCACTACGCCCGCGCCGACGGCAGCGAGTGCGTGTTCCCGCACACCGTCGCCGACCGCGGCAAGCCCGGCGTCATCGCGGTGACCCGCGCCGGCGAGCGCTTCACGAGCGAAGCCGTGTCCTACCACGAGTTCGTGCTCGCCATGTTCCGCGCGGAGGCGATCCCCGCGTTCCTGCTGTGCGACCGCCGCAGCCTATGGCAGTACGGCCTGGGCGCGGTGCGGCCGTTCACGCTGTCGCTCGCGCGGCATCTCGCGAGCGGCTATCTCACGCAGGGCGCCACGCTCGCCGAGCTGGCGGCCCGCCTGAGCGTGGACGCGGAGGGCCTCGCGCGCACCGTCACCCTCTACAACGAGGACGCGCGGCGCGGCGTCGACTCGCAGTTCGGCCTCGGCGGCAACGCCTACCAGCGCCACCTCGGCGACGCCGAGAACCGGCCGAACCCCTGCATGCGCCCGATCCAGTCGGCCCCGTTCTTCGGCATCCGCCTGGTGCCGAGCGATCTCGGTACGATCGCGGGCCTCGTCACCGACGCCGAGGCGCGGGTGCTCGACGCCGGGGGTCGGCCGGTCCCCGGCCTGTACGCCTGCGGCAACGACATGAACTCGATCATGGACGGCGCCTACCCGGGCCCGGGAATCACCCTCGGGCCGGCGCTCGTGTTCGGCTATATTGCGGCGCGTGCGATGGCCGCCGCGCTGCGCACTTCCCAGGAGGAGATCTGATGAAGCTCTGGTACTCGCCGCCTTCGCCCTTCGCCCGCAAGGCCCGCATCGCGGCCCTCGAGCTCGGACTCGCCGAACGGGTCGAGCAGATCGAGGTGGCGGTCGCCCCGCACAAGCCGAACGAGGAGTTCGGGCGCCGGAACCCCTTGATGAAGGTGCCCGCGCTCGAGACCGACGACGGCTTCGTGCTCTTCGATTCGCGCGTCATCTGCGAATACTTGGACGCGCAGGCAGGCGGCGACCGGCTGATCCCGGCTGCCCCCGGCAAGCGCTGGACGGTCCTGCGCCGCCAGGCGCTCGGCGACGGCGTCACGGACGCCGGCATCCTGCGCCGCTACGAGCTCGCGGCGCGCCCCGAGGCGCTGCGCTGGGCCGACTGGCTCGCGGGGCAGCAGAAGAAGATCGACCTCGGGCTCGACCTCGCCGAGCGCGAGGCGGCGCACTGGGGGAAGTCGCTCGACATCGGCCAGATCGCGATCGCGTGCGCGCTGCACTGGCTCGACTTCCGCTTTCCCGGCGACGACTGGCGCCGCGGCCGGCCCGCGCTCGCGGCATGGCTCGCCGAGATCGGCCAGCGGCCGTCGTTCGCGCAGACGATGCCGCGCGCCTGAGCCCGGGCCCCTTCAGGTAAGCGCGCCGACGAGCGCGCCGCCGGCGATGAACCAGACCGGATTGATCCGGGTCGTCGTCGCGAGGAAGGCGCTTGCGATCGCGATCGCAAACGTCGCCGCGCTGCGGACGGTGCCGGTCGTCAGGATGAACCCGCTCGCGAGCACCAGGCCGACCGTGATCGGCGCGAGCCCGTCCTTGGCCGCGCGCAGCCACCGCGACCCGCGCGCCCGCAGGTCGGCGCGTGCGGCGAGATAGGCGAGCACCGACGAGGGCAGGCAGAACGCGACGAGCGCCGCGACGCCGAGCGCGGGACCGCCGACGTACTGGCCGACGAGTGCCATCACCAGCACGTTCGGTCCCGGCGCCGCCTGGCTCAGCGCGACCGCGGTCGCGAATTCGGTGCCGGTCATCCAGCCGTGCTCGGTCACCACGAGCCGGTACACGTCCGGCAGTACCGCGTGCGCGCCGCCGATCGAGACCAGCGACAGCACCGCGAGCTTCGAGAGCAGCGTCGCCGCGGCAGACAGGGGGTCCACTCAGCGCTCCGCGCGCCAGGCGACCCACACGCCGAGCGGCGCGAGGGCGAGGACCACGACCGGCAGCGCCAGGCCGGCGAGCGCGATCGCGGCGAAGCTCGTCGCGCCGAACAGGAGCACGACCGGCCGCGGCGCGAGCGAATGCGCGAGCCGCACCCCGACCGCGATGATCAGGCCGGCCGCCGCCGCGGCGACGCCGGCGAACGCGCCCTTCAGCCAAGGCTCGTCGGCGAACCGGAGGTAGGTCGCGCCGAGCGCGAGGATCAGCAGGAGCGGCGCGCCGAGCAGCCCCAGGACGCCGGCGGCGGCGCCCGCCGCACCTCGGAACCGCACGCCCAGCATGATCGAGACGTTGATGATGTTCGGTCCAGGCAGAAGCTGCGCGAGCGTCAGGATGTCGGTCATCTCGCGGTCGTCGAGCCAGCGTTCCCGGTCGACGAGGACGCTCCGCGCGTGCGGCAGCACGCCGCCGAAGCCGTAGAGCCCGATGCGGAAGAACGCGAGGAACAGCCCGCGCACCGTGGGGCGCACCGGCGCGGCCGCCGGCTGCGCGGGCCGATCGGACTCGACTGGCGACATGCGCGCGATTATCGCTGCAAACACCGCGGGCCGCGCGCCGCGCCGCTCAGTCGAGCTCGAAGGTGACGATGCGCTCCTCGGTCATCTCGTGCACGGCGTAGCGCGGCCCCTCGCGCGATCGCCTCGGCGAGGCCGTCGAACGGCACGACGCACACGTGCCTTGACGAGACGGCGGGCCGTCATTCCCGCGAAAGCGGGAATCCGGTCGGGTCTGTAAGGGCACCCTCGAGCGACGCGGGCGACGACGGCCGTGCGCGGGGGGGCTGACCTTGCCGGGAAGCGCGGCGGTCAGCCGCCCCGCGCCGCGCGCGCCCCGAGCTCCGCGGAGAGCGCGGCCGCCGCGGCGCGCACCTTCGCGGACTTCCCGTTCAGCGCCTGCAGCGACAGCCGCCAGACCGGCGCGGAGATTCCGATCGCGCCAGCGACGCGGCCCGCGAAGTCGCGCACCGGAACCGCGGCGCAGCGCACCTCGGGGGCGAACTCGCCGTCGTCGAAGGCGATCCCCCTGCGCCGCACCTCGTCGAGCTCGCGCAGCAGGGCATCGCGCCTGACGATCGTCTTCGGCGTCAGCCGCTCGAGCTCGCGCGTCGCGAGGAAGCGCTCGAGCTCGCGCGGCGCGAGCGCGGCGAGCAGCACCTTGCCGAGCGCGGTCGCGTGGGCCGGGCGCACCGAGCCCACGCGGTCGACGAGCTGGAACATCCCGCTGCCCACGGTCTTCGCCACGACGACGACGTCCTCGCCGGAGCGGATCGCGAAGTGGCTGTACTCGCCGGTCTCGCGCGTGAGCCGCTCCAGCACCGGCGTCGCGAGGCCGACGAGCTCGATCTCGTCCAGCGCGCCGGCGGCGAGCGTGAAGAGCCGTCGCCCGATGCGGTACCGCTTCGAGTCCGCGAGCCGGTCGACGTAGCCGAGCTGCATCATCGTGCGCACCAGGTGGAAGCTCGTGCTCGCGTGCAGCCTGACCCGCTTGCTGAGCTCCGCGAGACCGACGCCGTCGCGGCTGCGGGCGATCTCCTCGAGGATCGCGAACGCGCGCGCGAGCGACTGGATGCCGCCGCGCTCCTTGGCGGCGGCGCCTGCCTCGTCCCGCCCCGCGCGCCGCGCCGCGCTGCGCGCCGCGGCGCGCGGCCGCGCTTCTCGTGTCGCATGGTCGTCGCGTCGCATGGCTCCGGCTCCGGCGGGCTTTGGGCTCGTCACCCACATTGTGAATTGACTTCCGATATTATGAAAGCTAGATTTGCCCGATGCGCTCCGCCCCCGCGCCGGGCGGCGGCCGGGGCGCGCGAGGTCCGGTGCCGAGGCCGGCGCCCGAGGATCGCAACCGATGAGCACATCCCAGTACGACGTCGTCGTCGTGGGCGCCGGCAACGCCGCGTTCTGCGCCGCCCTCTCCGCCCGCGAGCGCTGCGAGCGCGTGCTGATGCTCGAGCGCGCCCCGCAGAGCGAGGCCGGCGGCAACACGCGCTTCACCGCGGGCGCGATGCGCGTGGTCTACGACGGCGTGGAGGACCTGCGCCGCCTCATGCCCGATCTCACCGACGACGAGATCGCGCAAACCGACTTCGGCACCTACACCGAGGACCAGTTCTTCGACGACATGGCGCGGGTGACGCAGTACCGCTGCGACCCCGATCTCACCGAGATCCTCGTGCGCCGGAGCCGCGAGACTCTGCTCTGGATGCGCGACAAGGGCATCCGCTTCGTCCCGATCTACGGCCGCCAGGCGTTCAAGGTCGACGGCAGGTTCAAGTTCTGGGGCGGGCTCACGGTCGAGGCCTGGGGCGGCGGCGAGGGGCTGGTCGACGCCTGGACCAGGTCCGCGCGCAAGCACGGCGTCGAGCTCTGGTACGGCGCCCGCGCGGTGTCGCTCGTCGCCGACGACGACGGCGTGCACGGCGTGCGAGTCAAGCGCGACGGCAGGACCGTCGAAGTGCGCGCAAAGAGCGTGGTGCTCGCCGGCGGCGGCTTCCAGGCGAACCCGGAGTGGCGCGCGCGCTATCTCGGCGCCGGCTGGGAGCTCGCGAAAGTGCGCGGCACGCGCTTCAACACCGGCGACGTGATCCGGATGGCGCTCGACATCGGCGCGGCGCCCGTGGGCAACTGGTCGGGCTGCCACGCGGTGGGCTGGGAGCGCAACGCCCCCGAGTTCGGCGACCTCGCGGTGGGCGACCAGTTCCAGAAGCACTCCTACCCCTTCGGCATCATGCTGAACGCGCACGGCAAGCGCTTCGTCGACGAGGGCGCGGACTTCCGCAACTACACCTACGCCAAGTACGGGCGGGTCATTCTCGAGCAGCCCGGCCAGTTCGCCTGGCAGGTGTTCGACGCCAAGGTGCAGCACCTCCTGCGCGACGAGTACCGCATCAAGCAGGTGACCAAGGTCACCGCGCGGACGCTCGAGGAGCTCGCCGGCAAGCTCGACGACGTCGACGCGGCCGCGGCGCTCGCCGAGATCGAGGCCTACAACGCCGCGGTGCAAACCGACGTCCCATTCAATCCGAACGTCAAGGACGGCCGCGGCACGCGCGGCCTCGCAGTGCCCAAGTCGAACTGGGCGAACGTGCTCGACACGCCGCCGTTCGAGGCGTATGCCGTCACCTGCGGCATCACGTTCACCTTCGGCGGTCTCAGGATCGACACCGCGGCGCGGGTCGTCAGCACCGACGGCGAGCCGATTGCGGGCCTGTACGCCGCGGGCGAGCTCGTCGGCGGCATCTTCTACTTCAACTACCCCGGCGGCACCGGCCTCACCAACGGCGCGGTGTTCGGCAGGCTCGCCGGCGCGAGCGCCGCGGCGGCAGCGGCGAAATAGCGGACCGGACCTCAATCGAGCGGAGCGGAAATGCCCAAGATGAAAGGCGGCGCGCTGATCGCCGAGTTCCTCGTCAAGGAGAAGATGCCCTACGTGTTCGGGATCTGCGGGCACGGCAACGTGGGGCTGCTCGACGAGCTGTACAACGTGGCCGACAAGGTGAAGTACGTCTCGCCGCGCCACGAGCAGGTCGCCGGCCACATGGCCGACGGCTACTTCCGCGTGAGCCACCGGCCGGTCGCGACGCTCACCTCCACCGGGCCGGGATCCGCGAACCTGATCATGGCGCTCGCGGTGGCGCAGACCGACTCCTCGGCACTGCTCGCGATCACCGCGAACGTCCCGACCTCGCAGTTCAACCGGGCGCCCTTCCAGGAGCTCAACCGCCACAACCAGGCCGACTATCCGAACGTAGTGCGCCCGGTGGTGAAGAGGAGCTTCCAGCCGACGCGCGTCGAGATGCTGCCACTCGCGCTGCGCCAGGCGGCGACGACCATGACGAGCGGGCGCCCCGGGCCGGTCAATCTCGACGTGCCCTTCAACCTCTTCCAGGAGGAGGCCGAGGTCGCGCTCGAGACGCCGTGGCGGGGCATGAACGTGCGCCGCAGCGGCGCCTCGCCCGAGGACGTCGCGAGAGCGCTCGACATGCTGCTCGCCGCGAAGCGCCCGGCGCTCTTCATCGGCCACGGGGTGACGCTCTCGGAGGCGTCAGCCGAGCTCACCGCGCTCGCCAGGCGCCTCGGCATCCCGGTGATCAGCTCTCCAAACGGCATGGGCTGCATCGACATGGACGATCCGCTGTCGCTCGGCTTCATCGGCCGCAACGGCGCCTATCCCGCCAACCAGGCGGGCCGCCACGCCGATCTCGTGCTCGCGATCGGCGCGCGCTTCGACGACCGCTCCTCGTCCTCGTGGATCCCCGGCTACTCGTGGAACTTCCCGCACACGAAGCTCATCCACGTCGACGTCGACCACGCCGAGATCGGGCGCAACTATCCGCCGGACCTCGGCATCCTGGCCGACGCAAAGGCGTTCCTCGAGCAGCTGCTCGGGACGCTCGATGCGCGCGGGCTCGCCGGCGGGCCGCGCCTCGCCGAGTGGCAGGCCGAGATCGCAAGCTGGAAGAAGGATTGGGACGCCTACGTGCGCCCGAACTTCGAGATCCACGCCTCGCCGATGCGGCCCGAGCGCGTGGTGGCCGACTGCCGCGCAGTGCTGCCCGACGACGCGATCATCTCGCTCGACTCGGGCGTGCACCACAACTGGTACATGCAGTTCTGGAACGCGCGCCGCCCGCAGACGATGCTCAACACCTGGGGCTACTCGGGCATGGGCTTCGGCCCGAGCGCGATCCTCGGCGCCAAGCTCGCCGCGCCGGACCGGCCCTGCGTCGCCGTCTGCGGCGACGGCGGCTTCACGATGGTGCCGCACGTCCTGTGCACCGCGGTCGAGTACAACATCCCGGCGGTCTGGGTGGTCTGGAACAACTTCTCGTGGGCCGCGATCCGCGACATCCAGTACGGTCTCTTCGGCGGCCGCGAGATCGGCACCGGCTTCTACGAGGGTCCCGAGGGCAAGCCCTACAACCCGGACTTCGCCGCGTGGGCGCGTGCGGCCGGGGTCGAAGGCATCACGGTCACCCGGTCCGAAGACTTCAGGGGCGCGCTCGAGCACGCGGTGAAGCTCGGCAAGCCCTGCCTCATCGACGCGCACGTCGACCAGAACATCCGGCCGCCGTCCACCGGCACCTGGCAACTGCCGCCGACGCCCTACCCGCAGCCGGCGTTCGGCAAGCCCTTCACGGTCACGGAGAGGTAGCCATGGCACGCAAGCGAGCGCCGAAGCGCGCATCGTCCATCCGCAACATCGCCGAGGTCGACTGGGAGGACCTGCCGGGTCACTTCGGCGGCGCATACTCGAAGTTCCTGGTGCACCCGGAGACGACCGGTGCCCGTCACGTCGACTACCGCATCTCCTGCTACCAGCCGCGCGCCTACGTCGAGCCGCACGCGCACAAGGTGCAGGAGCAGATCTACCACGTGCTCGAGGGCGAGGGCCTGATGCAGATCGGCGAGGAGCGCCGGGTGGTGCGCCGCCACGACGTCATCTTCATCACGCCGGGCGTCAAGCACGCGATCTACAACACCGGCATCACCGATCTCGTGTTCATCGTCGTCACGACGCCGCCGCGCGACGAGTGACGCTCGTGGGCGGGCCGTTGGC
Source organism: Burkholderiales bacterium (assembly GCA_023383795.1). Classification (GTDB taxonomy): domain Bacteria; phylum Pseudomonadota; class Gammaproteobacteria; order Burkholderiales; family SG8-39; genus JAABRB01. The sequence continues at coordinate 46,497 of JAHDYJ010000017.1, read as the reverse complement.
GTAGCCGCGGTCTGCCGAGCCATCGCGATGGATCGCTCGTCCGATTGCCGGCCGAGCCTTCGGATCGGCGCGCAAGCGTCGTGCTGCACTGCAAGCAGCCGGACGCGTTGCTTGTCCGCCCGGTGCCTCTTCGCGACTGCACATTGACCTAGATCAGTACCGCCATTCGGAAAAGGTAGTGTGCTCTGCCTAACGCACAGCGTGTGAACCGGCCCCCGGCAAGGAGGACACCATGAGCACACGACTCAAGTGCAAGGCAGCGCGTGGACCGCGCACACCGCGGGCGGCGTTGTTCACCGTAGCGGTTGCGCTTGCGACCGGACTCTCGATGGCATCGGCGCAGACAGCCCTGCGCACCGGCAAGGAAGTGGTGGACAGCGTGTGCGCGGCGTGTCATGCGAGCGGGCAGAGCGGCGCACCCAGAATCGGCGACAGCGAGGCGTGGACAAAGCGCGCCTCCCAAGGCTTGAGCGGCCTGACGCGCCACGCGGTGCAAGGCATCCGCCAGATGCCCGCGCACGGCGGGAGTCCCGGGCTCACCGACCTCGAGATCGGCCGCGCAATCACCTACATGGTCAATCAGTCGGGCGGGCACTGGACCGAGCCAGTCAGCGAACAGGACCTGATGGCCGAACGCAGCGGCGAGCTGATCGTGACGACGCAGTGCGTAAAGTGCCACGGAACCGGCGAGCAAGGCGCACCCAGAATCGGCGACCGGAATGCCTGGATCCCGCGCCTCACGGCGGGCCTGGATGTCGCGGTCCGCTCCGCCATCAGGGGACACGGCGGCATGCCCGCCCGCGGCGGACTGGCGGATCTCACGGACTCGGAGGTGCGCCGCGCGATCGTCTACATGTACAACCCGAGCGTCGCGCGTCCACCCGAAGCCGAGGTGGCACAGGCCGGAGCGAAGCAGCCCGCAGCAAACCACGACCCTTATCTCCGGACGGTGTCCGGGATGGACATCTACCTGGGGTTCGTCCCGGCCGAACGCATGCGCGCTTTCGCGAAGGGCTCCGAGGAACGTAGCATGCACGGAGGTGCGCCGCGCGGATCCGATTTCTATCACGTGAACGTCTCGCTCTTCGACCACCTGTCCAAGGCGCCGATCAAGGGTGCGCGCGTGGAGTTGCAGGTCGAGGACCCGGGACTGACCAGCGAAACGAAGACACTCGAGCCGATGACCATCGGCACGCCGAGCTACGGCGACTACTTCAAGATGAAGGGCAATACGCGCTACGTGATTACGGTGCGCGTGCGGGCGCCGGGTTCGCCGGCGACGACCGAAGCCAGATTCGAATACGGGCACCCCTGACCGGCGAAGCCCCGCGCGGAGCGGGCGCCTCCACGCGCGCCCGACCGCGCGCGCTCACCAGCTGTTGCGCAGCTCGCGCAGCTTCAGGAATACGGTGCGCGGATCGGGGTCGTCCGGCAGGTCCGGGAAAGCCTCCCGGAGCCGCGCGATCACCGTCGGGCTGCGCAGGCGGAAGAACGTGTTGATGTCCATCTCGACGGCGAGTGTCGAGACGTAGGCCTTGCCCGGATCCTGGCCGGAGAGCCTGTCGAGCATCGCACGGGCCGCGGTGTTGTCCGGCTCGCGATCGAGCGTGAAGCGCAGGTTGTTCTCGATGTAGTCGTGGCCCGGGTAGACGAGCGTCGCCGGCGCGAGCTTCGCGAGCTGCTCGGCGAAGGTCTTGTAGAGCTCGGCCGGGTGGCCGCCGTTGTGGCAGTTGCCGGCGCCCGCGTTGAAGAGCGTGTCGCCGCAGAAGAGCGCCGGCTGGTCGGTGTGCGACAGCAGGCACACGTGGCTCATGGTGTGTCCGGGGGTGTCGAGCACCTCGAGTTCCACGGTCTTGCCGACCCTGATCACGTCGCCCGCGCCGAGGCCGCGCGCCATGCCGGGAATCCGGTCCTTGGCGTTCTTGTGCGCGAGGATCTTCGCGCCGGTCGCCTTCACCATCGCATCGTTGCCGCCGGTGTGATCGCGATGCTCGTGCGTGTTCAGGATCTGCGTGATCGTCCAGCCCGCCTCCCGCGCGGCGCGCAGGCACTTCTCGTGATCGAGCGGATCGACGGCGAGCGTCTCCCCGGTCTCGCCGCAGGCGATCAGGTAGTTGAAGTTGCGGTAGGCGTTGGCGGTCCAGATCTGTTTGACGAGCACGGCGCGCATCCCCGGCTGTTGAAGCGGAGCGCCCAATGATAACGCCGTTTGCGCGGCGGTCCCCTGCCCGCGCGGCGGCCGCGCTACCATGGCGGCCGTCGGCCTTTCAAGCGGAGGCGGGGATGTCCTACAGCACGATCCTCTACGAACGCATCGGGCACGTCGCGCTGCTCACGCTCAACCGGCCCGAGCGGCTGAACGCGATGAACCGCGTCATGCTCGAGGAGATCAACCGCGCCTGCGACACGGCCGCGGCGGACGCCGAGGTGCGCGTGCTGGTCGTCACGGGCGCCGGGAGCGCGTTCTCGTCCGGCTTCGATCTCAAGGAGCAGATGGAGGCGCGGCCGACGGGCACCGCCGCGTGGCGCAAGATCCTCGACGACGACTTCGGCGCGACGATGCGCTTCTGGTCGCTCGCCAAGCCGACGATCGCCGCGGTCCACGGCCACTGCCTGGCGGGCGCCTGCGAGCTCGCGCTCGCCTGCGACATCACGATCGCCGCCGAGGACGCGGTGTTCGGCGAGCCGGAGCTCAAGTTCGGCGCCGGCATCGTGACGATGATCCTGCCGTGGCTGACCGGCCCGAAGCAGGCGAAGGAGATCATCTTCAACGGCATGGATGCGATCCCGGCGCGGGAGGCGCTGCGCCTCGGCCTGGTCAACCGCGTCGTGCCGGCGGGCGAGGACGTCGCTGCGGCCCTCGCCATGGCGCGCCACATCGCGGTGGTCGATCCGGAGCTCGTGCGCGAGACCAAGCGCGCGATCAACCGCACCTACGAGCTCATGGGCATGCGCGAGGCGCTCGCGACGGCGCTCGACATCGACCACGGGATCGAGTCGCACGGCTCGCCGGACAAGCGGCGCTTCATGGAGATCGCCCGCGAGCAGGGCCTGCGCGCCGCCATCGCGTGGCGCGACGCGCGCTTCGCGAAGTGAGCCGCCCGAGCCTCGCCGAGCCGATCCTCGCGCGCTGCCGGACGGCGCCGGACGCGCCCGCGCTCGCCGCCGGCGGCCGCCCGCTCGCCTATGGCGCGCTCGAGACCGCGAGCGAATCCCTCGCGGCCGCGCTCCGCAATGCCGGCATCACGCCGAACGAGCCGGTCGCCGTCGCGGTCTCCAATCGGCCCTCCGACCTCGTCGCCTTCCTCGGCGTCTGGCGCGCGGGCGGCGTCGTCGTGCCGGTGCACCGCGCGAACCCGGAGGCCGTGGTGCGCGAGCTCCTCGACGCGACCGGCGCACGATTGGTCGCGCACATGGGGTTGCGGCTCGCGGCCGGCCCCGGCTGGCGCGACGCCGGCGACCTCGCCGTGGCCGGGCGCGCGGCGCCGCCCGCGCGCGCGATTCTCGACGGTGCGGCGCTCGTGGTCTTCACGTCCGGCTCGACCGGCCGGCCGAAGGGCGTCGTCCTGTCGCACCGCGCGCTCGCCGGCAAGCTCGCCGCAATCGACAGCCTGCTCCGGTTCGGCGAGGGCGAGCGCACCCTCCTCGTCCTGAACATCACGTTCAGCTTCGGGATCTGGGTCAGCCTGCTCACGCTGCGCAACGGCGGGACGCTCCTCATGCACGAGAAGTTCGCGCCGCAGCCTTTCTGCGCCGCGCTCGCCGAACGCGGCGTCGCACGCGCGGCGGTCGTGCCGACCATGATGCGCGCCCTGCTCGCGGACGCGCCGCCCGCGCTCGCCGCCGCCGGCGGCTCGGCGGCGCTCCGCCAGATCCTGATCGGCGGCGAATCGCTCGGCCGCGCGCTCGCCGACGCGATCGGCGCGCGGTTCCCGCACGCGGCGCTCATCGACATCTACGGGCTCACGGAGACGGCGACCTCCGACTTCTTCCTGTTTCCCGAGGACCGTGCGCGGCATCCCGGGTGCATCGGCCGACCCTCGCCGGGCGTCGCATTCCGGATCGCCAGCGCCGACGGCGCCGAGGCGCCGCGAGGCGAGGTAGGCGAGCTGCAGATCCGCACGCCCTACGCCATGAGCGGCTACCTCGATCAGCCCGAGCTCACCGCCGCGGCGTACCGGGACGGCTGGTTCCGTACCGGTGACATGGGCTGCACGCGCGACGGCGGCGTGGTCGAGCTCGTCGGCCGCGCGAAGGAGCTGATCGCGCGCGGCGGCAACAAGATCTCGCCGCTCGAGCTCGAGCAGGTCTTCGCGGCGCATCCGGACGTCGCCGCCGCGATGGCGGTCGGCGCCGCCGACCCGGCGCTCGGCGAGCGCATCCATCTCCTGATCGTGCCGAAGCCCGCCTGCGCGCCGTCTGCGGCGGCGCTGCGCGAGTTCGCGGCGCCGCGGCTGCCGAAGTACAAGATGCCGGACGCGATCCACTTCGCGCAGGCGCTCCCGCTCGGGCGCACCGGCAAGGCCGACCGCGGCGCGCTGCGGCGGATGATCGAGGCAGGCGAGCTCACTCCTCCGGCAGCGGAATGAACTCCGTCTCGGCCGGCACCCGGTCGAAGCGGCTCTCGCGCCAGCGGGCCTTGGCGTCTTCGAGCAGCTCGCGCGAGCTCGCGACGAAGTTCCACCAGATGTGACGGTCGCCGTCCATACGCTCGCCGCCGAAGAGCATCAGGCGCGCCGATGACGCGGCCTCGATCTCGACCGTGCCGGTTTCGGGCAGCACCACGACGTGGTACGGCTCGACCTTCGCGCCGGCGATCGTCACGTCGCCCGAAACCACGTAGACGCCGCGCTCCTCGTGCTCGGCCGGCACGGCCAGCCGGCCGCCGGCTGCGAGCGTCGCGGCCACGTACAGCGTGTCCGAGAACACCGGCGTCGGCGCCCGCTCGCCGAACGCCTTGCCCGCGACGATATGCAGATCGACGCCCTTCTCGGCGATCGCCGGCAACTCGGCCTTCGGCAGGTGCGCGAAGCCGGGTGCGGTCTGCTCGTGCGCGAGCGGCAGCGCGACCCACGTCTGGATGCCGTGCAGGGGCGGCCCGGCATCGCGATCCTCGGGCGGCGTGCGCTCCGAATGCACGATGCCGCGGCCGGCGATCATCCAGTTCACGTCGCCCGGAGTGATGCGCTGCACGGTGCCGAGGCTGTCGCGATGCAGGAGCGCGCCCTCGAAGAGGTAGGTCACCGTCGCGAGCCCGATGTGCGGGTGCGGGCGCACGTCGACGCCCTTGCCCGCCGCAAATCGTGCGGGGCCCATGTGATCGAAGAAGATGAACGGCCCGACCATCTTGTGGGTCGCGGCGGGCAGCAGCCGGCGCACCTCGAATCCTCCGAGGTCCTTCGTGCGCGGCTTCAGGATGGCGTGTGTCGGCGGCATGCCGGGTCGCTCCTCGCGAAACGCCGCCCGCGGCGGCTCCGGCCGAGGATGATAGACGAGAACGCTCAGGGCGGACCCGGGACCTGATCCGGCGTGCGCAGCCGGTATCCGACGCCGAGCTCGGTCAGCAGGTAGCGCGGCCGCGCCGGATCGGCCTCGATGCGGCTGCGCAGCTTGCGGATGAACACGCGCAGGTACTGGACGTCGTCGCGATGCACCACGCCCCACACCTCGCTCAGCAGCTGGCGGTGCGTGACGACCTTGCCGGCGTTCGCCACCAGGATCTGCAGCAGCCGGTACTGCTTCGGCGAGAGCCTCACCTCCGCGTCGTTCACCCGCACGATCCGGCGCGCGAGGTCGACCTCCAGGCCGCCGACGCGGAACAGCGGCGTCGGCGCCTCGCGCTCGACCCGGCGGCGCAGCGCCGCCTTGATGCGCGCGAGCAGCTCGGCCATGCCGAACGGCTTGACGACGTAGTCGTCGGCGCCGAGATCGAACGCGCGGACCTTCTCGTCCTCGCGGTTTCGCACCGACAGCACGAGCACCGGCACGCGCGACCATTCGCGCAGCGCGCCCAGCACCTCGAGCCCGTCGCGGTCCGGCAGGCCCAGATCGAGCACGATCAGTTCGGGCTGCGCGGCGACCGCGGCGCGCAGCGCCGCGTCGGCGGTCGCCGCCTCGAGCACGACATAGCCATGGCCTTCGAGGCCGAGGCGCAGGAACCTGCGGATCTGCGGCTCGTCGTCGACGACGAGGATCTTCGGCCTGGCGTCAGTCATCGCCCGCCGGCCCTCCGTTCGCGTCCGCGCGCGCCGGAACCGGAAGGCGAATTCGCACCGTCGTGCCGCGCCCGGGGCCCGTGTCGAGCACCGTCGCGGCGCCGCCGTTCGCCTCGACGAAGGCGCGGCAGATGGCGAGCCCGAGGCCGCTGCCCGCCGCCGCGCCCCCTTCTTGCGCGCCGCCGCGAACGAACGCCTCGAAGACGCGCTCGCGGTCCCCGGGCCGGATGCCAGGGCCGCTGTCGGCGATATCCAGCGCCACCTCGCCGTCCTGCACCGATGCGACGACGCTCACCTCCGAGCCCGCTGGCGAGTACTTCGCCGCGTTGTCCAGGACGTTCGCCACCGCATGCTCCATCAGGAAGAGATCCAGCCGCAGCATCGGGAGGTCCGCCGGGACGTCGACGTGCACGACGTGGGCGGCCAGCCCCCGCTCCTTGCGGCGCAAAGCGGCGTCGATGATATCCGAGAGCTCGACGAGCTCCAGCCGCGGCGCGATCTGGCCGGAGCGGATGCGCGTCAGGTCGAGGACGTTGCCGATATAGCTGCCGAGGCGTTCGGCCTCCTCGCGGATCGTGGTCGCCAGCTCGCGCCGCGCGCGCGGATCGCCTGCCTCGCCGAGCGTCTCGAGCGCGGTGGCCGAGCCGAGGATCGCCGCGAGCGGCGTCTGCAGATCGTGCGACACGGAATTGATCAGCGCCTCGCGCAGCGCCTCGCCCTGCGCCTTCACCCGCGCATCGGCGATCTCGCGGCCGAGGCGCATGCGCTCGAGGGCGATCGCCGCCTGGCCGAGGAGCGCCCTGGCGTAGTCCGGATCGGGGGGCGCGGCGGCATCCGCATCGGCGGGCTGCGCGGCGGCGACGACACCCACGATCCGCTGCGCGGTCGGCAGCGGATCGACGCGCCAGCCTTCGACCGCCGCCCGGTCTCCGGCCATGACGCGGCCGGCCGCGGCGAGGACCTCCCCCGGCAGCGGGCCGGCACCGTCGAGCGAGGCCGCCGGGACGAGGCCGTCGCCCTCGGGCAGCAGCAGATGGATCGGCCGCCCGATCACCGGCGCCAAGTGCTCGAGGATCGACGCGTTGAGCTCCGCCGCGGTGGCGCTGCCCGCCAGCCGCTCGCTGAACGCATAGAGCCCGCCGATGGTCGCCTGCCGGCGCCGCGCCTCGAGCGCCCGCGCGCGCGCTCTCGCGGCCAGCCGGCTCGTCAGCGCCGCCACGACCACGAACACCGCGAGGTCGACTAGGTCCTGCGGGTTGGCGACCCGGAAGCTGTAGATCGGCGAGTAGAAGAAATAGCTGCCCGCCGCCACGCTCAGCACGGCGGCGAACAGCGACGGCCCGAGCCCCCAGAGCACGGCGCTCGCGACCACCGCGGCGATGAACAGCACCGAGACGTGCGGGAGCAGGACGAACTGCGCGAGCAGGTGCGCGCCCGCGCCGACGCCCGCGACAACCGCGGCGCTGTTCACGTAGGAAAGCAGGCGCAAGCGGCCGCTCGGGGAACGCGATTCGACCCAGCCTTTTCGCAAATCCGGCCCGGACCGTCAAGCGCCGCGGTCCGGCGCGCGACAGCGCCCGCGTTTATGCAGCGGTTATGCCGGCAGCCCCCGATCGGCATGGAACGGCAACGCCCTCGCACCGGAGAATCGCGGCAGGAGGTAAGTTCCATGAACCCGACGAGCGCGCTCCTCATCGTTTCCGGCATTGCCTTGCTTGGATCCTCCTGCCTGATCGTGCATGCGCTCAGGCAGCGGGAAGGCAAGCCCGACTCCTTCTGGACGCGCACCGAAACCCGCGCAACGGCCTCTGCCCTCGGGCTGCTGGTCCTGTTCGTCGCCGGCGTCGGGCTCCTGGCGCGAGGCGTTTTCGCCTGACAGTCGCGCCGAGGCGGGCGCGACCCGCGCGCGCGCCGACCACGGAAGCTGCCGCCGCTCACCCCGCCCGGCTTCCTCGCCGGGCCGCCCCGATCACCGCGGGGCAATGACAGGGCCGCCGCGCCGCGACTATCATCGCGGAATCCGCGCCCGAAGCACCATCCATGCAAGCCGCGGCCCACCGCGGGCGGCTCGGACGTTCGATCTAGGCGCTTCGGCCGATCCTGTGCCCGCACCGGCGCCGTATGCTTGAAGCGCACCATCCGTGATGCCGAAACAGGATCAGGCGCTCGTGGCCGCGGAGATCACCGCGCGCGGCGGCAAGGAGAACGAGGCGGCCCGCGAGCTGCAGGCGCTCGGGTTCCGCGTGCACCGCGTGGGCGCGACGATCAGCGTCGATGCGCCCCGCGCGCTGTGGCGGTCGGTCTTCGCCGCGCGCTTTGCGCCCCGCCGCCGCCGAAGCGCAGGATCGAAGGGACGCGCGGCGTCGGCATCCCCCGTCTCGTATCAGGTGCCCGCGACGCTGGCGCCGCTCCTGGAAGGCATCGTCTTCGTCGAACCGCCCGAGCTCTTCTGAGCGGGTGCGCAACCGATCGAGGTGATCGCCATGGCGAAAAGGACCAGGAAAGCGAGGAAGACCCGTCAGGCCCGCGGCGCGGCAGTCCTGCGCGCGGGCGACCGCGTGAACGCCGAGGTCGTCCTCTGCTCCGAGAGCGGCGACTCGATGTTCGCGGCCGGCGCGGTGGTGAGCGCTGACAACCTCGAGCGGTACAAGCCGCCCGCCGGGCGCGGCGCGGAGACCGCCCGCGTGCTTCAGGAGCTCGGATTCCGCGTGCGTCACATCGGCACGTTCTCGATCAGCGTCGAGGCGCCGCGCGCGCTGTGGGAGAGAACGTTCAACACCCGCGTCGGCAAGGCGTCGCAGCCGCTCAGCACGACGCATCCGGAGATCGGCGCGCTCGAGTACTGGTCGCACCTTCCGGACACCAAGTTCGAGCTTCCGCGCACGCTCCAGGGCCTCGCCGACCGCGCGTATCCGCAGCGCCCGCCGATCCTCTTCCAGTCGGCGCTGCCGCCCCGGGTCGCCTACCATCACCTCGAGGTTCCGGCCGACGTCGCGATGGTGCTGCGCGCCGACGGCGCGCACCGCAAGGGCGTGACCGGCCGCGGCGTGCTGGTCGCCATGGTCGACACCGGCTTCTACCGTCACCCGTTCTACGCGTGGCACGGCTACAGCTACAACGCCACGCTCGCGCCCGACGCGACGAACGTCGAGCAGGACGCGAACGGGCACGGCACGGCCGAGGCGGCGAACATCTTCGCCTGCGCGCCGGACATCGACTTCGTCGGCGTGAAGATGGGCTTCAACGCGACGCTCGCGTTCAAGACCGCCTCGGACCTCGAGCCGGCCGTGATCACCAACAGCTGGGGCTACCACCTCCCGGGCATCACCACGCTGCCGAACTTCCTGAAGCCGCTCGAGGCGGCGGTGCTGGAGGCCGTCAACACGCGCGGCATCATCGTGTGCTTCTCCGGCGGCAACGGCCACATCGCGTTCCCGGCGATGATGCCCGACGTCGTCGCGGTGGGCGGCGTCCACGCGCGGCCGGCCCTCGCCGGCAACGACTTCGTCCTGGAGGCCTCGAACTACGCCAGCAGCTTCGACAGCCTGATCTACCCGGGACGGCACGTTCCGGACGTCTGCGGGCTGGTCGGCATGCAGCCGGGCGCGCTCTACATCATGCTGCCGGTGCCCCCGGGCAGCGCGATCGACGCCGGCGTCTCCGGCGGCACGCACCCGAACGGCGACGAGACCGCGGGCAACGACGGCTGGGCCGCGATCAGCGGCACCAGCGCCGCCTCGCCCCAGATTGCCGGCGTCTGCGCGCTGCTGAAGCAGGCGCAGCCCGGCCTCTCGCCGAAGCTCGCGAAGGCGATCCTGCGCGCCTCGGCGCGCGACGTCACCATCGGCGCGAGCAACAACGGCCAGCCGGCCGGGCCCGGTCACGACGGCGCGACCGGCGCGGGACTGGTGCACGCGACGGTGGCCTACGAGCTCGCGCGCTCGGTGCAGACGCGAGCGCTCTTCACCTTGCCGCCGCCGCGCTAACGTGCAAGCGCCGGCCGCCGCGGGCGCTCGCGAGGACCGGCCCCCGCGGCGGCGGTAGAATGCGCCCGCCGGCACCCGCCGGCCAGGGGCGCAACGGATCATGCCGCGCGAGCATCAGGCCATCCGGTTCTGCGCGAGCCGCGACGGCGTGCGGGTCGCGTTTGCCACGGTCGGCACCGGCCCGCCGCTCGTGAAGGTGGCCAACTGGCTCACCCACCTCGAGTTCGACTGGGAGAGCCCGGTGTGGCGCCACTGGCTCGACGAGCTCTCCCGCCGTCGCACGCTCGTCCGCTACGACGAGCGCGGCTGCGGCCTCTCCGACCGCGATGCCGCGGACCTCTCGCTCGAAGCGTGGGTCGCGGACCTGGAGGCGGTGGTCGACGCAGCCGGGCTGGAGCGCTTCGCGCTGCTCGGCGTCTCGCAGGGCGGCGCCATCGCGGTCAGCTATGCCGTGCGCCATCCCGAGCGCGTGAGCCACCTCGTGCTCTACGGCGCGTACGCACGCGGAAGCCTGGTGCGCGCGACGACCCAGGCCGAGCGCGACGAGGCCGAGATGATGATCCGGCTCGTCGAGCTCGGCTGGGGTAAGGAGGACGCAGCGTTCCGGCAGCTCTTCTCGTCGCAGTTCATGCCGGAAGGCTCGCCGGAGCAGTACCGCTGGTTCAACGATCTGCAGCGCATCTCGGCGACCCCGGAGGTCGCGGCGCGGCTGCTGCGCGGATTCGCCGTCGTCGACGTGCGCGATCTTTGCCGCAGCGTCGCCTGCCCGACCCTGGTCATGCACGCGGACCGCGACGTGCGCGTACCCTTCGATCAGGGACGGGAGCTCGCCGCGCTGATTCCGGGAGCGCGCTTCGCGCCGCTCCAGAGCTGCAATCACATCCTGCTCGCGGACGAGCCGGCGTGGACGCGGTTCGTCGAGGAGACGCGGGCCTTTCTGCCGGCGGCGTCGCAGGCGGCCCCACCGGGCCCGCTGCCGGGCGCCCTGGGCGCGCTGACGCAGCGCGAGCGGGAGATCCTCGAGCTCATCGCGCACGGCCTCGACAACCAGCAGATCGCCGCGCGGCTGTACGTCTCCGAGAAGACGGTGAAGAACCACATCACCAGCATCTTCGACAAGCTCGACGTCCAGACGCGCGCCCAGGCGATCGTGCGCGCGCGCGATGCCGGGTTCGGCGCCGCCCGCGGCGGGCCCGCCTCCGGGGTCTAGGACCCGGGTCCCATCCGCGGCGCCCGGTCCCGGCCCCGTCCCGGGTCCGGAACGAGACCGAGGCCTCATGCGCGGCGCCGGCGCGCCCGCGAGAATGCACGGCAGGCATGCGGATCTGCGCTGCCGCCACCGCAGGAGCGAGGCCATGCAAGCGACGATGCAGCGCGCCGAGGAGACCGCCCGGTACGCCCGGTGCGTCGAGATCTCCAAGCGCATCTATTGGGACATCGAGCGCGACGTGTTCCGCGGGCGCACGCTCGATTTCACGCAGAAGTTCCTGCCGGACGGCCTTTCCTTGGTGGATCGGATGGACCTTCCGACCGCCGCCGAGCGGAGCCTGATGAGCCAGATCCAGGGCCGCACCTACGCCAACGTCTTCGGGCTGGTCGAGCGGTTCATCGTGGCGAAGGTGCTCGAGCTGAGCCGCGAACACTCTCTCGGCGACCAGACCGCGCTCGAGGCGCTCGTGCGGTTCGGCGACGAAGAGCTCAAGCACCAGGCGCTCTTCCGCAGGCTGGAGCAGATGATGGCCGAGGGCATGCCGGCGGGCTACACGTTCATGCCGGATCCGGACGCGGTCGCAAGAGCGGTGCTCGGCAGGCAGACGTGGGCGGTGCTCGCGTTCACGTGCCACATCGAGCTCTTCACCCAGCACCACTACCTGCAGAGCATGCAGCGCGATCCGGAGCTCTCGGAGCTCTGGAAGGACGTGTTCCTCTTTCACTGGAAGGAGGAGTCGCAGCACGCGGTCCTGGACGAGCTCGAGTGGGTGCGCGAGGACCGGCGGCTCGCGCCCGGGGCGCGCGAGCAGGCGGTGACCGACTTCATCGAGCTCGTCGCCGCGTTCGACGCCCTCCTGCAGACCCAGGCCGCCGCGGACGTCGACTACTTCGTCCGCGTGTGCGGACGACCGCTCACGGGCGAGGCGGTCGCGAAGCTCCGCTCCGGAGTGCTGGCCGCGTACCGCTGGCAGTACATCGTGTCCGGAGTGAGGGAGGCGCGGTTCCACGAGGTCCTCGCCGGCCTGATCACCGATCCGCAGGGCGCGCGCATCGGCGCGGCGCTCGCGCCGCTCATGTAGCGAGACCCGGGCGCGGACCGGCGCGGCAGACGTCGCAAGTTGGGCATGCGTCACGGGAATCCCGCGGCGCGGGGGCGAGCCCACCGCATCTGCGCACTTCGCTTTGCAGCGCCGGCGCCGAGCCGTCGGCTGCGCTGCCGGCGCAAACCGCCCGCAGTCAGGCCGGGATCGGGCTCGGCTCGTCGACGTCCTGCTCCGGTACGTCCGGCGTGGCCGGGGCGGGACGGTTCTGCTTCAGGCGCTCTTCGTGCCTTTGCATCTCCTTGCGGATCGCCTCGGCACGCAGGAGCCAATACTCGCGCTCGAACTCGTAGCACATGGCGGGACTCCCTTCTCGTTGGGACCGCAATTCCATGCTACGCCGCGGGCGCCTGGAAATCAAAGCGCCGGGGAACGCCGCAAGGAGCGTCGGGACGGGCGTATCGGGCCCGAGCGGGTCCGGCGGTTTAGAATCGCCGCAGCAAAGGAGGTCATCCCATGAGTAGCGTGTGGAAATCGGCAGCCGTGCTCGTCACGGCGCTGTCGTTGACGGTTGCACAGGTCCCGGCGCTCGCGCAGGCGGCGGCGAAGACGGCAGAGAAGCAGGCGTACGAGCCGCACGTCGGCCAGCCGGGCAAGGACGTGGTGTGGGTGCCGACGCCCGAGGCGCTCGTCGAGCGCATGCTCGAGATGGCGCGCGTCACGTCGAAGGACTACGTCGTCGACCTCGGATCGGGCGACGGCCGCACCGTGATCATGGCGGCGCAGAAGTACGGCGTGAATGCGCTCGGCATCGAGTACAACCCGGACATGGTGGCGCTGTCGGTCAAGGCTGCCGCGAAGGCGGGCGTGTCCGACAAGGCGAAGTTCATCCAGGCGGACATCTTCGAGACGGACTTCAGCAAGGCGACCGTGCTCACGATGTACCTCCTGCCCGCGCTCAACGTGAAGTTGCGTCCGCGGATCCTCGACATGCGACCCGGAACGCGCGTCGTCTCGCACGCGTTCAACATGGAGGACTGGGCGCCCGATCAGACCGCGACCGTGGAGGGGCGCAACGCGTATCTCTGGATCGTCCCGGCGAAGGTGCAAGGCAGCTGGGCCGTCTCCGTCCCGGCGGGCAATGGCGACCATAAGTGGCGGATCGCGCTCGCGCAGACCTTCCAGAAGATCTCCGGCACCGCGACGCGGGAGGGCAAGTCGTATCCGCTGATCGAGACCCGGCTGCGCGGCGCCGAGATTGCCTTCGCGTTCGTCGACGGCAGCGGCGTGAAGCGCCGGTTCAGCGGCCGCGTCGCCGGCGCGAGCATGGAGGGGACGACGACCACGCAGGGCGGCGCGAAGGCCAGGTGGGTCGCGACGCCGGCCGCGACGCCGGCGAAGGCATCGTAGCTCACGAACCCCCCGGGCGACCGCCGGCCCGGTTGCAGCCGCCCGGCACGTCGATTCGCAGGCCGCGCCGGGGTCCTGGCCGCGGTGCGAGGCACCGCGGCCCATGGGCGCCCGCCCACGATCGCCTTGCCCGCCCGAGGCCCCCGGCGACGAGCTGGAATCGAGGGGCCACGCAGAGTGTTTGCGCATTCATCGAGCCGATCACCTGCACGAGGAGAGGACGATGAAACAGACGCTTGGCGCGGCGCTCCTCCTGGCCTTCGCGGCCGCATCTCCCACCGCATCTCATGCCGCCGACGTCGAAGCCGGCAGGGCGAAGGCCGCCACCGTGTGCGCGGCCTGCCACGGCGTCAACGGGGTCAGCGTGCGCGACACGATCCCCAACCTCGCCGCGCAGCGGGCCGCCTACCTCGAGGCCCAGCTCAAGGCGCTCAAGGACGGCTCGCGCAAGAACCCGATGATGAACGCGATCGCCGCGCAGCTGAGCGCCGCGGACATCGCGAACGTCGCGGCCTACTACGCCGCGCAGCCCGGCGCGGCACCCGATGCGAAGTCCGCGCCGCTCGCGAATCTCGTGAAGACCCGCGTCGCCTTCCCCGAAGGCTACAAGGAGACGTTCACCAGGTACCACACGATCAACTTCCCCGCGACCCGGCAGGTGCGCTACTACTACGCCAACCCGGTGGCCCTCCAGGCCGCGAAGGCGGGCAAGCCCCTGCCCGACGGTTCGGTCCTGTTCGCCGAGGTCTACGCCGCGAAGCTCGACGCGGCCAAGAAGCCGATGACCGGCGCGGACGGCTTCTTCGTCGCCGAGAAGCTCCTCTTCTACACGGCGATGGCGCGCGAGGCCGGCTGGGGGAGCGACATCCCCGAGATGCTGCGCAACGGCGACTGGAACTATGCGGTCTTCACCACGGACGGGAAGCTGCGTCCCGGGGTCAACCAGGCCGAGTGCCTCGCCTGCCACAAGCCGCTCGGCGACGCGAGCTACACCTTCACGCTGAAGGAGCTCGCCGAGGCGAAGTAGCGCGAGGCGGGCGGCACCGGAGCGCCGCGCACCCCGCGGCGATGCGGGGGCGCGTGCGCTCGTGCGCGTCGGCTGCGAATCCGCTTAGACTTCCGGGATGAGCCTTCCCGTCACCCCGGCGCTGCGCGCCGAGCTCTGCCCCGCCGGGCGCGTGCGCGCCGGGATCAACCACAGCAACTTCCTGCTGGTGAAGCCGGGCTCGCCGCACGGCGCGCCGCAAGGCATCGCGCCCGACCTCGCGCTCGAGCTCGCCGGCCGGCTCGGCGTGCCGATCGAGTACGTGAGCTTCGACGGCGCCGGCAAGCTCGCCGACGCGGTCGGCAGCGCAGCGGTCGACGTCGGCTTTCTCGCGCGCGAGGCCGAGCGCGCGAACGTGATCGCGTTCAGCTCCGCCTATCTCGAGCTTCCGGTGACCTATCTCGTGCCGGCGGGCTCGCCGATCCGGACGATCGCCGAGGTGGATCGCGACGGGGTGCGCGTCGCCGTGTCGGCGCGTAGCGCGTACGATCTCTACCTCACCCGCACGCTGCAGCACGCGAAGCTGGTGCGCGCCGAGGGCATCCCCGCCTCGTACGCCCTGTTCGCCGAGGAGAAGCTGGACGCGGTGGCAGGCCTCAAGCCCGGTCTGCTGACCCACGCACGGAAGCTCCCCGGCGCGCGCGTCCTCGACGGCCAGTTCACCGCCGTCCAGCAGTCGATCGGCGTGCCCAAGGGTCGCGCGGCCGCCGCGGCGTACCTCCGCGAGTTCGTCGAGGACGTGAAGCGCTCCGGGCTCGTCGCGCGGCTCGTCGAGCGCCATGGGGTGAGCGGCGTGAACGTCGCGCCGCCGGAGTAGGAAAGCCGCCGCATCGCGATCCCCGCGAAAGCGGGGATCCGGCACACGATGGACTCCGCTCTCCCTGGAACCCCGCGTTCGCGGGAATGACGATTCTCCGCAGCGCTCGTCCGCAGTCATGCGCGATGTGAAGCTCTCGATCATCGTGCCGGCGTACAACGAGGAGCGGCTGATCGCCGGGACGCTCGGCTGCATCCGCGAGGCGCTGGATGGCCGGACCGCGGAGATCATCGTCTGCGACAACAACTCCACCGACCGCACCGCCGAGATCGCGCGCGCGGCCGGCGCCGAGGTCGTGTTCGAGCCCGTCAACCAGATCGCGCGCGCCCGCAACGCCGGCGCGGGGCGCGCCTCGGGCGACTGGTTGGTCTTCGTCGATGCGGACTCCTGCCCGACCCGCGCCCTGTTCGACGAGATGACCGCCGCGATCGGCTCGGGCCGCTGCCTCGCGGGCGGCAGCACCGTCGCGTTCGCCAACCCGCGGCTCGACGTCCGCGCCTGGGTCGCGCTGTGGAACGCGCTCAGCCGCGCGGCCGGCTGGGCCGCCGGCTCGTTCATCTTCTGCGAGGCGGCGGCGTTCCGCGAGTCGGGCGGCTTCGACGAGACGCTCTACGCCGCCGAGGAGATCGAATTCTCCCGCCGCATGAAGCGGCTGGTGCGCCGGCGGCGCATGCGCTTCGTCATCCTCCATCGCCACCCGTTGCACACCAGCGACCGCAAGGTGCGCCTCTACCGCCCGCTCGAGCATTTCGCGTTCCTGCTCAGGTTCGTGGCCACGGGCGGGCGAAGCCTTCGCCGCCGCGAGGCCTGCTCGATCTGGTACGACGGGCGACGATAGCCGCACCGGCCGGCAACGAGCGGAATCCGCGTCCGCCGGCGTTGTCTCACCGCCTGAGCGCCGGCGCGGGAGAATCGGCAGCACCCCGGAGAACCATGGAAAAACAGTACGTTCGCTTCTGCAGGAGTTTCGACGGCGCGCAGATCGCCTACGCCGCGACCGGGAACGGCCCGCCGGTCGTGATGCTTCCGAACTGGCTGACGCATCTCGACTACCAGTGGCGCAGCGTCGCCTGGCGGCCGTGGCTCGAGGCGCTCTCGGCGCGCTACCGCCTGATCCGCTACGACCCGCGCGGCTGCGGGCTTTCGGACCGCGACGTCAGCGACCTCTCGTTCGAGACCTGGGTGCGCGATTTCGGCGCCGTCGTCGACGCCGCCGGGCTGGACCGGTTCTCGCTCGTCGGCATCTGCCAGGGCGGGCCGATCGCGATCGAGTTCGCCGCGCGCGAGCCCGGGCGCGTGGGCGGTCTCGTCCTGTACGGAACCTATGCGAGAGGGCGAAACAGGCGCACGACGCCGCTCGAGCCCGAGAAGGCAAGAGTGATGCTCGAGATGATGGAGCTCGGCTGGGCGCAGGAGGATCACGCGTTCATGCGCGCCTTCGCGACGCAGTTCCAGCCCGAGGGCTCCCTCGAGCACCTGCGCTCCTGGTGCGAGCTGCAGCGCGTTGCGACCTCCGCCGCCGGCGCCGTGCAGCTCACGCGCGTCATGTTCGATCTCGACGTGCAGGCCTCGGCGGCCCGCCTGACCTGCCCGACGCTGGTCGCCCACGCCGACCGCGACGCCGCGGTGCCGCTCGATGAAGGCCGGCTGCTCGCGCAGATCATCCCGGGTGCGCGTTTCCTTCAGCTCGACAGCCCGAACCACTTCATGCTTCCGCAGGAGCCGGCGTGGGCGCTCCTCGTCGAGGCGCTGCACGCCTTCCTGCCGCGATCGGCCGCCGAGGAGGGCGCGTTCGCGGACCTCACCGAGCGCGAGCGAGAGCTCGTAGACCTCATCGCACGCGGGCTCGACAACCATCAGATCGCCGCGCATCTCGCGATCAGCGAGAAGACGGTGCGCAACCACGTGTCGAGCATCTTCGCCAAGCTGGGCGTCGAGTCGCGGGCGCAAGCCATCGTCGTCGCGCGCGACGCCGGCTACGGCGCGCGCCGCGACCGCTGACGGGTCCGGGACCGCCGTCCCACGGTTTCGCGCGGCATTGCGGGCCGACCGGCGCCCGCCGGGACCGCCGCCTCATGCGCGCGCGGACCCTCCGCTGCGAGAATTCCTCCCGAACCCGGCGCGTTGCCGGACCGCCTCCGAGGGAGGACCTTCATGAGCACGGCACCGGTACCCGCAGCCACGCGCGCGGAATCGACACGCCGCGTACTCGCCCTTGCCGTCGGGCTGGCTTCGGCGGCGCTGGTCGTCTCGACCGCGCCCGCGGCGCACGCCGAGTCGCGCGCCGCCGCGCCGGAAGATCTGCGGATCGACGAACTGAAGCGCGTCTATCTGTCGTGCAACAGCGCGGCGCTCCGCGGCCGGCTGGACACCGCGGCAGTCAGGCAGTGCTCGGTCGTCTACGAGGCGCTCAAGCGGCGCGCCTTCGACGGCGACTTCGGGAAGCTGCTCGCCTGGTCGAGGACTCAGCCGGATGTGCGGCTCAAGGAAAATTAGACATCGCCGCGTCCCCCCGCAGCAGTCAGTGTGGAGCACACCCCTGCCCCAGCTTGCGAAGCTCCTCGCGGATCTGGGGAACGGTCTTTCCGGCGCGCTCGATTCCGGCCCGTCCCGCCTTGTCATTCATGATCGTCTCGAGGTCGCTCCGCTGCAGAATGCGCACGATCCTGCAGGGCGGCTCCGGGTGAGTGCTCTTCCGGCCGCCCGCGTCGATCAGCGCGAAGAAAACGTACGTCGTGGTGACTCCCGCGGCGGCAGAGAATCCCGCCCGGAGCGCCAATCGAGCTGCGAAAGCGTCCGCAGCAGTCTCCTGGCGGCGACTCTCTGCGGCCGGAATTGATCCACTGGGCTTATGCCGCAGCGCGATATGACCGAGCTCGTGGCCGAAGATCAGAGCCAGGGAGTCGACCATCATCGACTCGAGGAGATAGCTTGCCTTCGGGTCCTGAAAGATTTGCTCGTTCTGCGCGCTCGAGATTCCTGCAAACTCGCGGAAGGTCTGCGGCACGACGGGCTCGCCGGCCTTCTGGGTCGCCTCCAGGTACGTGCGCGCCGCGTAGGCGACGTAAGCCTCCAGATCAGGGCGTTTCCCGGGCAGATAGTAGGTCAGCGTGGCGGCGTGCGCGATGGTATGCACACCGCTCACGAATCCGATCGGCACCGCGATCCGTCGCCGCCCAACGTCGGCGAACGCGTTGAAATCCGAGTAGGGAACGACCTCGAGGCGCACGGCGTCCACCAGACCCGGATACTCCCGCTCCAAGGTCTTGCCGAATGCGGGTTTGATCCGCACTTCCCACGATCGAATGGTTGCCGTCCGCAGCGCCTGCATGATTTCCTCGGCCGACGGCTGAGCTCCGAGCGAGCTCGCGGGCAGCAGGCAGGCGACCAAGAGGATCGCCGCTCGCTTCGACCACATCAAATCCCCCACCTTCGGCTGTGCGCCGCGGGGCGCGGCGAGCGCCACCCGGCGCTCGCCCGCCCCGCCCGTCTCGCGCGACGCCTCGTTCAATCGTCGTCGCGGCCGTGACGGCCCTTGCCGCGCCGCCGCGGCTCACGGGCCTCGTACGCGACCTCGCCGCCGACGATCGTGAGGACCGGGCGGATGCTTCTCATCTCCGAGTCGCTGACCTTGAAGTAGTCCTTGTCGAGCACCACCAGGTCGGCGAGCTTGCCGACTTCGATCGAGCCGAGATCGTTCTCCCGGTTCAGGTACCACGCGTTGGCGCGGGTGTAGGCGTACAGCGCCTGCTGCCGCGTGATCTGCTGGTCGGGATTGATCTGCAGCCCGTCGTAGTTGAGGCCCGTCGTCGCGTAGTGCAGCGCGAACCACGGGTTGTGCGGGGCGATGTGCACGCCGTCCTCGTGCAGGCCGGCCGGGATGCCGCTGTCGACGATCCGCGGAAAGAGCGGCCCGACCGGCGATCCGTCTCCGGTCGGGTTGTTCTGCCACCGGAAGCCGGACATCGAGACGCCGCAGTTGAGGTTTCTCAGGCGCGCGAGCTGCTCGGACGTCGCGTGATCGGCGTGCTGCAGCCCCCAGCGCAAGTCCTTGATGCCGAACTCGAGGTCCATCTGCTCGTAGGTCTCGACGATCTGCTGGATTCCGGCGACGTCGCCGCGGCTGTTCTCGTTGCGCCAGCGCGCCTGCGCGCAGAGTCGCTGCGCCTCGAACCAGACCGGGTAATTCGCCGACCCCTCGAAGGCGAACGGCGCCGCCCACTCGCCGATCGCGCCGGTGCGGAGCATGTCGTCGCCAAAGAACTGGAACTGGTTCTTGAGCCGCTCCCGCAGCTCCGGGAGCTGGTTCTCGAGGCCACCGAGGTCGGGCAGGTTGCCCTGGTTGTGCAGGAAATTCATCTGCAGGCGGACGAACGTCTTCCCCTCGCGGTGCAGCGCGAGCCACGCATCGTACATGCGGAAGTGATCGAGGTTCGCCAGGAAGTGGTTGGGCCGAGGGTCGCGAGGTCCCGAGGCGAGCGCGACCAGCGTCTGGTCGAGGTTCGTCGTAATACCGACCTGCGCCGAGAACGCCATCGCGTCGAGCGTGCTGCGCAGCTTGTCCTCGAAGGTCTGCCGCACGCGCAGATGGTAGAGCGCGGTCGTCGACTGTATTCCCGAGGCGATCGAACCGTCGTCGCCGACCGTAACCGGCCCCGCGAGCGGCGAGGTCACGGTCTCGAAGAACTGCTTGCCGAGCGAGTTGGTCGCGCACGGCCCGTTGAACCTCTGGAAGAGGAACACCGGCCGGTCGGGCACCGCGGCGTCGAGCTCCGCGCGCGTCGGCAGGCGCCGCTCGGCCCACTGGATCGGGTTCCAGCCGCCCATCGCGGTGATGAACTGGCCCGGCGGCACGTCGGGGCGCCGTGCCGCGAGCATCTCCTGGACCTCCGCGATGTTGGACGCGAGCTCGAGCTGCGCGACGTGATAGCCGGGACGGTTCGCGAGGCTCACGAAGTGCGTGTGGCTCTCGATCAACCCGGGCACGACCGTGCGGCCCTGGAGGTTGATGACCTTGCCCCCGTGCCCATGCCCGTGCCCCCCGCCCACCGCGACGAAGCGCCCGTTGCGGATCGCCACCGAGCTCACGATCCGGTTGCGGTCGTCCATCGTGTGGATCTTGCCGTTCACGAGCAGGAGATCGTCCTCGTCGTCCTTGCCGTGGCCCCGATTCGACGCATCCGCCGTGCCGGGCGCGATGGCCGCGCCGGCGCCCGAGAAGGCGGCGGCGATCCCCGCCGCCCCCGCCTTCAGCGCCGTCCTGCGGGACACGCCCTCGCCGCTCGCCGCGCGCTCGCGTTCAGTGCCGCTCCTGGTTCGACGCTTCTCGTCTTTCTCGTCTGATTGCTTCACCGGCTCCTCCTTTGGTTCAGCGAGCGCTGCGCGCGATGCCGGATGCGATCGGGAGGCTCGCCACGATGCCGCCTGTCGCGGCCCGTCCAGCCGCGCGCGCCGTCGTGCGCGGCGGCTGGATTCCGCGACTATCGATCGATCGATTAGCCGGAGTCAATACGACCGAGGACCTGTTCGCCGCCGCAGCGCGTCCCACGCTTGCGCGCCCTCGCGCGTCCCACTGCTCCCACTCGCGCGCGCTCCGCGCCGCCGTCCGCGATCCGCGCCGTCCTCCCACTCGCACATGCGAGTGAGAGCGGCGCCGCGAGGCGACCCGATGGCCGGCTCGCCGAGGCAACACCGCGCCCCGCCCGCGACCGCGGACCCGCACAGCGGAAAAACGGAGGCTCAGACGACGGTGTACCCGCCGTCGATCAGCAGATCGGCTCCGGTCATGAAGGACGACTCGTCGCTCGCCAGGAACACCGCGGCGGCCGCGATCTCGGCGGGCGTGGCGAGGCGCCCGAAGAGCGTCGCGGCATGCTTGTGGGCTTCGGCTTCGCTCGGCCATTGGCTGAAGAAGCGCTGGTCGGCGGTCGGGCCGGGCGACAAGGTGTTGGCGCGAACGTTCTGCGCGGCGTGGTCGACGGCGAGGGCCTTCGCCAGGCTGATCAGCGCGCCCTTCTGCGACGAGTACCAGGCCCGGCCGGGCTTGGGCGTGCGCGCGAGCTGCGAGGCGATCAGGACGATGCTGCCGCCGCCGCCCTCGATCATTAGCGGGATCGAATGCTTGAGCAGCAGGAAGGGACCGGTGAGGTTGACGTCGATGGACTCGCGCCACTCGACGAGCGGCAGTTCGGTCACCTTCAGGTAGGACGCGTCGCGGACCGCGCTGTTGACGACGGTGGTCAGGCCGCCGAACTCGGCGCGCGCCGCGGCGGCGAGGTCGCGCGAGGTTTGTTCCAGAGCGAGATCGCCGACGACGACCGCGGCCCGCCCGCCCCGCGCCGCGACCTGCGCCGCGGTCTCGCCGACCGTCTCGCGGTTGATGTCGTTGCACACCAGCGCCGCGCCTTCATCGGCGAAGGCTAGGCAGATGGCGCGCCCGATGCCGCCGCCGGCGCCGGTGACGATGGCGATCTTGCCTTGCAGTCTCCCTGACACGAGGAAAGTATACGCAACTCTCCCCGGGATCCGAGCGTCTCGTCCCGCAGTCGCACCGCGCTGCGCGGCGTGCGCCGCAGGATCACACGCATGTCGCAAGCGATCGCGGCCCGGACCGATGCTGCCAGGCACCATCGCCGAGGACCTGATAAACTGCGCTCCTCTTCGGGAGGCGCGGTGGCCATGATCAGAGTTCTGCAGTGCCTCACGAAACACGGCGAGCGGCTCGATTCGGAGCTCGCCAGGGAGCTGGACATGCCGCTTGCGACCGTGCGCGAGCACATCGCGGGGCTGGCGGCCAGCGGGGCGATCGTCACATGCCACGTCACGCGCTTCGAGAATTCCGCCCGGACCGCCGGGTGGGTATGTCGCGTCTCGGGTTACTGCCCGCCCGCGGCAGCCGGCCGACGACCGAAATCGACGGGGTAGCGGGCTCCCCGCGATGGTTCGCGCGACCCGTAACCCGTCCTGGAGATCGCCAGCGAAGCCTTCACGTCCAGCGACGCGTTCGATCGCTTCGACCCCGCCGGCGGCGCTGGCCTCGCTCGTCCGCGCGATGACTCGACGCCGTGAGTCTAGAGGGGCCGAAGATGGCTAAACCGAACTACGCGTTTGCGAAGCGCCAGCGGGATCTCGCGAAGAAGCAGAAACGCGACGAGAAGCGGCGGCGCAAGGCCGCAGGCAAGCAGCCGTCCCCGGAGCAGGTGCCCGTCCCGCCGGACGACGCCGGTCCGAGCAAGGACTGATCTCCCGGCACCGCGGCGCGCGCAACTGCACGTGTCCGGTTTCGTCGCCGCGCTCGCGGGCGCGAGCGTCGCGCTCATCGTGTATCACATGCTGTTCTCGCCGCCGCGCGCGGAATAGGCGGCCGCGCGCTCCGCGCCCGGCTCGCCGCGCCGAATCGGCTACCGGACCCGCTGCGGTTTCGCGATCCCGGCCTCCAGGTAGAGGCGCTTGGCGAGCCGGGTCTGCTTGAAGAAGGCGATCACCGACGCGTCGGTGCTCACGATGCCCGCGCGGTCGCGGCGCTTCGGATCGCCTGCTCGGGCCGAGCGGCGGACCTCGTGGCACACGTACCTGCCGCCGTCGGTTCGATAAAGCGCCAGCTCGACCCATCGCCCGGCGTGACGGCTGAAGTTGTCCGCCCTCGCCGCAGGGCTGCTGGTTACCCGCACGATCAAACGACCGCTGAACACGAGCTCGGGGGCGTCGTCGACCGGCAGGCGGAACTCCTGGAACATGTCGTCAATCCCGCCCCGGGCTCGCCCCCGTCATCGGGTGCACGGCCCGAGCCGCGCGAGAAAGCCCGCGGCGCGTCCGCGCCGCAAGGCGCGCACCGCCCGGCACGGCGCAGCGGTCACCGGAAGGACCATTCATGCGTGAAGTTGCCGCCGACGCCGCTCACGTGCATCGTGGCGGGTCGGTGCGCCGACGCCCACGCCTTGGCGAAGCTGAGCGCCTGGGTACGGTCGAGAAAGGGCTCGGATGCCACCGCGCCGGGCAGGAGCACGCCCCATCCCGCCGTCGGCCCCGGTTGCACGAGGACGCGCGAGAGTTTCGGCACTGTGGCCAAGATTCCCATCCGTCGCTGAGTATACGCGGTTCCCGGGCCGCCGCCGCCCGGAGCGCAGGTCGACAGCGCACGCGTAGACCCGGCGCCGCGCAGGCGTTGCAATCATTGTGGTTGCGACGGCTTCCGGTGGCAGCTGGCAAGAACGGCCAGCCGGTCGTCTCGCCTTGAAGACCAAGTAGCACTGGTTCGGCAGGGAGTCGCTCGTCGCCGCGAGCGAATAACCGGTGCGCTGCATCTCCTCGATCACCTGTTCCGGCGGATCGAGGTATTCGCGCAGCTTCCTGAAGCAGCTCGTGCGCTCGCCGACGTGGTGATAGCCGGCCGCATCCAGGCCGTTCGCGTGCGCCGGATGCCTGCCTACGAGACCGTGAGCCCGCTGCGACCGCCTCGACCTCGAACCCTCATGCGGGGTCCCACGCCGGACTGTGCGGCGGGTCGACGATTCGCGTTCCGCGGGCCAGCGCCGAGATGGCGGCCATCTCGTCGTTCGTGAGCGTGACTTCGAGGACCTTCAGGTTCTCGCGCAACTGTTCCACGCTCACGGCGCCGGGAATGGCGACGACCCGCTCCTGCTGCATGAGCCACCTCAGCGCGACTTGCGCGACGCTCAGTTTGCGCCGCCCGGCGATCTCCCGGAGGACCGGTTCGTTCAGGACCGCTCCGCGGGCGAGCGGCGAATGGGCGATCAGCACGAGCCCCCGCTCGCGCATCAGGTCGAGGAGCGGGCGCTGGTTCAGGTAAGGGTGGTACTCGACCTGGTTGGCCGCCAGGTCGCCGACGATCTCCAGGGCCTGCCGCAACAGGGCCGTCGGGAAGTTCGACAAGCCGATCGTGCGCGCCTTGCCCTGCTCGCGCAGCGCCGCGAACTCGCCCAGGGCCCACTCCAACGGCACCGCCGGGTTGGGCCAGTGGATCAGGAGGAGATCGACATAGTCCGTCTGCAGGAGACGCAGGCTCTCGTCCAGCTCGAAGGCGATGTCCGGCTGCGGCGGAGTCTTGGGGTGCAGGAGCTTCGTCGTCACCCAGATGTCGCCGCGCGGGACCGCAGAACGCGCCAACGCCTTCCCGACCGCCTCCTCGTTGCCGTAGTACCTGGATGTGTCGATGTAGCGGTAGCCCTCGGCGAGCGCCGCTTCGACGAGCGCGCAGCCGGCATCGCCGACGGCGCCGAGCGTCCCGAAGCCGATGCCGGGCATCGCGTACTGCCCTACGAGCTCCGTTTCCATACGAGCGTGCAGGTATCTGTTCCCGGCGCCGGCTTTCGCGAACCCGCAATCTATGCGGCGAGTGGCGCATCGTCAATCGCGAGAACGCTCGACCCGATCGAACCCCCGCGGGCGCCCGGACGGCAAGGAATGGGACCCGCCCCACAAGGGACGAGCGGGCGTGGCATCCCCTGAAGCACGACGCATTGGGGGCGTCGCGAAACGCCCCTCCCTGTTACCCGCCGCGCACCGGCGGCCCGTGCTCGACCGTGATGCGCCGGATCGCGAGCACCGCGTCCGCGGGCAGCAGGCGCTCGACGTTGCGCTGCGACTCCCGGATGCGCTCGTCCACGTTCAGCCAGCCTTCGGCGTCCTCACGCACGATGCCCGTCTCGAGCAGCGAGTCGAAGTACGTCGCGAACGTCGAGCGCTCGTGGAAGTCCGGCGGCACGGGCTCGGTGAGCAGCGAGAGCCGCTGGGCGAGCATCTGCATGAGCTCCTCGAGCCGCTCGCGCTTGAGCCGTCCGGAGCCGAGGCTCGTCAGCAGGGCCATCGTCAGGTAGTCCCGGCGCAGGAGATCGCGCAACGACCGCGCGAGCAGCTCGAGCCCCGCGTGCTCCGGACTGTAGCGGTCGGCGGCGCGAATCGCGGCATCCGCAGCGCGCACGAAACCGATCTCGAGGAACAGCTCGACGATGCGCCGCGACTCCTCGCCCGCCTCCGCGGGCGAGTGGTGCAGCATCAGTTCCGCGCGCAGGAAGGGCTGCATGCTCTCGCAGAAGCGAGCCACGCTGTCGCGCGTCGTGTCGCGCGCGCCGGCTATGAGGCTCGCCACCAGCGCCGGGAGCGCGTAGACGTGCAGGACGTTGTTGCGGAGGTAGCTGAGCGTGGATATCTGGTCGTCCGGCACCTTGATCATGTCGCCGAGCGGATGCGGCAGGCGGGCGGCGAAGCCGAGCTTCAGCGCCTGGTCGACGGCCGCCGCCGGCTCCTTGTCCGCAAGCGTCGCGCCCCCGGCGTAGGGCAGGCGGGAGGCGATCGTCTTCAGCCATTCGATCTGCTGCAGGAGCAAGCGCTCGTCGAGCGCATGCCGCGGGCTCGCGACGATGGCCATGGCGAACAGGTTGACCGGATTGACCACGACCGCCGCGTTGATGCGCTCGGCCATCTCGCGGGCGAGCGGCACGGTGAGGCGCTTCGCCGCCGCGCGCCGCGCGTCGCCTTCCAGCGCCCGCCATGCAGGCGCTTCGCGATCGAGGAACCGCTCGAGCAGCAGGGGCGCGCCGAAGCTCATGTAGGCGCTGCCGTACTCGCGCCGCAGGCCCTTCACGGCCCCGAGGAGCGCCCCCAGCGACTCGCGCTTCTTCGAGCGCCCTTCGAGCTCGGCGATCAGGGTGCGGCCCTCGAGCAGCTTCTCGTAGCCGATGTACACGGGCACGAGCAGCAGCGGACGCGGATGCTCGCGCATGAAGCTCTCGAGCGTCATGCCGAGCAGCCCGCTCTTCGGCGACAGGGTCCGCCCGCTGCGGCTCCGGCCGCCCTCGACGAAGTACGCGATCGGAAAGCCTTTCGCGAGCATGGTATGCATGTACTCGCGGAACACCGCCGCGTAGAGCGGCTCGCCCTTGAAGCTCCGCCGCAGGAAGAACGCCCCGCCGCGCCTCAGCACCGGCCCGACGACGGGGAAGTCGAGGTTGGCGCCGGCCGCGACGTGCGGCGGGGCGAGACCTTTCTTGTAGACGAAGTACGAGAGCAGCAGGTAATCGATGTGGCTGCGGTGGTTGGGCAGATACACGATCCCCTTGCCCGGCGCCGCCTTCGCGATCTCCTCCGCGTGGAGGATCACGACGCTCTCGTAGAGCCGCCTCCACAGGCGGCCGAGCACCAGCTCCAGCGCGCGGATCACCGGGTAGCTGAAGTCCGACGCGATCTCCCATGCGAACTTGCGTGCACGGCGCTCCGCTTCCGCGGCGGGAACGGAGCGCCGCGTCGCCTCCCCGTCGATGGCCTCTCGCATCGCCTCCGATTCGATCATCGTCTCGATCAGATTGCGACGGTGCGAAAGGTCCGGGCCGATCGCCGACTCGCGGACGCGACGGAAATGGAAGCGCAGGAAGCGGCTCGCCTTGCGCACCGTCGTGGCTGCGTCGGCGTCGTCGCCGACGAGGCGGCGCAGCGAGATCGGCTCGGCGAAGGCC
Organism: Burkholderiales bacterium; assembly: GCA_023383795.1. Taxonomy (GTDB): domain Bacteria; phylum Pseudomonadota; class Gammaproteobacteria; order Burkholderiales; family SG8-39; genus JAABRB01. The sequence goes on along the minus strand of JAHDYJ010000017.1, from coordinate 19,301 downwards.
ACGCGCGTCTGGCGCCCGTTCACCAGGATGATGAACAGCTGGCGCAACGCCCCCACACTCGCCCACGCGTCGGCGAAGATCACCTTGAGCAGCGAGTCCTGCGATCCGGGCGCACGGCTCCAGAGCACCGTCACGGGCACGAGCTGCACGTCGGCTGCGGGATCGCTCATCACGGCGGCGGTCATCCGCGCGAGCGATTTCGACGGCTCGGCGGCGCGCGGGCTCAGCGGATTCGGGTTGAGGACGACCGAGAAGACCGACCGCCTCTCGGTCGGGAATTCCGGCCCGATCGGGTCGAGGCACGAGGGCAGGCCGAGCCGCTGCGCTTCTTCCTCGAGGACGAGCACGCTGGAGAGGTGCCGATCCTGGAGCACGTAGCAGAGCGGCCGTTGCGGATCGATGCCGAGCGCCTCGGCGGCCTCCGGCGCAACCTGCGTGCGAACCACGAGATAGAGCAGCCGTCGTAATAGCGCCACGACGGCGTTGCCGAGGCGCAACCGCCTCCGCGTCGAAATCCTCGGGTGAGGCACGTGACCGGTCATTGGCGACTTGCGGTTCGTCGGAGAGCGCGCGGCGCCCCCGTTCCCGCACGATTCTCGTCCCCCTGCGCGGTCGGGACGCCAGTGCGTCCCGCTACGCTACAGCTTCCGAATGTGCAACGTTCTGCTGATCATCGACGAGAGCTTCGCCATCGGCCGAACGGCAGTGCCGCCGCCCGGTGGAGCAGCGCGCGAACGATCTTTTCCGTCTTTCACGATGCCGTCCAGTGATGCATTGCACACCCGCGACGCAGGACGTGCTCGTCCCGAACGCGGCGCGTATAGCCGATGCGATCGAAGAACTCGAGGATCTGGGTCGCCACCTTGCGGCCGCCACCTCCTCCGCCGACGAGGATATCGCGCAACGTGGCGATGCGTGCCCCGCCCTCTTCCTCGCTCAGCTTGCGGACGATGTCGGCCAGTTCCGCAACGGCGCTGGCGGTGTAATGGTGATCGTGCGCAACGGGGTAGAGCTCGCCGGCGCGGGCGATCCGTTTGAACAGCTGGCGTACTGTGTCTTCCGGCGTGCCCGTTGCCTCGGAGACATCGCGCACCCGCGGCGGGTTGTAGGGCTTCGCATCCAGCAGTGGCTTCAGCACGGAGAAGAGGTCACGGTCGGCGGCGGAGACGCTGGCGCGATGCTCCGGCAGGTGCAGCCAGGCCCGTGTTTGCGCGATCGCTCCCGACGCCAGCAGCTCGGCGCTGAGGGCGTCGAAAACGGGACGCGGCAGGCTGGCTGAGGTCATGCGGCGCAGCCGCTCGCGTTCGACGCCGATCATGTCCGGGGCACGCTCGTGCTCCCGGTCCACGGCGTCTAGCAGTCTCGTCCGGAGTGCGGACCAGGCCTCATGGGCGATGCCGATCGATGTCTCACCATCGCGAATCACGCGCAGGCCGGCACGCTGCCAGAGCTCTTCGGCGTCTGCCGGCGTGAGGTTCCAGTTCACGAGGAACCGATCGAGCTCGATGCCAGCCGGGGCATGGCGGGCCAGAAGCCCCAGTGCGAGCGCCGGGTCGTCGATGCGCATTGCGTCGAGCAACGCGAGCCGCTGCACCGCACGCTTGTGGCGCGTGGGCGGAAAGATGTCGAGCACCCTGCCGCCGCCCACCGTGCGCTGCGCGCCCGTATCCCGCAGGACGAAACGGTCGCCGCGCAGAGCCAGCATTTCGCGCTCCATGAGGATCTCCACCAGCGCCGTGCCGCCGGCACCGATTTCCTGGCAGTCGAGCAGGGCGACCCGCCCGAGGAGGTCTTCGGCGCCAAGGTGGACGTGGACGGTCTGCATGTGCGTCACCGGCATCTGGCCGGAAGGGACGCGGAGTTCTCCGTGAAAGCGGGACAGGGGAATGGCGAGTGACGGATCGACCACCCACATGCCCCGCGCGACGTCCTTCCTCTCGAAGTTGCCTTTCAGCGCCAGCGCACAGCGATCGCCCGCCTCGCCGCGCTCGGCGGGACGGTCCTGAACGTGCAGACCGCGCACGCGAGCCTTCAGGCCCGGCGGAGAAATCATGACCGTCTCGCCGACGCCGATTGCGCCGGAATGCGCCGTGCCGGTCACGACCGTGCCGACGCCCGGGAGCGAGAAACAGCGGTCGATGGCCAGTCGGAAACGCCCTCCCGCCGGGCGTCGGCGCACGGCGGCCGCCGCCGCTTCCAGATGGGCGCGCAGCGAGGCCACCCCCTCCCCGGTGCGGCCCGATACCGGGAAGAGCGGGCTGCCTGAGATTCCGGTGCCGGCCATGAGCGCTGCCACTTCCTGCCGGGCCTCGTCGAGTCGTTGGGGCGAAACGGCATCGACCTTGGTGAGGGCAATCGCCCCCTGCGTCAGGCCCAGCAGGTCGAGCAGCTCGAGATGCTCTCGCGTCTGGGGCATCGGCCCGTCGTCGGCGGCGACGACCAGGAGAACGAAGTCGATGCCGGTCGCGCCGGCGAGCATGTTGTGGATCAGCTTTTCATGCCCTGGCACGTCGACGAAGCCGAGCACCGAGCCATCGGGGAGAGGGGTGTAGGCGTAGCCGAGGTCGAGGGTGATGCCGCGCGCCTTTTCCTCGGGCAGTCGATCGGCGTCCACGCCGGTGAGCGCTTTCACCAGCGTGGTCTTGCCGTGGTCGATGTGGCCCGCGGTGCCTATGAGCATGGCGCGATCGATCACCCTATCCGTTCAACAAAAACCCCGCCACGGGGGGCGGGGTTTCGGGTGGCCGGCGACGAGAGAACCCGACCACCCCAAGCGCCAGAATCGGGCGGATTATTCCATGGAAGGGTTCCAAACCTTCCAGACGTTCCCGACCAGATCCGGCCCCGGTTTGAGGGTCGGCTTGCCCGGTTCCCAGCCCGCGGGCATGGCTTCCTTGCCGCCGGTGTCGCGGACGTGCTGGAAAGCCTGCACCTGGCGCACCGTTTCGGCGACCTTGCGCCCGACCGGCGGGGTGAGCACCTCCATGGCCTGGATCACGCCATCCGGGTCGATGATGAAACGCCCGCGCATCTCGATGCCCTGGGTCTCGTCCCAGCAACCGTACGCCCGACCGACATTGCCTGCCTGGTCGGAAGCCATGTGGAATGGCACGCCGCCCTCCACCATCTTGCTGAGTTCGCCGTCGTTCCACATCTTGTGGACGAAGTGGCTGTCCACACTGACCGAGATGACTTCTATTCCCAGCTTCTGCAGCGACTTGTACTGTGCGGCGACCGCCGACACTTCAGTCGCTCAAACGAACGTGAAATCACCTGGATAGAAACAGAGCAGCACCCATTTGCCGGCGAAGTCCGACAGCTTGACGTTGGTGAAACTGCCCCGGTAGTAGGCCGGCGCGTTGAAATCCGGCGCTTTCTGTCCGACACGTGCAGTCATCTTTGTCGCCTCTTTCTTGATGCCTGGTTCGAGTTGGGAGGGGGTTTGCGGCGGTGGTTCACCGACGACCGAGCCGGTCACCCGCGCACATCCTTCCGGTTGTTCAGCCATGCTGCGTCCTTTCGTTCATGTGCGAGACCGTTCCGAAGCCTGAGCGGACTCCGGAGTACCACCCGTATTTCTATACTCCCGGTCTCGGCAGGCGAAATTGACACCGCTCAAACAAGACGCACATCCCGGTCGCAGGGACCCTTGATTAACGCTGCCTTATCAATGTTCTGCGAGTGCCCCGTGGGATGCGCGGGCGACGTTCGGCAGCGACCGGGCGCCTGAGAAAGTCGCCCTTGAGCGTCCGCGCCTCATCGTAGACTTCCCTGTCCGCGGAATGGCCCGATCGCTTGCCGTGCTACCGCGGCCGGAATAGATTCCCGCGAGGAGGAGAGGTCATGGGCCTGAACGTCGATGCGCGGGCGCCTTTCGCCCCGCCGGTCGTGGACAGCCTGGCGATCCGCGTCGTGGTGGATTCGCACTACGAGCGTTTCCTCCCGAAGGCGACGCACCCGGTCGTCGGGATCGAGCACGTCGGCGAGATCCGCGGCCGGCAGATGTCCACGCTGGCCGGCGAATGGGGCCTGTCGCTGCATCTCGAATCCGAATACCGGGGCGCCAGGACGCAGTATCTGCTGGACTTCGGGTACACGCCCGAGGTCCTCAACCGCAACATCGACCTCCTCGGCGTCGACCCGGCGCGGATCCACGGGCTGATCCTGAGCCACGGCCACCGCGACCACTATGGCGGCCTGGTGGGCTTCGTGAACCAGCATCGCGCCAGGATGCGCGACGATCTCGCCCTCTACGTCGGCGGCGAGACCATCTTCCGCGAGAAATGGCTGCCGCGGCGCGAGGGCGAGGAGCCGGTCTCCTGGGGTGCGCTCGACCGCACGGCGCTCACCGCGCAAAAGGTCGTGCCGGCGTGCTGCGAAACGCCGGTGGCGCTCGAAGGCCCGTTCACCACCGGTCAGATCGAGCGGACCTCGTTCGAGCAGATCACCGGGAGCACCAGGGTCCGCGTCGAGCATTTCACCGAAGCCGAGCGGCGGGGCGAGCTCGTGCTGGACGAGCACCCGGACGAGCACGGCACCTGCTTCATCGTGAGGGGGCGCGGCCTCGTGGTGATCTCCTCCTGCGGCCACACCGGGATCGTGAACACCGTGCGCACCGCGATGAAGGTCGCCAACGCGTCGAAGGTGCACGCGGTGATCGGCGGATTCCATCTCGGCATGGCGCCCGCCGACTACATCGTCCACACCGTCGACGAGCTCGCCGCCCTGAAGCCCGATGCGATCATCCCGATGCACTGCACCGGCGCGCCCTTCATCGAGGCCATGCGCCAGCGCATGCCGGACCGCGTCGTGGCCAACAACCTCGGCAGCCGGTTCACCTTCGGCGCGTAGCGGGAGGGCGACGCCTCGAACGACTCGCCTCCCGTCGAAGACCGCCGCAGAGCGGAGCCTCGCCCTCCCCCCAGTGATTCAGTACACGCTTACCGCTGTGGCCGCGCCGTACCGGCTATTCGTCGTCGGCGGCAGCGGGTTGCGCCGGGCCCCGATTTGCCGGCCTGACGCCATGCCACGGTCTCCCCTCACGACGATCGCTACCAGCGCCTCCACGGCACGATCGACCTCCTCCCGCGTGTTGTACAGGTAGAAGCTCAATCGGCAGCTGGCCGGCGGGTTCAACTTCAGGGCATGATGCGCGAGCGTCGCGCAGTGGCAGCCCGCGCGCGACTCTACGCCCGCTTCGTTCAACGACCGCGCGAGATCCATCGGACTGCGGCCCGCGACGTTGAACGCAACCAGCGCGCTGCGTCGCGCTGCGTCACGCGGCCCATAGATGGCGATGCCGGGAATCCTGCTGAGGCCCTCGATCGCGCGCCCCGTCAGTTCCCGGTTCCACGTCGCCACGCGCCCCATGGCGGCCTCCACGGTCGCGCGCTCGATGGGCTTGTCGGTGGCGAAATGCCGGAGCCGCCCCGGCGTCAGCGCCAAGTCCAGCAGAATGCGCATGGCCTCGGCCGAGATGATCGTGCCCAGGATGTTCGGCGTTCCCGCCGCGAACTTCCACGGCAGGGCGTTGTACTCGACGTGCTCGGGAAACACGCGGCCCTCGGCGATCATGTCGCCACCGTACATGAACGGCGGCGACGACTCGAGGAGCCGCTCTCTTGCGTACAGCACACCGACGCCGAACGGCGCCAGCATCTTGTGAAAGGAGAACGAAAGGTAGTCGAGGTCGAGCGCCTGCACGTCCACGAAGGAGCTCGGCACCAGCTGCGCGCCGTCCACCAGGAGGTACGAGCGCCGCTCGCCGGTCGGCTGCACATAACCGCTCGCGCCGGCGAGCGCGCGAACGTCGGCGAGCGGATTCTTCGTGCCGAAGAAGTTGGACGCCCCGGTGCAGCATACGAGCTTCGTCCGTCGGTCGATGAGCGACTTCAGATGATCCATGTCGAGCTCGCCGGTCAGCGGATCGAAGCGCGCCAGCCGGTACTCGACGCGCCGTCCGAACTTCGGCAAGATGTCCTTGCACATCGCGTACCACGGCACGTAGTTCGAGTTGTGCTCCATCATCGTCGTGACGACGTTGTCGCCGTCGCGGAACTCGGCGAGCAGCGAGTACATGACCGCGTTATGCGCCTCGGTCGTGTTGCGCACCGCGACGATGCTGTTTCGGCTTCGCGCGCCGATGAATCGCGCGATATCGTCGTAGGCCGACTCGAAGCGGGCCGTCGTGCGCTGCGAGGCGCTCGACTGCCCGCGGTGCACGTTGTCGTAGTCGTACGCGAGCGCGTGGTACAGGGTCAGCAGCTCGCGCGGCGGCTGGGTGCTGGCGGCGTTGTTGGTGACGACCCGGCCGGCCTGCGGAAACACGAAGTGCCGGCGGATGGCTTCCACATCCCATGCGTTCCAGTCCATGGCGTGCGCTCCTGTCAGGGCCCGAGACCTTGCATCGAGCCGTACGCGTTGATTCGCAGCCGACGTGTCTCTGTCCATGGTCGGCGCGCGGTCAGGCGGGCGCCTCCGACGCCAGCGCAGCGGTCCAGCTTCCGCGGCAGAACCCGCCTGTCACGTCTGCATGTGCACGCCGCTGCGCCGCGGGTCCGTAGCCGGCAGGCAGGGTGGCGAGGCAAGCCTGCAGGACGTCTTCACCCTGGCTATAGGCGTGGATGCTGCCCGGCGCCAGCGCCTGCCACGGTTCCGCCGTCAAGGGTGCGGTCGACAGCAGGATCATTTTGAGATCTTCGTCCGCGGTAGAGAGCGTCCGTTGCAGCACGTGGAGATTGGTGTGGGCGTGCACATAGAGGCATGCGCCGTCGCTGAGAACGAAGTTGAACTCTCCGAGGGTCGCCAGTTCGTCCACTACCGGCCGGATGGCGTCGACCAGCACCGCTGGCGAGTAACGACCGTTGCGCCCGATGCCGCGTGCAACGGCTTCGAGCATGTGGCAGAACGCCAGCTCCGAATCCGTCTCGCCGATTGGCAGAAAACGGCCGTCCGGACGAACGTTCTTCTGGTGCAGCCCGGAAAGCTTGCCGTTATGGGCGAAGGACCACGAGCGGCCGTTCCATTCGCGCTCGAACGGATGGGTGTTCTTCATGGCTCGTCCGAATATCGACGGGTTGGCTCGGCGAATATGGGCGATCAGCGCGGTGCTCTTGAGCGAATCCTCCGCGAGCATCGCCAGAAGGCGGCTCTCGGCGGCCGGCGCCGGCTCCTTGAAGATGCGTACCGCGCGATCCTCGTAGTACGCGACGCCCCAGCCGTCGGCATGCGGTCCGGTCGCTCCGCCGCGCGCCATGAGCCGGGACAGGTAGTGGCCCACCTCGGCCGGCCGATTCGCGCTCATCGCAAGTAGTTCACACATGGGAAGACTGTAGACCGGCGCGGCCCGTTTCTCGCCGTCACGTGCCTCAGCGCTCTTGCGGCGGACGCACACTTCTCGCATCGCCCGCGGAATGCGTGTGAACTAACGCACGGATCCGTGCATGCCCGACGTTCGCGCCAAGAACGCGCAGGCCGCCGACGAGCAGGGGTATCTCGGGCGGCGTCAGCGTCGGCAGTCGTGCCTTGTCGACCAGTAACGCGTCGGCCGCAACCGGACGCTCGCCCCGGAGGCGGTTGCGGAAGCCGTCCGCGGCCGGCTCGTGAAGCGGGGACCCGCGTTCGTGCGTCGGCTCGCGCTCGCGCGAACCGGCAGCTATCGGGCCATGAAGATCAGGTAGTACTGATTGGGCAGGAAGTCCTCGGTCGCCGCGAGCGAGTATCCCGCCTGCTCCATCTCTGCGACCACCTGCTCTTGGGAAAGACGCTCGCTCGCCGGCGGTCCGATTGGTGAGTCCTTGCGGAAGTCGACGATCGCGACTCGCGCGTCCGGCTTGAGGTATTCGCGCAGCTTCTCGAAGTAGCGCGTGCGCTCGCCGATGTGGTGATAGACGTCGACGAGCAGAACACGGTCCACCGGCTCGGGCAGGCGCGGGTCTCCCGGGGACGCCTGCACCGCCTGAAGGTTCGCAAGCTTCTCCCGCTCGGCTCGGTCCGCCAGGTACTTGACCATGTCGGGCTCGACGTCTACGGCATAGACGCGACCCTTCGGCGTCATGTGGGCCAGCCGAACCGAGAAGTACCCTGTGCCTGCGCCGATGTCGGCGATCCTTGCCTCGGGCGCGAGATCCAGCGCGCGGATGACCTGATGCGGCTTCTGCCATTCGTCGCGCGCCGGATCGTCGAAGTAGCGCGCCCATTGCTCCGCCCCCCGGAAGCTGTGGTCATGCGAGTGGGGCGTCTGGGCGACGGCGGCGGCGCCGAGCCACGCGGCGGCGAGGAGAAAGGCGAGCTGAAGGCGTTTCATGAGGTAGCGGCGGGGTAGTCGAGGCGCGTCATTTTTCGCTTCGGCCCGCGACGCACCGTATGGTTCGGATCATACTGCCTCAGGCGGAGGCGAAAGCCGTCTCCTGAGATCTCGCCTCAGGCGGCGGGTTCCCGCGGCGGCCGAGACATCAACTCGTGGGTCATTCCCGAACCCCTCGCCACGGTTCGGAGGTCTCCCGGGACGCCGACCTCGTGTCCGGATCCCTTCTTCGCCCCAAGCCGCGGGGATTCCGACCCGGCTCGCGAGGGGACGCTCGGTCGATGCGGACAAGTGTCGCCTCGGGCAGGAGGCCTTTGCTAGACTACCCGTCGAGCGGACCCGGCGCCCCGAGCGCCAGGGATCGACCAATGGCCGCGCCCGTCAGGAGGAAGACCGTGCCCATCGCCAGGGGGCTCGCCGCATGACGTCGATCCCGTCCCGGGCGCACGCGCCGTCGCTCTCGTGGTTCGCGCCCCGAGAGTGGTCGGGGGCGTTCGGCGATCTGGGCACCCTTGTTCCGTTCCTCTTGGCGTATGTCGCCTTGGCCAGCGTGCCTTCCGTGGGGCTGCTGTTCACATTCGGCGTTGCCCTCATCGTTTCAGCGCTGATATACCGCACGCCGTTTCCCGTTCAGCCGATGAAGGCCATCGGAGCAGTGGCTGCGACCAACGTCGCGGCAGGCGCCAGCTTGGGCCCCGAAGCCTTCGCGCTCGCGGCATTGCTGACGGGCGTAGTGTGGCTCGTTGCAGGAGTCTCGGGATTGCTCCAACGGCTGTCGCGCCTGGTAACCCGCCCGCTCGCCTTCGGGATCGTTCTGGGGCTCGGCATCGCGTTGATGCTGGAAGCCGCGAAGATGATGTCCACGTTCTGGTGGGTCAGCGCGCCTGCGCTCTTCGGGACTTACGTCCTGCTGGCCCGCCGCCGTTTTCCGGTGATGGCCTTGCTCCTTCTGGTCGGGGTGTGCGTCGGCGCGCTGAGCGCGCCCGAGCGGTTCGAAGGCCTTCTTCGGGCGTCCGCCACGTTCACGCTTCCTGCGTTCGGCCTGCCACCGCTCGGCTGGGCGGCTGTCAGCGTGGCCGCGGTGATCCTCGTCCTTCCGCAGGTTCCGCTCACCTTCGGCAATGCGATCCTCGCGATCACCGAGGAGAACAACCGGCTCTTTCCGCAGCGGCCCGTGACGGAAAGCCGAGTCGCGATCTCGACGGGCGTGATGAACATCTTTGCGGGCCTCTTTGGCGGCGTGCCGATGTGCCATGGCGCCGGAGGCATGGCGGGCCACATACGGTTCGGTGCGCGCACCGGTGGAGCGCCGTTGATTCTCGGGTCGCTGCTCCTGCTCTCCGCGCTGTTCGCATCGGAGGTCGTGGCAGCCGGGCTCGCGCTTCTCTCGCTGCCGGTGCTGGGCGTGATCCTGTTCGTGACGGGGAGCCAGCTCGCCCTGGGTGTCTGCGACGGGTGGGGGAAGAAGGACGAGCGATTCGTGCTTCTCGTGACAGCGGCGCTCGCGGTCTGGAACGTCGGCGTCGCGTTCCTTGCGGGAATGGCATTCCAGTGGCTGATCAGACGCAAGCTCGTCGAGCTTTGAATGGCGCCCGAGGTTCGCGACCGCATTCGCATTTTGAGATAAGTTCTAGACCTCGCGCTAGGGCCCTTTCACTCTTTCACTTCGGCTTCGAGGGGGTAACTATGCACCTGACGTCGTGGACGCGGGGGGTTTCCACCCTCCTGCTCCTGCTTCCGTTGACGTTTCGAGCGGCGGCGGACGACACCGCACCGGTGGTCACGCTCGTCGAAGGCAAGAGCACGCTCGCCTCCGGCTTCCGCGGATACGTACCGGTCCCCGGGGTGCAGCTGCGCTCGTGCGACATCGTCCAGACGGGGCCGGAGAGTCTGGTGCAGCTCGAGTTCCCGGATGGAAGCCGGATCGAGCTGGGGCCCGACTCGCGCTTCCTTTCGGACATGCCGACTCCCGCCGGATCGGCGCGGGCGGTCGGGCCCTTCTTCCTGCGTTCCGGCTGGCTGAAGCTGACGGTGGCGAAGCGGGACAACGCGCCCCCCTACCGCATCAACACGCCCTTCTTCGACCTGACGATGAACTCGGGCGTCGCGGTGGTGAACGTCGCGGACGGCGGACGATTCTTCGTCGAGCAAGGCAATGCCCTCGCGTTCGATCCGTCGGGACTCCGCGGCAGCGCAGCCGGAACGAACGTCGCCGTCAACCACACGTACTCGCGCAGGTCGGTGGAATCGAAGCCGGTCGTCGTGAGCCGCGCCGATCCGGCATTCGTCAAGAGCATGCCGGCGGCGTTCCGGGACACGGTGCCCGCCATGTACGCGAAGGTCAAAGGGCGCGTCGTGCAGCCGAAGCCGGCGCCGGATTACGACTACGCGGCAGTCTCGGCCTGGTTGAGCACGCGCCCGGAGCTGCAGCAGTGCATCGCCGGTGATCTGGTTCGCAGCGTGCAGGAGATGCTGAAGCGTGAAGGAATCGACGTCGGCCCCATCGACGGTATCCTCGGGCCGCGCACCGCGGCCGCGCTGCGCGAGTTCCAGCAGCAGCACGGGCTCGCTCGATCCGGCGAGCCGGACGAGGCAACGCTGAAGGCGCTCAGCAAGCGCTAGTCCGGATTCACACCCCGCACGCATCTGATCTGAGTCGGATACGAACGGGCCACGGCCGGCGCATCAGCGCAAGCTGATCGACGCGCGAATGCGACCCGCGACAGCCGGCGCAAGCTCCGCGAAGCGGGCAGCTCGCGCCGAGCCGCCGCCGATGACCGAAGCGACGAGGGCACCGCGAGCGCGAAGCCCGCTTGCGGCACGTCGGGCGCGCGGTTACGCGCGATCGTGTGCAGCTATCTCTTCTTGCTACCGACGACCAGGAGCAGGCCACCGACGACTATCGCCCCCACGCTGGCCCACACCGGAACGTTGACTGTCTGCTTCTCCTTCAGGGACAGCTCTATCGGCCCCACTTTGGCCTCGTGCGTTTCCTTGGTGAAGCTGAAGCTGCCGAACACCACACCCAGGACACCCGCAACGATCAGCAGAACGCCGACAATCTGGAGTAGCTTCATTTCGATGCCTCGCTTGGCTTTCGATTCCTCGTCTAGCTGGTCCGTCGCCCGGCGTTTCGCAGACTGGCCTCTGAGCGCTTCTCGCCGCGACTCGGTGTGGCGGACGATAGCGCAGTCCGGTCGTCTGCGCACTCGCCCTCCGGCCGATCGCCGGCGCGAGCGCACGGGGACGACAGCGGCATGATCCGCCCGTCCACCGGCACGCAAGGTCAGGCGCACCTATTGCGTGCCGGTCCGGTGCTTCGCGAAACTGGCGCCGTGCCGAGCCGGGTTGGCGACCCGCCCGGGGACGTGCAGGAAGTCGGACTCGTAGACCGCACTCCGCCACGAACGGGCAAGCCCGCAAGTACGCAGCCGCGTGAGAGCGGCGCCCCCCACTCCGACTGAACGACTATCCTCGAACCAGCGTCGCACCCGGAGGGACGCGATAACGCAGCTCACCGCAAGCTCGCGGCGGTGGCTGCTGGCCCGGCGGCCGGTCCGGATACCACACGCGACACTTCCCCGGTGGCGGCATATGACCTGGCGGAATCATGACCTGTCGCCGTCCACGAGAGTCCCGGTCTTCGCCTTCGTACTCGCGGTGCGCCACCCGTGGTGCAGTCGGCGCTGCTCCAGGTCGACTGGAGGGCTGCGGAGCGGCTTCGCCTCCGGTGATGTTGCCGCCGATCGCGGCCCCTGCGCCGCCGCCGATCGCCCCGCCGATCGCGGCCCCCGCGGTGCCGCCCGTCTTGTGTCCTACGGCGCCGCCGGCCGCCCCGCCGATCGCGCCACCGATCGCCGCGCCGGTCTTCGCATCGCCTTCCGAGGCGATCGCGCCGCCGGCCGCCCCACCGAGCGCGCCGCCAACGATCGCGCCCTTCTTGCCGCCCACCATCGAGCCCACCGCTGCCCCGGCGCCTCCACCGATCGCGCCGCCCGGTGCCGTTTCCGCAGTCTGCCCGTGCGCGATGCACGCGGCCAGCGTGCCGATCGCGAAAGCAAAGACGCCGAGCGGCGCAGCCGCAGACCGAAACTGCCCGGGGGGTGAGTACTACGCACGGAGGCGGTGTGCACAAGTTGGCAGTCCGCCAGGCACCGAGGACATCTTGAGCATCTCGGTCGGGGAATCCGCACCTTGCCGGGCGGACGTTGATCTCGTCCTCCGCGATGCATTTCCTGCGGGTGACAACCTCGGTCATCGGCAACTGACTTGACGATCGCGCCGCAGCGTGCGGCCGGACGGAATCTCGAGGCTTGTCTACCCGGTCACGATTTGGTCACACCCAACCTGAGGTGCTCACAAACGGGGGTCACACCGGTGAAATAAGGGCGCCGCGGCAACATCTCGCAAGCTAATGGGCCGGCGCGCCGACCCTGATCGGATAGGGATAGCTACCGGTCTCGGCATCGGCGGAGAGGTCGCTGAAGGTGACGACCACGCGCCCATCGCCGGTCGTCAGGATGACAATGTCCTGCGGCTGCGGGCCGAATCCCGGATGCGGGGTGCCGTCCGGGCGCACCACATAGGCCGAGAGCAGCGCTCGCGGCTTAGTTTCGGTGGCGCCGGCCGTGGGCTGCTTGAAACCGCTCTGGTCCACGGAATCTGCCGGCAGCCCCAGGCAGTGCACGTGCACGCGGCCATCGGCCGTCGTGAACGTGATCAGGCTCTTTCGGTCCGAACCGGCCTGCCCGAGCGATAAGCGATGTGCCGACGCGGGGGCGCTTGCTGACCTAGGTGTGTAAAGCCGATAGAGTCGTGTCAAGCACGCGGGAGAATGATCGGCCGCCCAGCCCGCGCGCGGCTGGACCGGATCCGCCTCAGACCAGGTCTAGAAGCCATCTCGACATCATAGCCGTGCTACTTCCTCATAGATTCGATTGTCATTGCCGCTTCCTCTGCGGACCTGCCGCTCGAGATGCGCGGTGCAGCCTCGCGGGCGCCCATCGGCATGCCGTCGACATCGGAGGCGTCGCAGCACGGCCGAGAGCCTGATAGAGCTGCGAACTTTCCCCGGTCCGACGACCATAATCGGAGTTTTGGAGTGTCTCGCGAAGCACGGTGAGTGGCTCGATTCGGAGCTCGCCAGGGAGCTCGGCATGTCTCTCGCAACGGCGCGGGAGCATATCACCCGCTTGGCGGCCACAGGGGCGGTCGTCACGTGCATCCTGACGCGCTTCGAGAACGCCCGCCGGACCGAGGCGTAGGTGTGCCGCGCGTCGGGCGACTACGCGCCGGCGGCAGCCGGGCGAAGACCGAAATGGACGGCATAGCCCGCCGCGCGCGCAGCAAGGCTCCGCCACCGCTATAGAGCTTTGGGGCAGGCGCTGAGCGCAGCCCATTCTGTCGAGGGTTGCACGCCGTTCCTCGGCCGCTGCCGTCCGAGACGCGCACCAAGGGCGGCTCGAAGTCAACGCTTGCAGATCACGTTGACGAGCGCCTGGCGCTTTTCGGTCTGCGCGGCTCTGCGCGCCCGAGCGAGCGCGGCCGGCAGTGCTTCCGGCGCATCGACGCGCTCGCCGTGCCCGCCGAACGCGCGCACGATCTGCTCGAAGTGCGGCGACGGCTCGAGGGCGGAGAACGGGAAATCCCCGCTGGACATCGCCCATCCCTCGGGATGAACGGCCGCCGCGCCCTTCGACACCTCCTCCCAGGCGCCGTTGTTGAAGACGACCACGACGACCGGGAGACCGTGCATGCATGCGGCCTGGTGGCAGGCGGTCGGCACGCCGAAGATGTAGGAGCCGTCGCCGAGCGTGGCGACCACGGTGCGGTCCCGCGCGGCGAGCTTCGCGCCGAGCGCAGCACCGAAACCCCACCCGAGCCCAGCCGAGTGCGGCGGGCCGAAGTAGGCGCCGGGCCGCGGATCGGCGTGGCGGAGATCCAACGGATATTCGTTCACGACGATGTCGTCCGTCCCGAACGTCTCCGCCACGCACCGCGACGCCCATCGGAAACCGATTGGGACGCGACCTGCCTCGTTCTCCGCCGCGCGCCGCCACTCGCGCCGTCGCTCGGCGTGCGCCCTCGCCAGGCGCTTCAGCCGTGCCGTCCGGCCCGCGGGCTTCCCGACCGCGCGCGCGAGCTGGCGCAGCGCGATCGCCGGCTCCGCGGCGATCGGCACGTCGCACGGATAGTTGCGCATCGGGTAGCGGCTGAAGAACGGGTCGATCGCGACCTGGATCACCTTCGCCCGCGGACCGGGGCGCACCCGCGAGGGGAACCACGGCGCGTCGCAATCGACCACGACGATGGCGTCGGCCTCGGCCACGGCCGGATACACCTGTGATCCGAAGACGTAGCCGGCGTGGCACGGATGCTCGGCCGGGAAGTTCGCGTATGCCGGCGCCGCCTCGAGCACGGCGATGCCGCCCGCTTCGGCGAGCGCGACCAGCGCCGCGCGCGCGCCCGGATCGCGCCCTGCTTCGGCGGTGATGATCAGCGGGCGCCTGCTCCGGCGCAGAATCTCGGCCGCCTCGGCGATGCGCGCCGGATCCGGATAGCGCCGGCTGCGGCTGTTGCGTCGCGGCGGCGTCTCGAGACTGATCGCACGCATCGGCTGCGCCATCAGGTCGCGCGGCAGCGTGAGATACACCGGACCCCGCGGCTCCGCGAGCGCAAGCTCGAGCGCCCGATCCACCGCGTCCTCGAGCTGCCCCGGGTGGCGCAGCTCGTAGTCCCACTTGACCCACTCGCGAAGCATCCCGCGCTGGTCGAACGCTTCCTGGGCCCAGTGGACGTGGATGTCGCGCGCGCCGGCGATGCCGGGCGCGTCGGTCACAGGCGAGGTCGCCGCGGTGAACAGGATCGGAATCTGCGCGCGCGCAGCGTTGATGATCGCACCGGCGGCGTTCGCCGCGCCGACGGTCGAATGCACCATCACGACCTGAGGGCGCCCGGTCAACATCGCGTAGCCGTGCGCCATGGCAGTCGCCGGGTACTCATGCGCGACGAGGAGCGGCGCCGGCCCCGGGCGCCGTCTCGCCCGCTGGCGCGCGAACGCGTCGACGAGCGAGGTGTTCGCGTTGCCGATCAAGTACTCGACGCCCCGGCTCGCCAGCACCTCGAGGTAGCCCTGCGCGACCGTTTCGACGCGGACCCTACGCCTTCCCATCTAGCGCCCGCTCATGACGATCATCGCGACGAGCAGCGCCAGCACGCCGCCGAAAGCCCATCGGCGGGCGCTCCTCCCGGCGACGCCGTGCCGCGCCGCGACGAAGGCGACGATGAGCAGCACGAGGACGGCCGGACCGAGGGCGCTCGCGGAAACTCCCGGCACGTGGTTGCTCACCATCAGCGCGACCGTCGGGAAGACGAGATAGTTGTTGTGCGCCGATCGCTCCCTGGCAAGCGTCCAGACAGCCTCGCCGCCTTGCGCCGCAAGGGCCGGGGCGATGCGGTACCAGACGTTGCCCGCCATGAGGGTACCGAGGAGCGCGCCGAGCTCGACGTACAGCAGGCGTCCGCCGTGGGCGAGGCTCAATCCCCATACGACGAGGATCAGCAGCACCACCGACGCCGGGCCCGCGACGGCGGGTCTCGCCCGCCACAGCCGGTCGTAGACGAACCAGCCGGCCGCGAGCAGCGCGACGGCCGCGAGACCTTGCAGCAAATCCGCGACACCCGCCCCGAAATAGAGGAGCACGAGGAGCAGCACGCCGCTCAGCCACGCGAGCGCCGCTTCGCGCTTGAGCCAGCGCGCGGTCGGCTCCGACAGACCGTAGGCCTCCACCGAGTCGGGCTCGCTGCGCGCCGCCAAGCGCCCCAGGTACAGGAAATAGAGCGAGCTCCCGATCCACGACACCGCCGCCATGACGTGGAACCAGCGCAGCACGAGGTGCAACCAGTCGTAGCCGGCCTGCCAGTCCATGATCAGGCACGCAGCTTCGGCTCGCGGACGCTCGCGCGCCGAAAGGCCGGCAGCCCCAGCGTCGCCAGCACGAAGAGTCCGGTGACGAGCTTGAGATCGGACGGATGCACGCCGGCGGCGAGCCCGACCGCGACGACCAGGTAGTACACCACGGCGCCGACGAACGGCGCCAGCAGCTGGCGCAGGACGTTGTCGCGCCCGGTGATCGCCTCGCCGATGATGAGCGCCGCCAGCCCGTTGATCAGGATGCCGAAGCCCATCGCCACGTCGGCGTAGCCCTGGACCTGCGCGAGCGACGCGCCAGCGAAGGCCGAGAACGCGTTCGCGACGCCCACGCCGAGCAGCGTCACGCGC